>NZ_JBMDKU010000012.1:0-190400 GCF_057809855.1 Phenylobacterium sp. FG114 | reverse complement strand
GCGTGGCCGGCCACGCGCGCCGTGCGCTGGCTGGGGATCGCGCCGAACCTGCACGCCACCGCACGTGCGGTCGCCTGGCGTGGGCGAGACACCCTTGTCGCGCTCGCCCTGCCCCCCGCGGATGCCGTCCCGCTGGACCTGAAGCTGCGGCGCTATCCCATCGCCATCGCCGAACGCCGGGCGCGCACCGCCGCCGGCGAGGCGAGCCCCACGGTGGTCGGCAGCGGCCGTTTCCTCGGCCTTCGGCCGCGGACGCCGGACCGGCAGTTGCTGGAGATCGACCTCGCCGCCGGGACCACCCGCTGCGTGGCCTCGGGGCCGTTCACTGACCTCGAGCTCTCCCCCGACGGCCGGCGCGCGGCAATCCTGGCTGAGGACCGGGACATCCCCCTCGACCCTGAGCGGGCGGTCCAGGCGGACTACGGCATCGAGGTGGTGCGCAGCCGTCTCGAGATCGTCGATATGGCCTCGGGCGGGCAGACTCCGGCCTGCGGCGGCTGCGACCTCCTGGGCCAGCTGCTCCGCTGGTCGCCGGACGCCGGGGCGTTGCTGGTCTTCGCCCGCCGCGACGGCGAAGCCTGGACACAGGGACGGTTGCTCCAGGTCGCCGCGAAGGACGGGACGGCCCGTGTGGTCGGCGCGGGCCTGCGGCCTGTGGTGTCCGGGCGGCCGGGCGTGGTCCGGGCGGGGTGGATGGGACGCGACCCGATCGTCTTTGCCCGACCGGTCGGGGACGTCGGCGCCGGCCGGGCGGACTGGTTCCGCCTGGCCGGCGCGCGCGCCATCAACCTCACCGCCACGCTGCCGACCGTCCCTCCGGACCCGGCGATCCTCACGCCGGAGGCGCTGTGGCTGGTGAGCGGCGGCCGCCTCTGGCGCGCGGACCGCCATGGCCTCGCCCCCTCGCCCTGGCCGGACGACCCGGCGCTTGGCTTGGTGACGCCGGCGCCGGGCGGCCTGCGGCCGCGCGCCGAGCTCGGTCCCAACCAGTCGCCCGACCTCACCATCGTCACCGGCGCGCCCTCCGCCCCCGCCGTCCGGCTCGGTCCCGGTGCGGCCGCCGCGCCCTTGCCGGAACCGGGGGTCGTGGTCGCCGCCAGCGCCTCCGGCGCGGTGGCCCGCGCCTTCCCGGAGGGAGGACCCGAGGTGCTGTCCTGGGTGCGGCCTGGGGCGCCGCCGGTCACGCTCGCCACGATCAACCGCGGCCTTTCCGACGTGGACGCGCCGCGGGTAATTCCCGTGCCGCACCTGGGGCCTCGCGGGGAGCGGCTGACGAGCTGGCTCATGCTCCCGCCCAAACCCGCAGGGAAGCCCGCTGGGGACCCGCCGCCGCTGGTCGTCTGGCCCTACCCTGGCTCGACCTATCCGAGGTTCCCCGCCTATCTCGATGCCCGTACCGGCGGGGGGATCGAAACGCCCGCGCTGCTCGTAGGCGCCGGTTACGCCGTCCTCATCCCCAGCCTGCCGGACACCCCGGAGGACGACGGCCCGGCTGCCGGGCTGGCGGCCCGGCTGCTCTCCATCGTCGAGGCGGCCAGCCGCCTTCCGGGCGCGGCGGCGCCGTTCGACGCCGAGCGCCTGGCGATCTGGGGCGCGAGCTTCGGCGGCTATGGGACCCTGGCCGTGATCGCCCAGACCGACCGGTTCCGGGCCGCCATCGTCCAGGCCGCCCCCGCCGACCTGGTGAGCATGCACGGGGACTTCGGCCTCAAGCGGCTGGTGCTGCCGGAAGGGGGCCTGGGCGCAAACCCGTCCGCCGGGTGGACCGAGGACCTCCAGGGTGCGATGCGCGGACCGCCCTATTCCAACCCGGCGCGCTACGTGGCCAACAGCCCGGTGTTCGCCGCGGACCGCATCCACACTCCGCTGCTGATCTTCCACGGCGAGCTCGACGCCATTCCCATCGGCCAGGCGCAGGAGATGTTCTCAAGCCTGCACCGGCAGAACAAGGACGTGGTGCTGGTGACCTATTGGGGGGAAGGCCACAGCTTCACGAGCCCCGGCACGATCCGCGACTACTACAGCCGCGCCTTCGCCTGGCTCGACCTCCACCTCAGAGCAGCCTCGACCGGACCCCATCCCGCGACGCCGTCGCCAGGTCCGGCGCCCGCCCCTGCCAATGCCGCACCCAGGCTTCCACCATCGCCGCCCCCATGACCCGCGCGCCGTCGGCCCGGCGGATCAACTGGTCGGGCTGCAGGGCGAGGTCGAGGGCGCGGCGATCCAGGACGCCCCATTCGGCCAGGACCCCGTCCATGAGGAAGGGACGCAGCACCTCCAGGCTCGCCGCCGTCCGCCGGCTGTAGAGGGACGTAAGCGCCCCCTTCGAGCGACGCTCGGTGATCGACGCCGGGACGCGATCCGCGAAGGCGGCGCGCGCCACCGCCCGGTCGCGTCCCCCCGCCACGTGCGCCCAGGCCGGGATGGACAGGCAGAGTTCCACAACGGGCTGGGCGAGCAGCGGGTGGCGCAGCCGCGCCGCCTCCGCGCGTCGGCAGAGGCCCGCCGCCAGCTGCGAGGCCGCGACGAGTTCGATCTGCAGGCGCTTGGCCGGCGCGACGTGCTCGGTTCCTTCGAGCCAGCGATGCGCCGGCCGCGACGGCGCCTCCCGGGTGCGCGAGCCCCACACCCCCGCGCGGGCCCGGTAGTCCTGCGCTGGCGCCCGGCGAGCCGCCCACAGCGTCGACCACACCGAGCGCCGGAGCCACCGGGCGATGTCCGCGGCGAAGGGGTCGGGCCATGGCAACCCGCCCTTGGCGGCGCGATAGTCGGCGAGGATGCGCGGCGTGGGCATCTGGAAGAAGACCGCGTCGCCGCCCTTGCCGGTAAAGATGGTGTCGGCGCCTTGCGCCAGCGCCAGGCGGGCGGTGTGCCGGTCCCGGTCCGCATCGAGGGCGTTCAGGGCCGGCCGCGCACAGCGCGCGAAGTCTGTGAAATCCGACAAGGCGACCGCCCCGGCAAGCTTCGCCGCCTCGACCAGGGAAAGGCCCGCCGCAGAGCACGCCGCGCGGGCCCACGCCCGCTCGTCACCCTCCGGACGGTCGCCGAAGTAGTTGAGGCCGACCAGCTCGGCCCGACCGTCGGCCGCCCGAGCGAGCGAGGCCGCGACGATCGCGGAGTCCAGTCCGCCGGAGATCTCCACCAAGGCGCGCCCGCAGGCGCCGACCTGGGCCGCGACCACGCCATCCACCACGTCGCGGAGGCGGGCCTCGGCATCGTCGATGGCGACGTTGCCGGCGAACGTCTCGGGCCGCCAGATCGCCACCGCCCGCCGCGCATCGGCGCCCATCGGCTGCAGGTCGCCCGGGGTGACCGTGTGGAACCCCGCCAGTCCGCAGCGATCGAGGGTCGACAGGGGACGCCGCACGAAGTCGGTGATGGCGTCCCAGTCGAGCGCCAGCCTGTGGGGCGCGAGCCCGAACGGGAGGTGGGTGAGCTCGCTGGCGACGGCGACCACGGCGCCCGCCTTCCAGGTCAGGGCGTCGAGCCCGCCGGACGGATTGCGGAAGACCCACGGCTCGCCGTCGGTTGGCCCCCGCAGGATCGCCACGTACTCACCCCAGGCGCGCGTCGAGAGATGCCGCGCGGCGCGCTCGACGGAGATGTCCGGCGGCGGCGCGACGGCGGTCCCGGGACCGTGCGGATGGATCTCGCCCAGGATGAGAAGGCTCGGGTGGAGGCGCCGAAGCGACGGCCCGCTACCGCGGCCCCACACCTCCAGGCCTGCGCCCTGCTCCAGCGGCGACCAGTCGGCGGACCTGAGCGCCTCGCGCCAGACGGCCGCCTCGCCCGCCGCGTCCTCCGAAGCCGGGGGCCAGGCAAAGGCCAGGAACTGCGGGGCCTCAGGCGACATGGATGAGCGTGTAGGCGCGCAGCTGGTCGGCGTGGTCGTCGAGCGACACCTCGTCGAGCTGGAGCCAGCAGTGGGCGGAGAACGGCCAGGTGCGCACGCCAAAGCACCAGTGCGCGTCCTGCCCGCGACGCTGGAGGAAGCGCAGCAGCGCGAAGCTGCGCACGAGACACTTGGCCGGCAGCGGCAGCCAGACGAGCGCGCGCTCGAACGCCGCGCTCAACCGCAGCACCTCGCTGCGTGAGCCTTGCCCTGCGGGGCGACGGCGGCGGGCATGGCGGAGGATGTGCGCCAGGGAGCGGCCGCGATAGTGCCACGCCACGTCCCACAGCACCCCGGCGATCGCCCCGAGGTCGGAGGGCGTGATCCGTGCCGGTGGCTGGTCGCAGGCCGATCGGACGGCCACCGGCAGGAGCCGGGCCGCCGGGCGCCCGGCCTGCGTCGCCGTCAGACCGGCGGCGGACAGTTGGGCGGAGAGCTCTGGGTCCTGGATGAGACCCTCGGCGTTGACGCCCTCGCGCCAGACCGCGGCCAGGCCGGGCAGGCAGAGGTAGTCGTCGCGTCCCACGTCGAGGACCACGACGTCGTCGTCCACCAGGGCGACATGGACATCCGGGCGAAGCGAAAGCGACATGGGAAGACGGCGGCGCCGGGCGAACCGGCGCCGCCTCGACATCACGGCTTGAAGTACAGCGTTTCGTCGATCTCGACGTCGTCCCCGTCGGGCTCGCCGTGCGTCGACGCCTTGGCGCCCCCGAGGCTCAGGAGCCGGAAGTTCCGCAGGCTGAACAGCTTCATCATCTTGACCTCCCTGGTCGTATCTGCCGCTGATTGCGACGAGTTAAGTTCACAACCTGGGATGTGTATATTCAATCTATATTCGCTCTATTTTCTCGACCCGCGGGCGGCCGGCTCAAGCAAGGCCGCCAGCCGGTCCGATTCGCGGATTCGCAGGGCGTGAAACTGGCGCAGCGCGGCGAGCCGGTCGCCGCGCGGCAAGGTCACGTCGAGCAGCACCCGCGCCTCCGCCTCGAGTTCCGGAAGCACCTGGGCCTCCACCCGGCGGACGGGGCCGAGTTGGATCTGGATGACGCGGAAGGCGCCGAACAGCGGCCGGCTGCCGGTGGCGCCGACCCAGGCGCGGAAAAGGCCGTCGACGCTCGCGACCGGGTCGAAGGGCGGGCCAGCGCCGTCCGAAGACTCTTCTGCGGCGGCGGGTGTCGGCATGCGACTCGTGCGCCGCGGCTCAAGGGCGATGAACAGGTGGGCGAGGTTCAGGCGGTACAGGTCGGCGATGTCCACCGCGCCCAGGCGGCGGACGAAGTAGCCCTGCCCCCGCCGGTCCTCGAGCAGGCCTTCGCCGGTCAAGCGCGACAGCGCCTCGCGGACCGGGGTCGTCGAGAGGCCGAGGTCGTCCGCCAGGTCGACGGCGGTGGCGCGCGCGCCGGGCGGGAGCACGCCGCTCTGCAGCCGCTCGCGCAGGGCGGTGAGCGCCACATGGAACGGTTCGGCCTGGGGCTCGGCCATCGCACTGACTCCGTCGGCCTCGTGAGGGCGAAGGCGGAAGGAGGCGCGGCGCCCCTGGAGTGTGACAAGGGCGATATTTCACCCAGGCGCCGGCCTCCGCCTGTGGCCGCCGCGAATATTCACAATGCACGCCAGAATGTGGCGGGCCGTGCGTCCGATCCGACACGGCCCGC
The DNA here is from genome assembly GCF_057809855.1 of Phenylobacterium sp. FG114. Taxonomy (NCBI): domain Bacteria; kingdom Pseudomonadati; phylum Pseudomonadota; class Alphaproteobacteria; order Caulobacterales; family Caulobacteraceae; genus Phenylobacterium; species Phenylobacterium sp. FG114. The sequence goes on along the minus strand of NZ_JBMDKU010000012.1, from coordinate 184,850 downwards.
CGCGTTCGATCTCAGGGGCGCTCGGGCCCAGCTGACTTCGGGCCGATCCGCACGCACGGGACATCGCGACGGCGCGCCTGTTCGGCGAGGTTGAGGGCGGGCCCGAACGGCGGCGCGGCGGCCGCGGAAGCGGGTCCCAGGGTCTCCGGCAGCACCAGGACGCACACCGGCTGCAGCGCCATCAGCTGGTCGTTGGCGCGGAAGGGCGCCGCCCGGCCGAACCGCGCGAAGTCGGGCCGCGCCAGGACCAGCCGGACGCCCTTCTGCTGCGCCCAGCGCTTGGCGAGACGCTCGCCGCCCGGCGCCCCGGTGAGCGCGAGGCTCATGCCCGGGAACTTGCAGAACGCCCAGTTCAAGGCGTCGAAGATGCGCCCCGCGTCTTCGGGCGTGTCGCTGCGCGGAGATGCGCGGAACGCCACGACCGCATCGCCGGGATCGGCGCCGACTCTCCGCCTGTCCTCTAGCGCCCGGATCGCGGCCTGCGCGTCGAGCTGCGCCGCCGTGCTGGTTCCGCCTCGCACCGAGCCGCGCCAGGGGCTCCAGACCTCGCGGGTCGCCGTCGCGTAGCCCTCGGCCGCCGCGTCGCGGACAATGGCCAGCGCGCAGGCGGCCACGTCGAGGGCGTCGGCCCGTGTCTTGGCCTCCTGCAGGTCCACGTCGGCCACCTCCGAGCCGTCGAAGTCGCGCAGCAGCCCGGCGAGCTGCTCGCGCTCGCGGTCGGCGTCGCGCTCGAGCCGCTGGACGCCGGCGTGCAGGCCGCCGATCAGGGTCTCGCAGACCGTCACGACGTGGTCCTCAAGGGCGCCGTCGAGGACGAGGTCCAGGACCTCGGTCATCAGCGCATGGCCGAGTTGGGTGAGCTGCGGCTCGGTGGGGTGCGGGCGCGGGTCCTGCAGGGCGGCGGTCCGGGCGTCGAAGGCGTCGAGCTCGGCGGTGTTGAAGAAGCTGGGAAGCGGTCGCATGGCGGTCTCCTGGGGTTACGAGCCGAAGCTCGCGACCTCCGGCCGCCGGGACGGCCCGCGGGCCAGGGCGCCGCAGGCGGCGTCAGCGCACCCTTGCGCGCGGGCCGGCGCGGTGGCGCTCCGTCGCGACCCTCGCTTCGGCCGGCGCCGAGGAGACCGGCACGCGCGCCGCGCGCCGAGCGACACGCATCGCCGAACCGTCGACGCCGTCATGCTCCGACGCCCCCAGCCCCGGTCCCAGGCGCTCCCGGGACGCCTGGCGCGCGCGGCAGAGGGGGAAGGCTATTGGTAGGTCACCGGGTGCTTGCGGCCGAAGCGGGCGGCCAGGTCTTCGCGCAGGGTCTCAACCTCGGCGTCCAACCGGACGAGCTCCTCCGGCGACGCCCGCGCTGCGCGGGCGATCATGGCGAGGCAGCGGTCGACAATCGCCACCGCCTCGGCGCGGCCGCGCAGCCGGATCCGCAGGTCCAGGAAGTAGGCGAGCTGTTCGTCCATGGGTCTTCGCCTGCAATGGACGAACCAGACCCGCCGGTCAAAGCCGCGGCCCACCGCCGCAGGCCACGCAACGCACGCCCTCGCCGGGGGCGAGGGCGTGCGCGCGTGCAGGGGTCGGACCAGGACGCCCCTATTCGGCGGCGATCGCCTGCGGGGCGGCGCCGATCGCCGCCTCGGCCCGGCGCAGCAGCGGCGCCACGGTGCGGGCGCGGCGGGCCGGCGCGAAGGGCCGGCGGGTGTAGGCCTGGGCGGGGAAGCCTAGCCACTTCGGCGTCCAGCCCTCGGCCTTCGTTCGGCCGTTGGCCCCCTCCAGCAGGTCCCGCAGGATGGCCTTCTGCGTTTTCACCTTCTCGGCGAGGTTGCCGTCGGCGACCTTCTTGCCGCCCACCTCCTTCAGCATGGCGTTCACGGTCTCGCGGTCGCGCATCAGGTCGAAGAAGGCCTCGTCGGGGGACCAGACCTGGCCGATGTCCACCTTCAGCCAGACGCCCGCCGCCTCCACCGCCTCGCTGCCGGCGGCGAGGCTGTCGGCCATCACGACGGCGGCGACGGCGAGCACGTCGGCGTCCGGCAGGGCGAGCAGGCGCGCGAACAGCCCGGCGACCCCGCCCTCCGGGCGCTGGCCCAGGAGGTCGCGCGCGTCCGGCCGCAGCCCCAAGGTCCGGGCGGCTGCCGCGCGCCGCTCGGCGTAGGCGGCCACGGCCCCGTTCGCCGCGAGGCTCGCGGCCAGGGCCGGGTCGCCGCCACGCCGGCTCTCGGCTTCCACCCGCCAGTGCCCCGCTCCCGCCACGGCGTGGGCGACGAGCAGGCGGAGCGCCACGCCCGGCGCCTCGGCGAGCGCCAGCCGCACCGCCGCATGCCTATGCAGGTCGATGTAGGCCTCCTGCGCCTGGGTGACCTCGGGCCGCGCGAGCTTGGCCGCCTCGGCGGCGGCGGGGTCCTCGCCCCGCGCCGCCTTGGCCGCCGCCGCCTGGGCGCGGCGGGCCTCCTTGTCGCTCAGCCAGCCCTCATGGACCTCGACCTCGCCGCGCGCCGACACGGTGATGAACACCTTGCCGCCCTTGGCCTTGGGCGTGGCGGTGTGCTTCCAGGCGTAGAAGGGCTCGCCGACCTCCAGCACCTCCACCTCGCACCAGCCCTCGGCCAGGAGCGCGTCGCGCCGCGCGGCGATCGCCTCGTTCTGGCAGCGCCAGAACTGGTCGGCCTCCACGAACCAGCTCTCCTCCCCGAACAGGTCGGCGCGGATCTCGCCGGGATAGTCCTCCAGCGAGAACAGCGCGTGCTTCGTCGGGATCGAGGCCCCGCCGAACAGCCAGGCCTTGAGAGCGGAGCCGGTTGGCGCCCGCTGCTGGGGGTCGTCCAGCAGCGCCAGCCAGGCCTTCTGCTGCGCCTTGCTGGCCAGCGTCAGGCAACGGACCGTGGCCACGTCGACCTCGTCGCGGCGGTAGAGGTTGCGGATCCGCGGCAGCAGGTTGCCGAGCGCCAGCGTCCGCCGGACCACCACGTCGGACATTCCGAAGACGGCCGCGATCTGCTCGGCCGTGCGCCCCGACTTCACCAGCCGGGTGAAGGTCTCCCAGCAGGTGACCTCGTCGGGCGGCAGCCGGCCGAGGTTCTCGATCAGCGAGGCCTCGATGGCGGCGGCGTCGTCGCCCGGCTCGAGGATGCCGATCGGGACGGGATCGATCTCAACGCCTTCGGCGATCGCGGCCAGGGCGGCCTTCCAGCGGCGGCGGCCGGCGACCACCTCGAAGCGGTCCGGGACGGCGGCGCCGTCCGCCATCGTCTCCAGCACCAGCAGGGTGAGGAGCACGCCGCGCTGGCGCACGGACGGCAGGATGTCGGAGACGTCGGGGTCGGGCCGCCCGTAGTGCATGTTGAACGGCGAGAGGGTCAGGTTGCGGGGGTCGGCGAATGCCAGTCTCATGGTCTTACTCCTGGGGGTCAGGGGTGTGAGTCGGCCCTCGCCACCCACGCTTCGGCGGGACAACGGCGGGGGCTCTTGCGCCGGGATGGCGCGGATCGCCCGGCCGAGGCCGGGCATCCGCCGGCGACCGCAGCCGCCGGCGAAAGGCGGTGAGGTCAGGCGCCAGGGTCGCGCGCGGGCGCGATCGTGCGCACGATCTGCTCGGCTTCGCGGATCGAGCCGCAGCGCCGGGCGATCTCGGCCCACTGCGAGATCGGCAGGCGACCCTCGAAGTGGACGTCGCGCTCGATGGTCAGGCCGAACGGCAGGGTCACGGCGGTCAGCTCGCGCAGGCTGACGGAGCCCAGCTCGGCGCAGCCCATGTCGAGGTCGCAGAGCCCGAACATCGTGTCGCCGTCCGGGTCCAGCTCGGTGATCAGCCAGGTCCCGGGCCCCGTCGGGTTGAACAGCTTCAGGACCGGGACCGGATCGCCATCCGGCCGGGCGGCGTTGGCGGCCAGGGCGGGGCGCAGGGCGTCGGGGATGAGGACGAGGCCGTCGTCGTGCGGCAGCGCCTCCTGGGGATTGGGAGTCATGGCTCGGATCTCCGGGCCGGCGGCCCGGACCATCCGTCCGCCGCGCCCGCCCGAACCCGCCCTTCCTCCGCCTCCCCTTGCGGCCAATCCGCCGCCTCGGCCTCGTTCCAGTCGGCGAACGGCGCCGGGGGCCAGTGCAGCGCCACCGCCAGCCCGAGCGCGCGGAGGTTGGCTGCCAGGATCCGCGCCGACCGCTCGCCGTCAGCGCCGCGGTCGGCGGCGATCAGGACCGACCGGACGCCGTCCGGCGGGCGCCAGCTGCGCAGGTTGCGGGTTGAGAGCAGCGCCCAGGGCGGCAGACCGAACACCCGCGCCGCCGACAGACAGGTGAAGACCCCCTCGCCCACCAGCAGCCGCGGGCCGCAGGTCGCCAGCCGCACCGCCGACCCCGCCGGGCAGCCGCCCACCGTCTTGCGCGGCGTCCGGACGGTGGCGCGGTGTCCACCCGGCGCGAGGTAGGTCACCTCCAGCCCCCACAGCTCGCCCGCGGGATCGCGGATCGCCGCCAGCAGGGCCGGCCGACGGACGCCCCGGCGCGCATAGACCGCCGCGGGGACCGCCGGATGGTGGCGCAGGTCGTCGGGCGGCGCGCCGCCCACGCCGCGGAGGCGAAGGTGCCGGTCCGAGAGCGTGCCGCCGAGCGGCCGCCCCTCCGACCAGAGCGCGCGGGCGATGCCGACGCGGGCGGCTCGCGAGGGGAGCTCGCCATGCGCCGGCGCCAAGCCCTGGACGCCGGCCAGGCGACCGTCCTCGTCCACGAGGCCCAGGTCCCGGAGCTGGGCCAGCACGTCGCGCCAGTCGTCGCCGGCGAAGCTGTGGACCACCACCCGGGTCCCCGCGAGCAGCAAGGACACTGAACGGTCGGCCGCGCTGTGGCCGGGTCCCGGCACATTGGCGCGGAGCCCGCCAGCCAGCAGGTCGCCGCCCAGCGCCTTGACGACGGCTGCGAGGCTCGGCCGGACCATCAGAGCAGCCCCATGGCCTTGAAGCTCGCCACGCGCTCGCCGGCCACCAGGAAGTGGTCGTGGACAGAGATCCGCAACGCGCGTCCCGCCTCAGCCACGAGCTTCGTGGCGTCGATGTCGGCCTGGGAGGGCGCCGGGTCTCCGCCCGGATGGTTGTGGGCGAGCACCACGGCCGAGGCGTTGAGCTCCAGGGCGCGGCGCAGCACCTCCCGCGGATAGACAGGCACATGGTCGACCGTACCCTCGCCCATGACCTCGTCGCGGATCAGCCGGTTGCGGCGGTCCAGGAACAGCACCCGGAACTGCTCGCGCGCCAGCCCGCCGAGCACGGCGCGCAGGTAGTCGGCGACCACGGTCCAGCCCGGCAGCAGGGTCCGCTCCCGTAGCGGCGTGACCAGCACCCGCCGCACGAGGTCGTGCGCCAGGCCCAGGCGCGCCGCGCGCTCGGGCGACACGATGCGCTCCAGGGCGGCCGCGTCGGCGGCCAGCACCTCCGGCAGCGACCCGAACGCCGCGAGCAGGGCCTCGGCCTCGCCCAAGCGAAGCCCGCCAGCCAGCTGCAGCGCCTCGCCATCGTCGAGCGCCAGTGGGCCAGCGTCGCGCAGGCGCCGGGCGACCGCCGCAGCGGGTTCGGAGATTGGGGGCTGGGACGGCATGACCGCCTCCGCGGTGTCTGGACGGCCCCCGATGCGGGACCGACCCGAACCGCCCTTCCTCCCCCTCCGGCGGGGGCGTTGCGGGGGCGCCGCCCCCGCAGAAGGGGTCGGCCGAGACGCCTCGGGCTCGGCCGCAGGGGAAGGCTTTCCCCCTCAGATCTCGCCTACGGATCCCATCAAATCTCGACGTCCCGATCAGGGAGAACCCGTCCGAACCACGTCTTGGCCCTCCGACGGCCGCACGCCGAATGGAGCCCAGGGCCGATGATCCTGACCCGCGAAGACCTCCACCGCCTGGTCTGGTCGAAGCCGATGCCGCAGGCGGCGCGCGCGCTGGGGCTCGCGGCCGCCGAGCTCGAGCGGATCTGCCAGTCCCTCGACGTGCCGTTCCCCTACTCGGGCTTCTGGCGCGGCGACGCGCCCCAGGACACCCGGCCGCGGAAACTGCCGTGGGCCCGCCCCGGACGTCCGGAGACGGTAAGCCTCGACCGGCCGTTGCCGCCGGCGGCCCCCGGAAGCGCCGGTAGCCCCAGATGCGCCTGCCGACCACTCCACGGCGACCCGCGGCAGAGCGGACGCGCCGCCGCCGCCCCGTATCGGCGCGCCAGGGCGGATGCCCACCGAGATGCTGCACCCGATCCTGGCCGGCCGCCGCGAAGCGTTTCGCCAGCAGGCGAGCTTCTCCTTGGCTCCGGCCCGCGCACGCGTCGACGAAGACCCCCTGGAGCGGCGTTGCGAACGGCTCCGCCACCGGCTGTTCACGGCCCTGGAGCGGGGCGGACACCGCGTGTGGACCGAAGGCCGATCGCTCTACGACGTGCGCTTCGAGGTCAGCGGCCAGTTGGTCACCCACACGATCCGAGAGCGCTACACACGCACCAAGCGGCGGCTCACGCCCGAGGAGGCTCGCGATCCCTGGAACGTGGCGCGCGGCCGCGACCACGCATTCGAACACCGGATGACCGGGGAGCTGGTGCTAACCACCCAGACCCGCAGCTACGGCCGACGGACCGAATGGCGCGACCACCCGCGCCACGGCCAACTCGAAGACCGGATCGACGAGATCGTCGCCGGCATCGAAGCCGCGGCTCGCGAGGCCCAGCAGATCGACGCCGAGCGCCGCGAGGCGGAGGCCCGCTGGCGGTATGAGGCCGAGCGACAGGCGGAAGCCGAGCGGCAGGCGCAGGCCGAGGAATCCCGCTGGGCCCGCCTCTGCGAACTGGCGGAGTGGCACGAGGAGGCTCTCCGGGTCAGCAGGCTGCTCGCGCAGCTGCAGCCGGCGGCGACGCCTCGGACGGACATCGATCCTGAAGCCGCGGCCTGGCTTGCGTGGGCGAAGGCCAGGCTCCTGGACTCCGATCCCGCGACGTGGAGCCTGGAAGAGATCGTCCGACACGTGGACCGTCCTCCAGCTCCCTCCGTCGGCGAGGCCGAGCAGGAGGACGAGGGGCTCTAAGCCGGCGCCTGTTCCCGGCCAACCGTCCGCGCCTCCCTCAGGTCGCGTCGCGCGTGGCCGACGATCGACCAGGCGGACTGCAGGAAGAGCCCGGCGATGACGAAGGCGACGATCAGGTCCGGCCAGGGCGTGCCGGTCCAGGCGACCAGCCCGGCCGCGATCACCACCGCGAGGTTGCCGAGCGCATCGTTGCGCGAGAACAGCCAGACGGCGCGGACATTGGCGTCGCCGGCGCGATGGCGCATCAGCACGAGCGCGGCGGCGACATTGACGACCAGGGCGATGGCGCCGAACAGCCCCATCGTCTCCGCATTGGGGGCGTTGAGAACGAAGACCCGATAGACCGTGCCGACCAGCACCCCGGCGCCGAGCAAGCCCAGGAACACGCCCTGGATCAGGGCGGCGCGCGCGCGCCAGGCGAGGCCCCAGCCGATCGCCAGGAGGCCGAGGAAGCTGATGAGCCCGTCGCCCAGGAAGTCCAGGGCGTCGGCCTGCAGCGCCTGCGATCGGCCGGCCAGGCCGGCGCCGATCTCGAGGACCCCGTAACCGACATTGAGGAGGACGACGATCCAGAGCGCGCGCCGGTACCCGGGATCGCGCGGGACCGCCTCCGGAGCTTCGGAAGCACCCCCTGCGTCCCCCGCCCCTGCGCCGACGCGTTCGAGGTGGTAGCCCAGCCCCTGCACGCAGCGCTCGACCTCCGGAAGCGTCCGCGCGCCGTCGTCCGCCTGCAGGGTCATCAACCCGGAGGCGATCGAGACCCGGACGTCCCTGACGCCGGCGAGCCGGCGCACGCCCGCTTCGATCTTGGCGGCGCAGTCGCCGCAGTCCATCCCGGTCACGCGGTACTGGGCGCGGCCGGCGACGAGACCCTCACTCATGACGTAGTCCTCCTTGCCGGGATTGGTCCTCTGGGCGCCGCAGCCTCAGGTCCGAAACACCCGAGCCCGCCAGGCGCTCCCGGTCAACCGCCCGCCATCACGAGGACTGCGCAGCGGCAAGCCGAGGATCGAGGCCGCTGCGGCGAGGACGCTTGCTCCTCAAGTGGCTAGAGGGTCTAAGTTCCTGCAAACCACTCGCAGTCGCAGCAGAGTCCCCGATGCCGGCCGTCGCCCGTCTTCTCTTCGTTCTCATCGCCCTGGCGGCGGCTGCCCTCCAGACGCCGGCGCTGGCGCAGGAGGCGCCCCCGGCCCAGGTGGCTTGGCGCCTACTGGACTACATCGCCGTCGACTATTCCGGCGCGGTCCAGGACGGCCGGGTGGTGAGCGCCGCGGAGTATGCGGAGATGCAGGAGTTCTCCCGCACCGTGCGCACCCGGCTCGCGGCGCTCCCGGAGACCTCGGCGCGGGCGGGGCTGGTGCGCGCCGCGGACACCCTGGCCGCTGACATCGCCGGAAAGGCGCCGCCAAACGTGGTGGCGGGGCGGGCGCGTAAGCTCGCCGGCGAGCTGCTCGCCGCCTATCCGACGCCGCTGGCGCCCGCCCAGGCGCCCGACCTCGCCAAGGGCGCCCGGCTCTACGCCGAACAGTGCGCGAGCTGCCATGGGTCGAGCGGCCACGCGGACGGCCCCGGGGCCAAGGGGCTCGATCCGCCGCCGGTCGCCTTCGCCGATCCCGAGCGGGCGCGCGAGCGCAGCCTGTTCGGACTCTACCAGGTGATCGGCCAGGGGCTGGACGGCACGGCCATGGCGAGCTTCGCCCACCTGCCCGAGGACCAGCGCTGGGCGCTGGCCTACTATGTCGGGGGCTTCGCCTTCGACGCCGACGCCGCCCGGGCGGGCGAAGCGCTCTGGAAGGCGGACGCCAACCTGCGGGCCCGCTTCCCCAACCTCCAGGCGGTGACCCAGGTCACCCCGGCGGCCCTGGCCGCGGAGCTGGGCGAGCCTCGCGCAAGCCAGTTGACCGCCTTCCTCCGCCGGGCGCCGGCCGCCGTGACGTCTTCGGGCGCCGGCAGCCTCGACGTCGCGCGCACGAAGCTTCGGCAGAGCCTCGACGCCTACAAGGCGGGCGATCGGGGACGCGCGGAGAGCCTGGCCCTCTCCGCCTACCTGGACGGCTTCGAACCGGTGGAGCCGACCCTCAAGGCCCGGGACGGCGCCCTCATGAACCGCATCGAGGCCGCCATGGGCGAGCTGCGGGCCAGCATCTCGGCCCGGGCGGCGCCGGCGGAGGTTGAGGTCAAGGTCACGAGGCTCATCGCCTTGCTGGGACTGGCCGAGCAGGCCCTGGCGCCGGAGCAGGCCAGCGCCGCGTCGAGCTTCGCCGGCGCCTTCGCCATCCTCCTGCGGGAGGGGCTGGAGGCGCTGCTCATCGTGGTCGCCATGGTCGCCTTCCTCGGAAAGGCCGACCGGCGCGACGTGCTTCCCTACGTCCACGCCGGCTGGGTCTCGGCCCTGGCCGCGGGCGCCGCCACCTGGGCCGCGGCCACCTGGCTGATCTCGATCAGCGGGGCCAGCCGCGAGCTCATGGAGGGGTTCGGATCGCTGGTCTCGGCCGCGGTGCTGATCTCGGTGGGGGTCTGGATGCACGGCAAGTCCCACGCCGAGGCCTGGCAGCGGTACATCAAGGAGAAGCTGTCGGCCGCCCTCTCCAAGGGCTCGGCCTGGTTCCTGTTCGGGCTCGCCTTCGTCGTGGTCTACCGCGAGGTCTTCGAGACCATCCTGTTCTTCGCCGCGCTGTGGGCGCAGGGCGGCCACCTCGCCCTGATGGCCGGCGCCGGTCTCGCGCTGCTGCTGCTGGCGGTGATCGCACGGGTGCTGCTGACCTATAGCCGCCGCCTGCCGATCACGCAGTTCTTCGCCTACAGCGCCCTCCTCATCGCGGTGCTCGCCGTCGTGCTCGCGGGCAAGGGTGTCGCGGGCCTGCAGGAAGCCGGGCTGCTCGACGTGCATCCGCTCGCCGTCGTGCCGCGGATCGAGCTCCTGGGCCTCTTCCCGACGTGGGAGGGCGTCCTGGCCCAGCTCGCGACCATCGTCCTGCTCGTCGTCGGGTTCGCCTTGGCCGGGCGCAAGCCGGCGGCCGCGTAGGCGGGGATGGACTCACGGGCCGCAGCTAACGTCCAAGGCCGGCGGGGCGGAGGCTGGAGGGGTCCAAAGGCGCTGGGCGGACGATCAGCCCTCGCCAACCATCCCGCCCGGGCGGGTTGTCCTGGGATCGTTTTCGGTCACCTCGGCGGCCGGCTGATCTGCGCTGCCTTCCCCGATCATCCCGCCCACCTCCTGGGCGCCCTGAGGTTTGGTGTCCTTGCCGACCTGAGACTTCTGTCCGCCAGCGGTGTCGGCCGGAACGCTTTCGCCGGCCGGCTTGGGGCTGTCCGTCATGTCGCGCTCCCGTGGTCCAACAGGGTGACCGGCCGCGCCAAGCGCCGCCGTCAGGGATGAACCCCCGGGGCCAAGGGTGGGTTGCGCGCTCGACCGGCGACCGGCCTCGGCGCAGCCATCGCCGCCGCCGCCGTTGGCGCCCTGTTCGTCTGAGCCGGGGCGAGCGAAGGGTCGGCGCCGGAACCGCAGCCCCATCGTTCAAGCGCGTTCGCCCAAGCCCAGGCAGGGTCCTCCCGGAAACCGGAGGGGACTATCCATGCGCGGACTTCTCAGGCTGGCCTATGCGCCCGCCATGCTGTTGGGCTTCGTCGGCGGGGCGATCTGGCTGGTCGCGACCGGACGACCCTTCTGGGTGCTGCCCCCGCTTCTGTTGGCGGCGATCCTCCTGTCGTTCCTCGCGGAGCGGGCGGCCCCCTACGAGCCCGAATGGAACCACGACCAGGGCGACCGGAAGCGCGACATCCTGCACGCGCTCGTCAACGAGGCCAGCTACGGGCTGACCCTCGCCCTGGTCCCGGCGCTCACGCTGCTCGCCCCGTTTCCGGGGCTCTGGCCCCACGCCTGGCCGCTGTGGCTCCAGGTGCTGATGGCCATCGTGGTGGCGGACGCCGGCATCACCCTGGCGCACTACCTGAGCCACAAGGTCGAGTGGCTGTGGCGCTTCCATGCGGTGCACCACTCCGTGAAGCGACTGTACGGCTTCAACGGCCTGATGAAGCACCCGCTCCACCAGGCGATCGAGACGACGGCCGGCGCGACGCCGCTGATCCTGGCGGGCATGCCGCTTCAGGTCGGCATGCTGCTGGGGTTCGCCGTGGCGATCCAGCTGTTGCTGCAGCACTCGAATGTCGACATGCGCATCGGACCGCTTCGCCACGTGCTGGCCCTGGCGCCCGTGCATCGCTTCCACCACCAGCGGGACGGCCACGTCGGAGACGTCAATTTCGGGCTGTTCACGACGCTCTGGGATCGCCTGCTCGGGACGGCGATGTACGACAAGCGCCGGCGCATCGGCCGCGGCGACGTGGGCATCGGGCATCGGCCCGATTATCCGACGGGCTATGTCGCACAGCTCGTGGAGCCGTTTCGCAAGGCGCCGCGCGCCTCAGCGGACAGGGCCTGACTCTCTGGCCGGCTCCCGCGACCGAAGGGCCTGCGTCGCCGTCACCCCGAACATCGCCTTCAGCGTACGCGAGAAGTGCGCCAGGTCCGCGAAGCCGGCGGCATGGGCCGCGGTGGTCGCATCCGCGCCGGCCCCCATCTCGGTCACCGCCAGGCGCAGCCGTCGCCACAGCACGTAGCGGCGAAACGGCAGGCCGACCTCCTCGGCGAACAGATGCCGGAATCGGGACGGCGACAGCTCACTTTCCTCGGCGATGGTCCGCAGCCGCAGCGCGCCGTCGCCGAGCCGGGCGTCGATCCGACCGAGGCTCGCGGACAGGACGTCGCCTCGCGGCCTGACGAGCGCTTCGCCGCGCCGCCACCGGTCCCAGAACGGCGTGGTGGGGTGCGACGCGACAACGATGTCCCGCCCTGCCCGGAAAATTCCGAGGGCGTCCGCCAGCACCGGATCGGTCGCGGCCGCGGGCTCCAGGAAATGGAGCGTGAGACCCTCGATGGCCTCGAGGCGATGGGCCACCAGCGGATCGATCAGGATCAACTCGCCCTCGACGACCTCGCCCGGCCCGAGATGCAGACGCGCACCACCAGGGGCCTGGATAGCCTGCGCGGCGAAGTGCCTGTGGCTGGTGGCGTCCCCGGCGCGGCCGACCCACCGCGCCCAGTGGTCGCCGACTGTCAGGCGTCCCTGCCACGCGAGATCGGAGGACTCACCGCCTTGTGCGGACGCGTCCAAATGCTTGTTGTGGTCCATGTCCGATCCGCTCCGGTCCGTCGAGTACCGTCCGAAAAGCGCGACGAATATCGCGCCGTGCAGGCCGCCTGCGTCTTGCGCCTTCGACGCCGGATGTCGGGCGCGATGCGAAGGGACGCGGCCCGTCCCTTCCCCAAGTGCCGCGCGAGGTCCTCGGCGACGACGCTGAGGATTGGCCCGTAGAGCCGCGTCAGGCGGCCTCGGAAGAGATAAGCGGCGAAGCCCGAGAACTGCATCGAATAGCGAACCTCTGAGGTGCTGCCGGCCGGTCGCAGGTCCAAGCCGAACCGCAGGCGGATGACGCCGGGAATCCCGCTCGTCCAGACGAGGTCGCGTTCAGGGGTGACCGCCTTAATTGTTCCCTCGTGACGGATGGCGCGCTGCACGCCGGACCGCATTCGACCCGCGATTTGAAGGCTGACCGTCGACCCCACCTTCGGCTCGCCGTCGAGCAGGATCGGCTTGGTCCAGGCCCGGTAGGCCGCGAAGTCGGTGACGGCCCGCCACACCGCCTGTGGCAAGGCGGCGACGCGGACTTCGCGGGTCACCTCAAACATCTCTCCCCTCCCCTCAGAGGCTCGGCCGAGCGGTGGTGGGCGTCAGCCGGTGTGCGGCGACTGGAGCGGACCGTCGTTTGGATGCTCGCCTGCGGCGCAGGCTTCCAGGGTGGCGTGCTTCACCTTGAAGTCCCGGGCCAGCATCGTCCGGATCCGAACCTTGGCGGCGGCGAAGTCGGACAGCGAGGCGCCATGCGGCTCCACGTGCGCCTCCAGGGCCCGGGCGTGCTCGCCGAGGTTCCAGATGTGGACGTGGTGGACGTCGCGAACGCCTTCCACGCCGCGGATCGCCTCGACCACGCGGTCGAACTCCACGCCATCCGGCGTCGCGTGCATGAGCAGGCGGACGGTCCGCGGGAGCAGGGAAAAACCCTGGTAGAGGACATAAGCGGCGATGATCAGGGTCACGACCAGGTCGGCGACGTAGAGGTCGTAGAGCAGGATCAGCGTGCCGGCGACGATCACGCCCACGGAGGCCAGGGCGTCGGAGACGTTGTGCAGGAAGGCGGCCTTGATGTTCAGGCTGTGCTTGGCGCCTACGCGGACCATGAGGGCCGTGGCCACGTCGATGACCAGGGCCACCCCGGCGACGATCACGATGATCCAGCCCTCCACCGGCTTCGGGTCGATGAAGCGCAGAATGGCCTCGTAGACGAGGTAGAGGCCGACGATGATCAGGGTGGTCAGGTTGATCAGCGCCGCGACGACTTCGGCCTGGCCGTAGCCGAACGTCATCAGCTTGTCGGCGGGCTTTCGCCCCACCTTGCGGGCGAACAGCGCCAGCGCCAGAGATGCGGCGTCGTTCAGATTGTGCAGGGCGTCGGCGATCAGGGACAGCGAGCCCGAGACGACGCCGCCGACGATCTGCGCGGCCGTGAGCAGGACATTGACCGCGACCGCGCCGACGAGGCGTCCATCGCTCATGCCCTCGGTGTCGTGGTGGTGATGCCCGTGGCCGTGGGCGTGATCGTGGGCGTCCGCGCTCATGCGTGGAGCTCCGGCCGTGCGTCGCACGGGACCGTCTCCGTCTGGATCGTGACGTGATGCACGTCGAAGTCCGCCGCGAGGGTGACGGCGACGCGGCGGCGGACGTCTTCGCCCTCCGAGCCGGCGGCGAGGACCACGTGGGCGGTGCAGCTCGGCTGGTCGGCGCCCGAGACCCAGACGTGGAGGTCGTGGACCGCCGAGACGCCGGGCGTTTCCGCGATGGCCTTGCGGAGGCCGGCAAGCGCCACGCCGGAGGGCGCGCCCTCCAGGAGGATGTTTGTGCTGTCGCGCAGCAGGACCCAGGTCCGCGGCAATACCCAGAAGCCGATGGCGATCGCCACGATCGGATCGACCCAGGCCCACCCCGTGAGGCGGATGACGATCGCGCCGCCGATCACGCCGATGGAGCCGACCATGTCGGCCCAAACCTCCAGGTAGGCGCCCTTGACGTTGAGGCTCTTGTCCTTGCCGCCGGAGAGGATCCGCATCGAGACCAGGTTCACCGCCAGGCCGATGCCGGCGACGATCAGCATGCCGGTGGACTCCACGGCCGCGGGCTCGAAGAGGCGGCGGGCGCCCTCGATCAGCACATAGATCGCGACGGCGAACAGCAGCACCGCGTTGAAGGCGGCGGCCAGGATCTCGAAGCGCCGGTAGCCGAAGGTGCGGCGGTCGTCGGCCTTGCGCTGGCCGATCTTGATGGCCGCCAGCGCAATGGCGAGCGCGACGACGTCGGTGAACATGTGCGCAGCGTCGGAGAGCAGCGCCAGGCTCTTGAAGACCAGCCCGCCGATCACCTCGGCGACCAGGAAGGTGGAGGTCAGGGCCAGCGCGATGGTCAGCTGGCGCGCGTTGGCGTTGGCGGTGTGGCTATGGGCGTGGCCCGCCGTGCCGTGCCCCGCATCGCCGGCTTCCCCGCCGTGTTCGGCGTTCGCTGCGTCCTCGCTCATGATCGTTCCCTGTTCAGGCGGGCGGTCAGCCGCGCGGATGGAAGTCAACCGACGGCGTGCTCACTAGGAGCGCTGCCGCCGCCGCGAGCAGCAGAACGGCCACCACCACCAAAAGGATCGTGAGACGGCGTGGCTTTTCCTCAGGTCTCCGTGCGTGCCGATGTGGCGAGCCCCTAGCCATCGAGGCCCGCCCGGGGCGGCCTTCGCAGCACCTCCACGGCCTCCAGCGTGATGAGGCCGATGTCCGGAAGGTCCGCGAGCGCGGCCGCGAAGGCGCGCAACCGCGTCTCCTCGTCGACGATCTCGATGACCACCGACTGGTCGTCCTCCAGCAGATGCCGGGTGTGCAGGTGCGGCGTGTGCCCGAACCCGATGAGGGCCTGCAGCACCGTCGCGCCGGCGAGCCCGGCCTCTCGGGCCCGGATGGCCACCACCTCGAAGACCTTGCGGTCCCCGAAGTAGGCGGCCTCGTCAGTGTAGATCCGCAGCAGCTTGGCGGCGTCATCCATGGGCGGACTCTCCTCAGGAGGCATGGGTGTTTCCTACTCGGCCGGGACCAGGCCGGCGTCCGCCTGCGGGCGGCGCCGGCGCCGCTCGGCGAAGTCCAGCACCACCTGGGTGATCGCCGGCAGCACCAGCAGCGTGAGCGCGGTGGCCGTCACCAGGCCGCCGATCACCACCATGGCCAGGGGCTTCTGCACCTCGGCGCCAGTGCCGTGGGCCAGCGCCATCGGAATGAAGCCGATGGCGGGCACCAGGCCGGTCATCACCACCGGCCGGACCTTCTCCATCATGCCTTCGACGATGGCCTTGGTGGTCGGCAGGCCGGCGTCCAGGCGCTGGCGGATCGCGCTCATCACCACCAGGCCGTTGAGGACGGCCACACCGGCCAGCACGATGAAGCCCACGGCCGCCGAGACGGAGAAGTTGATCCGCGTCAGGGCCAGGGTAAACACCCCGCCGGCCAGGCCGAGCGGGATGGCGGTGAACACCGCCACCGCGAGCGGCAGGCTGCCCAGCGCCATGTAGAGCAGGGCGAAGATCGCCAGGAAGCAGATCGGCACGACGATCGCGAGGCGTTGCGAGGCGGCCTGCAGGTTCTGGAACTGGCCGCCCCACTCGATGAAGGTGCCCGGCGGCAGCGCCACCTGCTCCACCTTCGGCTGGGCCGCCTTCACGAACGAGCCGACGTCACGGCCACGAACGTTGGAGGAGACCACGACCCGGCGCTTGCCGTTCTCGCGGCTGATCTGGTTGAGGCCCTCCGTGTAGCGGAACTGCGCGAGCTGGCTGAGCGGCACGGAGCCGCGCGCGTGTCCGTCCTCCCCCGGCAGCATGACCGGGAGCGCGCCCAGGGCGTCGAGGCTGGCCCGCGTGGCCGCGGGCACGCGGACCACCACGTCGAAGCGGCGGTCGCCCTCGAACAGCATCCCCGCCTCGCGCCCGGCCATGGCGGCGGCCACCGTGTCGGCCACCTCCTCCACGGTGAGGCCAAAGCGGGCGATCGCGGCGCGGTCGAACTGGACGTCCAGGGTCGGCGCGCCGCTGACCTGCTCCACCTTCACGTCTGCCGAACCGGGCGTCGACGACAGGGCCGCGGCGATCCGCGTGCCGGTGGCGGTCATCTTCTCCAGGTCGTCGCCATAGATCTTCACGGCGACGTCGCCGCGCACCCCGCCGATCAGCTCGTTGAAGCGCAGCTCGATGGGCTGGCTCATCTCGTAGCCCTGGCCGATCAGCGCCCCGGTCTTCGCCTCAATGCGGGCGATCACGTCCTCCTTGGTGTTCACCCCCTTCGGCCACTCCTTCTGCGGCTTCAGCAGAACGAAACCGTCGGAGATGTTCGGCGGCATCGGGTCGGTGGCGACCTCCGCCGTGCCGGTCTTGGAGAACATCAGCTCGACCTCCGGAAGGCTGCTGATCGCCTGCTCCACACCCCGTTGCATACGCAGCGACTGCTCCAGCGAGGTGGAGGGGATGCGTTGCGAGGCCACGGCCAGGTTCTTCTCGTCGAGCTGCGGAATGAACTCCTGGCCCAGCAGCGTGAACACGAAGCCGGCGAGCACGAACACCCCCGCCGCGGCCCCGATGAACGGCCAGGGCCGGGCCACGGCGCGATGCAGCAGCGGAATGTAGCGCTCGTTGATCTTGCGGATCAGCCACACCTCCTTCTCCGCGACCTTGCCGCGGATCAGCAGGGCCACCATCGCCGGCACGAAGGTCAGCGAGAGGATGAAGGCGGCCGCCAGGGCCAGCATCAGGGTGATGGCCATGGGCGAGAAGGTCTTGCCCTCCACGCCCTGGAAGGTCAGCAGCGGCGCGAACACCAGGAAGATGATCGCCTGGCCATAGACGGTCGGACGGATCATCTCCTGGGACGCCAGCATGGTCTCTTCGAGCCGTTCGCGCAGGTCGAGCAGACGGCCTTCGCGATGCTGGCGTTCGGCCAGCCGGCGCAGGCAGTTCTCGATGATGATCACGGCCCCGTCGACAATCAGGCCGAAGTCGAGGGCGCCCAGGCTCATCAGGTTGCCGGAGACGCCCAGGGTGTTCATCCCGATCGCGGTCATCAGGAACGAGATCGGAATGATCAGGACCGCGATCACCGCGGCGCGCACGTTGCCCAGCAGGAAGAACAGCGCGATGGCCACCAGCACGGCGCCCTCGAAGAGGTTGCGCTGCACCGTGGCGATCGTGGCGTTGACCAGCTTGGAGCGGTCCAGGGTCGGCTTGACGGCGACGCCCACCGGCAGGGACTTCTCGAGCGTCTCGAGCTTCTCGCCCACCGCCTTGGCGACGGTGCGGCTGTTCTCGCCGATCAGCATCAGGGCGGTGCCGACCACCACTTCGTGGCCGTTCATGCTGGCCGCGCCGGTGCGGAGCTCGCCGCCGATGCGTACGGTGGCCACGTCCTTGACCATCACCGGCACGCCGCCGCGCGTGGCGATCACCGCATTGGCGATCTCGTTCGCCGAGCGGATCCGGGCGTCGGCGCGGACCAGATAGGCCTCGCCCGCCCGCTCCAGGAAGTTGGCGCCCACCGAGAGGTTGGCCGCCTCCAGCGCCTTGGCCAGGTCGGAGAAGGAGACCCCATAGGCGTTGAGCTTCACCGGGTCGGGCTCGACCAGATACTGCTTCTCGAAGCCGCCGATGGAATCGACGCCGGCGACGCCCTGCACCGTGCGCAGCTGCGGGCCGATGATCCAGTCCTGGACGGTGCGCAGATAGGCCGCGCGCGAGACGTCGTCCGCGAGCCGCTCGCCCTCCGGCGTCAGGTAGCTGCCGTCCGACTGCCAGCCCGGCTGGCCGTCGCGCAACTTGGCGCCCTTCCCGCCCGGGTTGGCGAAGTCCACCGTGTACATGAAGACCTCGCCGAGCCCGGTGGTCACCGGGCCGATCTGCGGCTGCAGGCCTTCGGGCAGGTTTTCGCGGGCCTGCGAGATCCGCTCACTGACCTGCTGGCGCGCGAAGTAGAGGTCGACGTTCTCCTTGAACACCGCCGTGACCTGGGAGAAGCCGTTGCGCGAGACCGAGCGCGTGCTCTCCAGGCCCGGGATGCCGGCGAGCGCGGTCTCGATCGGGAAGGTCACCCGCTTCTCGATGTCGGCCGGCGACAGGCCCGGGTCGACCGTGTTGACCTGCACCTGCTTGTTGGTGATGTCCGGCACCGCGTCGATCGGCAGCCGGGTGAGCTGCCAGACGCCGATCGCCGAGACGATGGCGATGAAGAAGACGACCGCCCAGCGCGCCCGGACGGAGAGGGCCATGAGGCCGGCGATCATTGGAAGGACTCCGAGGGACTATGGACGCCCGACGCGTAGGCCACCGCCAGGCGCGCGACCTGGGCGCGGGGCACGCCGAGCTTCGTTTGAAAGCTGGCCGATGGCGCGCCGCGACGCCCCGTCAGCCGATTGGACCAGGCGACCGGACGGCGCGCGAGAACCTCACCGTCGCGGCCGTAGGCCGTGACGTGCAGATGCCCCGACACCGGTCCGCGCCAGAGGGGATCGGCGCTGACCATGCCGCGCACCGCCGCCTCGTCTCCGCCGGCGCGGAGATAGGCGCTCCAGATCCGGACATGGCCGCCGCCGGTGAGGTCGGTGTCGACCGCGCGAGCGCCGTCCAGAGACGACGCGGTGGCGCAGCCGCCGATGGCGGCGGCCAGGGCGGCGGGCATGACGATCCTGGTGAGCAAGCTAGTGCTCATCGCCCTCGCCCTTCCCGAGCTCGGCCTTCAGCAGGAAGGCGTTGCGCGCGGCGATGGTCTGGCCGGGCTTCAGGCCGGCGACGATCTCCGCGCGCCCGGCGCTGCGCTGGCCCACCGTCACCGGCTGCGCCGTGAAGCCCTTGGCCGTGCGCACGAAGACCACGTCGCGGCCCTCGACGGTCTGGACCGCCTCGTCCGGCACCACGATCGCCTTGGAGGCGCTGGCCCGCTGCGGAATGATTCGCGCCCGGACCGACTGGCCGGGTTGCAGCCCCAGCGCCGGCAGGTCCAGCACGGCGGTCGCCGCGCGGGTTTCGGCGTCTAGCGAGGGCGTGATGGAGCGCACCCGGCCCTCGATCGCGCGGCCGTCGGCAAGTTCGACCACCGCCCGGTCGCCGGGCGAGATGCGCGGCGCGTCCGCGCCGCTGACCGAGGCCCGAACCTCGATCCGCTGCGGGTCGGCGATCCGGAAGAGTTCCGTCTCCGACTGCACGAAGGCGCCCAGGCTGACCGGAGCCGCCGTGATGCGCCCGGCGATCGGGCTCGACACCACGACGCCCCGTCCGTCGGAGGTCACGTTGGCCGCGCCAGACGCCGCCTGCGCGCGCCGGGCCTCGGCGTTGGCCGCCGCGGCCTCGGCCTGCGCCGTCTCGTAATCCTGCCGCGCCGACACCCGTTGTTCGAAGAGACGCTTCTCGCGGGCCAACTGCTTCTGCGCGAGGGAGGCCCGCGCGCTCGCCACCGAGCGGTCGGCAGCGATCTGAGCCGCTTCACGGCTTTCCACGATGGCCAGGGGTTCACCGGCCCGGACCGGGTCGCCAAGGCGCTTGTAGATGCGGGTGACCGCCCCGGCGGCGCGCGCCGTCAGCACCGCCTGCCCGTTGGGCGCGGCCTCCACGGTGGCCTGGGCCAGCACCTCGTTGGCGAAGCCGCCCACGGCGACGGGCTGAACGAGGATGCCCGCGCCCTTGACCTGGTCCGCCGTCATGGCGACCACGCCTTCCTCCCCCTCGTGATGCTCTTCGCCCTCCGCTTCCGGGGCGGTGGCGGCCGGCCTGTCGCCCGTCAGCCTGGCGATGCCGAAGCCGCCGAGGCCGGCCAGGAGGATCGCGGCGGCGACGCCGCCGTACAGTCGGGTCTTGTCTTGCTTCACCGGGGATCTCCGAAGGGCGTGGCGCCGGCCAGACGCGCAAGGCCCGCCTGGGCGCTCAGGCGTTCGACGGCGGCGTTGATGGTCTGGGCGCGCGCCTCGGCGAGCGCCCGCTGTGCGTTGAGCAGTTCCACGAGGTCGAGCTTGCCGCCCTCATAACCGAGCCGGGTGAGCCGGTAGGCTTCCTCCGCTGTCCGTTCCCCCTCCTGCGAGGCCGTCAGCCGCGTCTCCGCCGCGCTTAGGCGGGCCGACCCCGATCGGACGGCGGCTTCGGCGTCCAGGCGGGCGGCGTTGAGCCGCGCCTCGGCGGCCGCAAGTTCGGCCTGCGCCGCGCCGATGTTGCCGCGGTTGCGGTCGAAGATGGGGAACGGGATCGACACCCCGGCGACCATCGCGGTGGCGTCATCCCCCTCGAAGCGGCGGGCCCCCACCGACACGGTGACATCTGGCACGGCGCGGAGCCGCTCCATGCGGATGCGACGCGCGGCGGCCTCGCGTTCGGCCTGGGCGGCGAGATAGGCCGGGCTGGAGAGCGGGTCGGGGGCGGCCGCGGGAAACGCCTGTCCGGCCCGGGCGAGCAGGCTCACTGGGATGGAGGTGATCGGCGCAGGCGCCCCCACTAGGGCGGTCAGGTTGGAGAAGGCCGTGGCGCGCGCCGCGCGCGCCTCTTCGACGTCGGCCCGGGCGGCCTGCAGCGCCGCCAGCGCCTGCACGCGGCGCAGGTCCGCCTCGCGGCCGGCTTCCACCAGGGCGCCGGCGATGCGGGCGTCCTCCTGGGCGAAGCCGGCCGATTCGCTCGCCAGCTGCAGCCGCCGATCGGAGGCCTCGGCCTCCGCATATGCGGCCGCCAGGTCGAAGGCGTACTCGCCCTGGATGCGCGCGGCGCGGGCCCGGGCGGCCGCCACGTCGGCGCGGCCGACGGCGACGCGGGCGGATCGCTTGCCGCCGAGTTCAAGCGTCTGCTCGATCGAGGCGGTGGTCTCGGACATCCCCGTGCCCTTGAAGGGTCCCGAGCCCGCGAAGTTCTCGACCTCGACGCCGAGGGTGGGATTGGGGATGGCCCGGGCTTGGCGGGCCAGGCCTTCGGTCCGGGCGATCTCGGCGCGGGCTTCGGACAGCCGCGGCGCGGTCGCCTGCGCCTGGCGCAGGAGGTCCGGGAACGGCGGGGCGGGTTCGGCGGACGCGGCGCCCGCATAGAGCGCGCTGGCGCTCGCGCCCAGCAGCATGGCCGTCAGGAACGGCCGTCGGAAGATGACAGACAAGGTGGACCCTTCTCGCGAAATGACGAAATCCGGCGCGCGCCAGGCGCGCGTGGTTCGTCAGGCGCGAGGGGGCCGGTCCAGGCGGGAGGCCGCGCGGGAGCGCGGGGGCTGGCTGGCGAGCTTGACCGCGGGGGTCGACACCGACGGGTGGGCCACCGCCTCGCTCACAAGGGTCGGCAGGTAGGGCGCCGCGTGGTGGCAGTGCCCGTGCTGGCAAAGTCCGAGGTCATCCCCGCTGTCGGGCGCCGCGGTCCCGTGGCTGTTCACGGCCACGGAGGCGACCTCCGCCGAGGCCGACGCATCGTCGAGGGTCTGGGCGGCCGCGGGAGCCGAGGTTTCATTGCCGCACACCGCGGCCTCGGCGACTGGCGCGAACATCAGGGCGAACGCCAGCAGGACGGCCATAAGGCCGCCGACCCGTCGCCAGAATGTCCGAAGTCCCGTCACAGCCGCCCCTATAGCCCGCGTCGGGCGGCGCGGGAATGCGTTACAAAGTCCGCTTTCAGCGGGGTTTCCGCCGCCAGTTCGGCCCGGGCCTGGGCCGTGATCGACCAGGCCGAGCGCAGGAAGACCGCGGCGAGCAACACGCCCACCGCCAGGTCGGGCCAGCGCGACCCGGTGAGCGCGACCGCCACCCCCGTCGCCGCCACGGCGACGCACTGGATAAGGTCGTTGCGGGTGCAGAGCCAGACCGAGCGGACGTTCGCGTCCCCCTCGCGATAACGCATAAGCAAGATGGCCGCGGCGAGATTGGCCGCCGCGCCGAACAACCCGAGGCCGGAAATGGCCGCGGCATCGGGCATCGTCCCGCTGAGGGCGCGCCAGACCGCGAAGCCCAGGATGGCCAACGCCATCACCGCCAGGCTCCCGCCCTTGAAGAGCGCCGCACCAGCCCGGACGCGCGCGCTCTTGCCGATCGCCCAGAGACTCACGGCGTAGGTGGCCGCGTCGGCCGCGAAATCCAAGGTGTTTGCGGCCAGCGACGCCGACCCGGCCAGCAGGGCGCCGACGGCCACGACGCCGAAGCCCAGCAGGTTGATGGCGATGACCCAGGCGAGAACACGCCGGTAGTCTGGCGACGCGCCGTCGAAGACCACGGTCGCGCCGCAGCAACTCGTCGCGCCGCCGTGGGCTTGGCCTTGCGCGGGCTCTGAAGAACAGGAGGACATGTCGACAGTGTGCATCCTCTAGTAGGTAGAGGATCAAGCGCCTATTTTGGATGTCTCGTGCCCAGGAGCCTGCCCATGACGAACATGCCGATCGGCCGGCTGGCCAAGGCGACCGACGTCAAGGTGCCCACGATCCGCTTCTACGAGCAGATCGGCTTGCTGCCGACGCCTCAGCGGACCGACAGCGACCGGCGGGTCTACGGCGAGGCGGCGGTCAAGCGGCTCGCCTTCATCAAGCATGCGCGGCAGCTGGGCTTCTCGGTGGAGGCGATCCGCGACCTGCTCGACCTCTCCGACCATCCGCACCGGCCGTGCGAGCAGGCCAACCGCCTGGCGGCCGAACAGCTCCAAGCCGTGAAGGAGAAGATCGCGCAACTCAGTGCCCTGAGGGCCGAACTCGAACGCATGGTGGGCGCCGGATGCGCCGGAGAGGTCGCCGACTGCCGGGTGATCGAGGCGCTGGGGGACTCCGCCCTCTGCGGCCACCACCGTCCCGGGTTTGCAGGACAGGTGGAGTGACGCAAAACCCTCCCGCGTCGACGCGGGCGCCCGGCCTCTGGGCCCTGGCGGTCGCCCTCCTTCTCTCCGGCTGCGACCGGCCCGTGGTGGATCGGACGCCGGATGCGCTGGACCACAAGCGGGTGATGGCGGCCGACCCGGCGCATGGCGCGCTGCCGGGCCCGATCGTGGTCGAGGCGAGTCGGGCGGAGGGCCGCGCGCGCGTCGTGGCCGTGGACGCCGCCGCCGGCGTCATCATCCTGCGTCACCAGCAGGGCTCCGCCAGCGACTGGCCGGACATGACCATGTCCTTCCGTGCCCGGCGCTCGATCCTGCAACGGGTGCGCGCCGGCGACGAGGTCGCCTTCACGCTCCTCGTCACTGACGGGATCGGCGAAGTCGCCACCCTGAGCCGCAGATGACGCCGGCGACCCCCTGCCCCCATGCGGCCCTGCCGCCGCCCGGCGCCGCCGAAGTCGCGGATGCGGTGAGGCGGGCCGAAGCGCGCTGTCTGGCCGCCGGGGAGCGCTGGACGCCGACCCGCCGGCGGACCTACGAACTCCTGGCGAGCGCCGGGCGGCCGGCGAAGGCCTACGACCTGATCGCCAGGTTCGCGCCGGGCCGGGCCACGAAGCCGCCCACGGTCTACCGGGCGCTGGACTTCCTGGTCGACCTGGGACTGGCGCACCGCCTGGTCAGCCAGAACGCCTTCGTCGCCTGCTCCGCCGCGCACGCCCACGCGGCGTCCGAGTTCCTGATCTGCGACTGTTGCGGACGCGTCGCCGAAGGCAGATCGGACGTCGTGGACGCGGTCATGCTCGCAGCCGCCGTTCAGGGGTTCCAGCCGCGCGCGATCGTCATCGAGGCCCATGGAACCTGTGCAGCCTGTCGACCTGACTGATGCGCTCGCGGCCTTCCGAGGAGCGCAAACGTCCTGAACAGCCCGATGGCGCGGCCGCCGGCCCGGCCACAAGCCACTCCGAGGCCCCGGCGATGGCCATCGGCACGAAGTCGAGGATCGCAGCGTCGTCCGGTCGAGGCGCGACGGTCGGCGGCGGGGGAAGTCCTCTCCCGCCTGGACGCGGCTTGCACAAATTTCCCCGTCGCTGCGGCTCTAGGAGGACTCCAGGAGGTCCAGCACCGGGCACGAGGGTGCGGCGCCCCGCGCGCCGCATCCGTCGACCGTGGTGGCGAGCAGGGACTCGAGCCGCATCAGATCGGCGATCCTGGCGCGCACGTCCTGGAGATGGGCTGCGGCGATCGCCCGGACCTCGTCACAGGAGCGCCGCTGCGGCTCGGCCAGTCCCAACAACGCCCGGACCTCCTCGACGCCGAAGCCCAGCTCCCGTCCCCGACGGATGAACGACAGCCGCCGCCGGTGCGCGTCGGCGTAGACCCGGTGACCGGCCGGAGTCCGATCTGGGTCCGGCATCAGTCCGATCCCCTCGTAATAGCGGATGGTCTCCAGGTTGACGCCCGTCATCTCGGCCAGCCGGCCTCGGGTGAGTTCCTTGCGCGACGGCATGAGAAGAAAACCCTTGTTCCTGTAGTGACTACAGACCGCAGGCTACGACGACTGCCCCTGAGACGCGAGCCCATGCGACCCGACATCCCGCAGCCTTCCGACCGTCGTGACCGGATTCTCGGCTGGTCTGCCCTCGGCGGTTCCGCGATCGCGGTGTTCGCCTGGGCCGCTTGCTGCGTGCTCCCGATCGCCCTGTCGTTGACCGGCGTCAGTCTCGCCGGCCTCGCCCTGGTGGCCGGCCAGCGGTCCTGGCTGACTCTTGCCGCGGTCGCCGCACTTGGCGTGGGTTGGTGGAGCGTCTGGCGCCGTCGCCGCGCCTGCCAAGCCGACGCAGCCTGTCCGCCGACCGGGCGATCGACCCTCGGGCTCTTGACCGCAGCCACGTTCCTGGTTGGTCTCGCCCTGGTCTGGCAGCCGCTCGTCGAGCCCCGGGTGCTGATGCTGCTGAGGAGTCTGCGAGGATGAGCGAGACCACGATCGAGCTGCGATCCACCCTGACCTGCCCGGCGTGCCAAGTCTCGACGACCGAGACCATGCCGACGGACGCCTGCCAATATTTCTACGACTGCCCGGCCTGTGGGGCGGTCCTGAAACCCAAGGCCGGCGACTGCTGCGTGTTCTGTTCCTATGCCGACGTCCCCTGCCCGCCGATCCAGGACGCGCGGGCGAGCGGCGGGGCCGCGGCCTGCTGCGGCGGCGATGGCTGACGGCGGCGGCCGTCGCGGCCCACGCGCCCGGGATTGGGCGAGCGACGGGCGGGCTCTCGCGGGCCTCTGGGGCGCGCCGGCCGCCGCGATGCTGGCGGCCTTCGGCCTGGAGCCCACCTGGCGCGCTTGGGTCTGGACGGCCATGCTCGCCGCGATGGGGGTCGCCTGCCTGGTGAATGCGCGCCGATGCGGCCGCATCCACTGCCGCGTCACCGGACCGTTCCTGCTCCTGATGGCGGCGGCCGTCGTCGGCTACGCTGCCGGCGTCCTGCCGCTGGGGCCTCATGCCTGGCCCCTGCTCGGGGCGATGATGGCGGTCGGGTTCGCCGGCGCCTGGTGGGGCAGCGAGCGGCTGTGGGGCGCGTTCCCGCGCGTGGAGGACGATCCCGGAGCCCCTCCGACGACTGACACCGGGTGATTGGCGGAGCCGCGAGCCGGAGCCCCGGACGAGCCCCCTCGCCTAGCGAATCAGCCGGTCTGGGGCGGGCTGAGGCGCGAAGCGCGCCACCAGATCATAGGCCTCGCCAGGGAAGGTCAGGCGCACATGGGTGATGCGGTCCTCGCCGCGCCAGGTCTGGCGCTCGAGCACGAGACATGCGGCGTGGGGATCGAGGCCCAGTAGGACGGCGGTCGCGCGCGGCACGTTGGCGGCGCTGATCCGGTGTTGGGCCTCGGTCCAAGGGACGTGACCCAGGAGCCAGCTGCCGGGGGCGGTCCGGCCGAAGTCGACGTCCCCGGCCTGGGGGACCGCCGCGAGGTTGACCAGCCGCTCCTCCAGCGCGAAGGGCCGCCCGCTCGCGCGGTGCAGGCAGCGCAGCTCCAGGACCTCGACGGGATCGTCCAGCCCCAGAGCCGCCATGTCGCGCGGACCCGCCACGCGCGCCTTCCGCAGCTGCAGTTCGTAGGCGTAGGGCTCGCCGCGGGCGGTGACCTCGGTCGGGATGTCCGGGATGTCGAGCACGACGGAATGGATCCGTGGGCGCGACACGAACGAGCCCGCGCCCCGGCGGCGCACGATCAAGCCCTGCTCCGCCAGCGGGCCCAGCGCCTTGTTCACCGTCATCCGGGAACAGCAATACTCGGCCATCAACTCGTGCTCGAACGGGATCCGATGGCCCGGTGGCCAGGCGCCGGACAGGATCCGCTTCGAGATGTCGGACCGGATGCGCTTGTGCAGGGCGGCGTCGTTCAGTTCGGTCATGCGATCAGGCGGCCCCATCGTCCTGCACCGGCGCGCGCCTGCGTCGCGGCGCCCCACCTCCGGCCCGGGGGCCGCGGCCGTGACAGACCCGGCTGCGATTGAACACGCACTGTTCTGGTGCGAGCGGGCTCAACGCCCTTCTTCGGACGCGACGCCGGCCCGCGGCTTCAGGTCGCCGCGGGCTTTGCGGCCGGAGGCGACACGCTCGAGCGGATCGAGCACCCAGCTGAAGTCCCCCCGCCGGAAGCTGCGGAACAGCAGGATCAGCCCGCTGAGCGCCAGCCACGCCGCGCCGACGCCCACGGTGATGATCAGCGGATGGTTGAAGCTCTGGCGCTCCGTGTAGTCCATGATGTGCAGCATCCAGGCGATGTCCCAGAGCCGCCAGGTGTCGTTCTTGGCGCCCAGCACCTCGCCGGTCGTCGCCGACACCAGGAGGGTGTTGCGGTCCTTGTCGGCGAACTCGACCCGCCACACCGGCAGAGCGACGTCGCGCGTCTCGAGCGTGGGACGCTCCACCCGCTCGACCGAGCGGACCGGCGCCGCGCCGCTGTAGCGCGCCACCGCCAGCGCCCTGGCCTTCGCCGAATCGATCGGGATCGGCGTCCCGCGCGCCGCGTCGAGCACCTGGACCCCGGACGGCGTCGTCACCTCGTAGACATAGGTGTCGAACAGCGGCTTCAGCTGCAGCTTGAGCACCGGCGCCCCCACCTGCGCCTGCACGGCGGCGAGCGGCAGCGGCGCGTCGGGCGCCTGGATCTGAGCCACCGGCAGGATGGCGTGCTCGGCGGAGACCTCGTGGTGGTCGAGCAGCGCCATGGTGGCGCCGCTCGCCGCCCAGAGCAGGAACTGCAGGCCCAGGATCAGGCCGAACCATTTGTGAAGCCAGCGGATCAGGAACATCGGCGCGGACCTCAGGCGGCGGCTTTGCGCACGCGGCGCTTTTTGCGGAAGCTGTAGAGCAGGAGCCAGCCGCCGGTGGCGGCGGTGGCCACGGCCATCCAGGTGAAGATCCGGATCAGCGGATTGTTCACGTCCTGGCGGTCGTCGTAGTCCATGATGTGGAACATCCAGACGAAGTCGAAGGTGCGCCACAGGTCGTGCCGGCGCGAGACCAGCTCGCCGGTGTAGGGCGAAATGTAGAACGTCGGCCGCCAGGCGCCCTCGAACTCCACCCGCCACAGCGGAACCGGCCGGGTCTGCACCTCCAGCGGCGCCTTGGTGATGAACTCGGCGCTGACGACCTCGCCGTCCTCCGCGAACAGCGCCTTGGCCCGCGCGCGGGCCTGGGCCTCGGTCAGCGGCGACAGCTTGGCGCCGCTCCGGGCGTCGAACAGGGCCTTTCCGTCCTCCGACTCCACCACATAGACGGGCTCGCCCAGCTGGCGCTCGAGCCGCGCCGAGCGCAGCCCGGGGGCCAGGTGCAGGAGATGCACGGGATCGATCAGGCCGGTGACGTCGACCGGGACGGCGGGCTGCGTCTTCACCAGCCGGTCGCCGTGGATGATATCGATGTGGACGGCGGTCATATAGACGCCGCTCAGGGTCCAGAACACAGCCTGGACCGCCAGCAGCAGCGCGAGCCACTTGTGGGTCTTTCGGGCGAAGGCGGGCCAGCGCATGTGGTGGTCTCGTATCCAAATGTCGAACGCCGGCCGGGCGAGTGGGGATGCCCGGCCGGCGCTCTCGGGGGGCGGCTCTAGAAGGTGTACTGCAGCCGCACGTATCCCCGCCGACCCAGCAGGTCGTAGGTCATGGTGTCGGTGTTGGCGTCGGTCCAGCTCTGGATGAACGGGGCGTCCTTGTCGAAGACGTTGTCGACGCCGACAGCGATGCTGGCCTTCTCCGTGAAGCGGTAGGACGCTTGCACGAAGTGGTAGAAGACGTTGGAGGTGCGCGAGCCGATGGCGGTCGGCGCGGCGTTGAAGTCCTTGGCCTTGCCGATCATTTGCACGGACCAGGTGGCGTTCCAGTTCACGTCCGACAGGGTGAAGGCCGCGTTGGAGCGCCAGTGCGGGTAGCCGCCGTTGCCGCCGCCGATGCGGCCGTCGAAGATGATCGGGTCGGCGCCCAGGAACGGCGTGATCTCGTACTTGGCGAGATAGGTCGTGTTCCAGTCGAGGTCGGCGCGCAGGCCTCGCACGTCGAAGCCGTAGCGCACCCCGAAGTCGACGCCCTTCATCACTTCCTTGCCGGCGTTGGTGGGCTGCGAGGAGAGGAAGTTGACCTCGCCGGTCAAGGCGCTGCGGCGGAACTGGGTCGGGGCGCAGAACGGGTGTGACAGGTTCGCGCTGGCGTAGCAGACCGAAAGCTTCGTCGAGCCGGGGATGTTGCGGATCGCGTCGTCGATCTGGATGTCGAAGTAGTCGACCGTCACCGAGAGACCCGGGACGTAGGTCGGCTGGAACACAACGCCCAGGGTCAGGTTCTCGGACTTCTCGGGTTGCAGGTCCTGGTTCCCGCCGACCGTGGTGAGGACGGTGTTGCCCAGCTGCACATAGCCGGCCGGCACGCCGGAGGCGCGGCAGTTGGCCACCAGGGTCGCGTTGGTGCTGGTGGAATAGCGACTGCACGGGTCGGTGGTCGTGAGGTTGCCCTCGGCCACGCCCCCGAACAGCTCCGGCACGCTGGGAATCCGGAAGCCGGTGCCGTAGGTGGCGCGCAGCCGCAGGCCGTCCATCACCGTCCAGTCGAGACCCAGCTTGTAGGTCCAGTTGTCGCCGAACAGGTCGTAGTCGGAGTAGCGCGCGGCCCCGTTCAGCTCCAGGCGCTGGACCAGCGGCATGTCCGCCAGCAGCGGCGCCGACAGCTCGGCGTAGGCCTCCTTGGTCTTCACCTCGCCGCGGATCGGGCTCTGCTGGTTGGTGTTGGCGACGCCGAGCACGGTCAGGGCGTCCGGGTTCCGGTAGCCCACCTCCTCGCGGTAGACGAGGCCGGCCGCCATGGCGAGGGGACCCGCGGGCAGCTGGAAGAGCGTGCCGGAGACGTCGGCGGTGACGCTCTTCTGCTCGTTGCCCCCGGTGTCGCGGGTGGTGGCCAGGATGTAGTCGAGCACCTGGGGCGTCAGGTCGCCGGCGCCCAGGTAGTCGCCACAGGGCGCCGAGCCGGTGGCGCCGGGAAGGCAGGCCGCCAGGGTTTCGCCGACGCGCTGCAGGTTGGCGATGTTGGTGGAGCCGTCGACACCCTTGGTCTTGCCCCAGTTGCCGGCCACCTCCCAGGTCCAGTCGCCGGCGAACTTGCCGCGCAGGCCGCCCACCATCCGCCAGGTGTCGGTGTCTTGGAAGAACTGGCGGGGCCCCGGCTCCGCCAGCCGGCGCTGGATCAGGGTGATCTGCTGGCCGGTGGGGTTGGTGCGGTTGTTCGCCGGGATCACCAGGTTGCGCAGGGTGCCGGGCGTGGCGATCTGGTCGCTCGTCCGGTTCGTGAACATGAACTCGCCGAACAGCTCGACGTCGTCGGTCAGGTCGTAGTCGCCGAACACGCCCACGCTGATCCGCTCGAGGGCGCTGACCGCGTTCAGGAACGGGTTGGAGTTGAAGTTGTGCTTGGCCGCGCTGTAGGGCTCGAAGAAGTTGCCGTTCCCGCCCGGGGTCTGGTTGAAGTTGATCTGCTGGCCGTTCGGCAGCACGGCGCGCCCGCCGATCGTCGAGGCGCTGCCGACGCAGACCAGCTGGCCGCCGACCTCGCCCAGGCCGCAGGGCTCGCGGTCGGCCATGTTGACCGGCTTGGTCTTCTGGTAATTCACCGCCGCGGTGAAGCCGCCCCTCTCGCCGCGCAGGCCCCACAGCAGGTCGCCGGTGAACTCCTCACCGTCGCCTTCGTCGGTGATCCCGTACTTGCCGGTGACCTGCACGCCCTCGAAGTCGGTGCGGGTGATGATGTTGACGACGCCGGCCACCGCGTCGGCGCCGTAGATCGCCGAGGCCCCGTCCTTGAGCACGTCGATGCGGCCGATGATGGCCGCGGGGATGGTGTTGAGGTCGACGGCGCTGTTGGCGCCGGTGCCGCCGTAGACCACGCGGCGGCCATTGAGCAGCACCAGGGTCCGGTTGATGCCCATGCCGCGCAGGTTCACCTGGGCGGTGCCGTAGCCGTTGCCGGTCCAGTAGGCGTTGGTCTGGCCGCCCGCGTTGCCGGCCGAGGCCGGCAGGCGCTGCAGGATGGTCTCGACATTGGCCACGCCGGTGCGCGCGATCGCCTCCTCGGTGACGACCGTGGCCGGCCCGACCCCGGTGATGTCCGTGCGCTTGATGCGGCTGCCGGTGACCACCACCTCGTCCACGGCGTCGCCCGCTTCGGCCGCCGCGGCGAGGCCGCCCGACATGACGAGCGAGGCGCAGGCGCTCGCAAACAACAGACGCTTCGAGATCCGATTCATAGCTACCCCCATGGCCCGGGACCGCGCGCCCGATTCCCGGGTTTCACGTCGCCGACGTCACGAACTCTCCGGGCGAGCCCCGACGGGTGTCAATGTATGTATATACAAACTCAAGGACCTCGCCGCGGCAGGGATTTGCGGGACTGGCGGCGCGCACAGGGCGGGTTACGGCGCGTCCCCCGCTTCGCGCGGAAAAGAATGCCCGCGCACGCCCGTCGGGGTGCGAAATCGTGGTTTTCTTCGTTCCGTCAAATAAAATGCGAATCTCTGACGCGCTGCCGCATCAATAGGCAGAGAAACCACTCAATCAAACCTTCCAATACTTGGCAGGTTCGTCTTAAGCGCGTGGGAATGATGTGAAGCTCGCGGCCGCGTTGCGGCTGGCGTGGCCCCTGGCGCGTTCAGGACCTTCCCATTATTGGAGGCTTTCGCCGTTGAGTCGCGCAGCCTTCGCCCCTTGACCTTCCCATGATGGGAAACCCCATCTGGGGCGGGCGATGACCTGCGGAGACCGCGCGATGCCCGAAACCACCCTCACCCCGATCGAAATTCCGGTCCTTGGAATGACCTGCGCGAGCTGCGTCGGCCGCGTGGAGCGGGCGATCGCGGCGGTTCCGGGCGTCGCCGCGGCGCGCGTCAACCTGGCGGCGGAGCGCGCCCACGTCGACCTGGGGCCGGACGGAGACGCGCGCGCCGTGGCCGAGGCGATCCGCAAGGCCGGCTACGAGCCTGTGACCCATGAGGTGGAGCTGAAGATCGGCGGCATGACCTGCGCCAGCTGCGTCGGCCGGGTCGAGCGCGCGCTGGCCGCCCAGGCCGGGGTCATGTCCGCGGAGGTCAACCTCGCCACCGAGCGCGCCCGTGTCCGGCGGCTCGCAGGCGGCGCCGGCGTCGCGGACCTGGTTCGGGCGGTCGCGGCGGCTGGCTATGCCGCCGAGCCCGTGGGCGCCCCGAGCGCCGAGGTGTCCGACCGCGAAGCGCAGGCGCGCGCCGCCGAGATCACCGGGTTGAAACGCGCGCTGGCGGTCGCCGCCCTGGCGACCGCGCCGCTGTTCCTGATCGAGATGGCGCGCCATTTCGTGCCCGGGGCGCACCCCTGGCTCGCCACGACCCTCGGCGAGCAGCCGTGGCGCCTGGCGAGCTTCGCGCTGGCGGCCCTGGTGCTGTTCGGACCCGGCCTGCGGTTCTACCGCAAGGGGGTCCCCAACCTGCTGCGCCGCACCCCGGACATGAACTCCCTGGTGGTCCTCGGGGCGAGCGCCGCCTTCGCCTACTCCGCCGTCGCCACCTTCGCCCCGGGGCTGATGCCCGCCGGCGCCGACCAGGTCTACTACGAGGCCGCCGCCGTCATCGTCACCCTGATCCTGCTCGGCCGGCTGTTCGAGGCGCAGGCCAAGGGCCGCACCAGCGAGGCGATCCGCCGGCTGATGACCTTGCAGGCCAAGACCGCCCGGGTGGTGCGCGACGGGCGCGCGGTGGAGGTTCCGATCGGCGAGGTCGCGGCGGGCGACCTCCTCGACGTCCGCCCCGGGGAGCGGATCGCGGTCGACGGCGAGATGGTGGAGGGCGGCTCCTTCGTCGATGAATCGATGATCACCGGCGAGCCGATCCCCGCCGAGAAGCGGCCAGGGAGCAGCGTGGTCGGCGGCACGGTCAACAAGACCGGCGCCTTCCGCTTCCGCGCCACCAAGGTCGGCGGCGACACCCTGCTCGCCCAGATCGTGCGCATGGTGGAGACCGCCCAGGGCGCCAAGCTGCCGATCCAGGCGGTGGTCGACCGCGTCACCGGCTGGTTCGTGCCCGCGGTGATCGCCACCGCCGCCGCCACCTTCACCGCCTGGCTGGCCTTCGGCCCGAGCCCGGCGTTGAGCTTCGCCCTGGTCAACGCCGTGGCGGTGCTGATCATCGCCTGCCCCTGCGCGATGGGACTGGCCACCCCCACCTCCATCATGGTGGGGACCGGCAAGGCTGCCGAGCTCGGGATCCTGTTCCGCCGCGGCGAGGCCTTGCAAGCGCTGGCCGATGTCCGCGTCGTGGCGTTCGACAAGACCGGCACGCTCACCCTCGGGCGTCCCGTGCTGACCGACCTGACGCCGGCGACGGGGTTCGAGGCCGACGAGGTGCTGCGCCTGGCCGCCGCCGTGGAGCGCCGCTCGGAACATCCGATCGCCGCCGCGATCGTTGAGGCCGCCGACGGGAAGGGCCTCGCCGCCGCCGCCAGCGACGGATTCGAGGCGGTCCCCGGCTTCGGGGCCCAGGCGGGGGTCGCGGGCCGGCGGGTACAGGTGGGCGCGGACCGATTCATGGCGAGGCTCGGGGTGGCGATCGCCCCGCTCGCGGCCGAGGCCGAGCGGCTGGCGGCGGCGGCGAAGACGCCGCTGTTCGTGGCCGTGGACGGCGCTCTCGCCGCGGTGATCGCGGTGTCCGATCCCATTAAGCCGACGACGCCCGCGGCCCTGGCCGCCCTGCAGGGCGCCGGCCTGAAGGTGGCGATGATCACCGGCGACAACGCGCGCACGGCGCGCGCCGTGGCCGACGCGCTGGGGATTGACGAGGTGGTCGCCGAAGTGCCGCCGGACGGCAAGGTCGCGGCTCTGAAGAATCTCGAGGCCCGCTACGGCCGCGCCGCCTTCGCCGGCGACGGTGTCAACGACGCTCCGGCCCTGGCGGCGGCCCACGTGGGCGTCGCCATGGGCGCGGGGACCGACATCGCCATCGAGAGCGCCGACGTGGTGCTGATGCGCGGCGACCTGCGCGCCGTGGCCACGGCGCTGGCCCTGTCCCGGGCGACGCTCGCCAACATCCGCCAGAACCTCGCCTGGGCGTTCGGCTACAACGTGCTGCTGATCCCGGTGGCGGCCGGCGCGCTCTATCCCGCGTTCGGCTGGCAGCTCTCGCCGATGATCGCGGCGGGGGCCATGGCGCTCTCCAGCGTCAGCGTGCTGGCCAACGCCCTGCGGCTGCGGGCTTTCCGCGGCCCGGCGGCGGGCTGAGCCGGGGGCCGCCCGCGCCTCAGAACCAGGCGCGTAGGCCGACCACCGCGCGGACGTCCTCGACGCCCTCGCCTTCGGCCCGGGCGAAGTCCGCGGTGTCGCCGAATTTTCGCGACCAGACGACGCCCACGTACGGCGCGACCTCCCGCTTGAACTCGTAGCGCAGGCGCAGGCCGACTTCGGCGTCCGACAGGCCGGCGCCGACGCCGCGCCGGGCGTCGTCCTCGGCCGCGACGTTCAGCTCGGCGCGGGGCTGCAGGACCAGCCTCTGGGTCAGGCGATAGTCGGTGCTCCCCTCGAGCCGGGCGGAGAGGTGGCCCTTCTCGGACAGGAACAGCGCGCCCTCGAGTTCGAACCAGTAGGGCGCCAGGGTCTCGAACCCGACGGTCGCGTAGGTCCGCGAGGGTCCCGGCTCGATGTCGTGGCGCAGGCCCACCTGGAAATCCGTGTAGACCCCAACCGGCCGCGAATAGAGCGCCTGCACCTCGGCGTCCTCGACGCCATGGCCGCGGGCGCCCTCGCCTTCCGACTTCAGCACGAAGCGGTGCTCGTCGCTGCCGAACCAGGCCTCGCCTTCCCACTGGTAGCCGCGGTCGCCGAGGCTCGCCTCGGCGAGGCTCACCATCACCTGCGACGCGCGCGCCCCGCCGTGCTCGCCGCGCAGCACCTTGCGGGCTCGCGCCATGTTCGGCCCGCCAAAGATGGCGTCCGCGAGGGCAACCGCCGGCGGCGCCGGGGGCGGCGCATCGCCCACGGGAAGCTCGGCGCCGGTCTGGGTGGCCGTCGGCATCTGGTGGCCGGCGTGGGGATCCACGGCGGCGGCGCCCGGCGTCGCGGCCGGCATCTGGTGGCCGGCATGCGGATCGGCGGTCGCCGGCGCCGCCGGCATGGCGTGGCCGGCGTGCGGATCGGGCGCGGCCGCCTTCGGCGTCGGCATGACGTGACCCGCATGCGGATCGCTCGCCGGCGTCATGGGGCCCTCGCCCGCGGGCGCGGGCGCGGGCGCGGGCGCGGGTTTCCCCGGAGCGTCGGCTGCGGGTTTCACCTGAGCCGCCGGGCCCGGCCTGGCGGCGGGCATCGCGTGGCCGGCATGGGGATCGGGCGTCTGGGCCAGGGCCGGCGCCGTGAACGCCGCCGGGATCAGGGCCAGGAGAATGAGGCGGGTCATGCGGCGGCTCCCTCGCCGGGCCGCACGGCGAACACTTGGAACATGCCGGCGTGCATGTGGTAGAGCATGTGGCAGTGGAAGGCCCAGTCGCCGGCCTCCCCCGTGACGTCGAACGTCACCTTCCCGCCTGGCAGGACATTGACCGTGTGCTTGCGCGGCATGTGCCCGACGGGCCCGTGCACCAGCTCGAAGAAGTGGCCGTGCAGGTGGATCGGGTGGGTCATCATGGTGTCGTTGACCAGGGTCACGCGCACCCGCTCGCCGGCGCGCAGGGTGTAGGGCTTCGGTTTCTCGCTGAACTTCCGCCCGTCGAACCCCCACATGAACCGTTCCATGTTGCCGGTGAGGCGGATCTCCATGGCCCGTGAGGGGGCCCGGGTGTCCGGATTGGGCTCCAGGGCGACCAGGTCCTTGTAGACCAGCACCCGGTGACCGACGCTCTCCAGCCCCTGCCCCGGCTCGCCGGTGCGGTCGACGGGCGTCGGCGCGATCGTCTGCACGCCCGGGCCCAGCTTGATCTGCGGGGCGTTCAGGGGATCGCGCATGGACATCTCCATGCCGCCCATATCGCCCATGGCGTCGGAGCCTCGCACCCGCGGAGGCCCCATTCCTGGCGGCGGGGACGCGCCCGCCGCGCCATGCCCCATGGCCGCGTGGTCCATGCCCGGCATGGCCGCCATATCGCCCTTCGCCGCCCCGCCGTGGGCGCCGTGCATCGACGACATGTCCATGCCCATGTCCTTCATGGTCCCGAGCGGCCGCGCCCGCAGCGGCGGGACCTCGGCGGTCATGCCCGGGCGCGGCGCCAGCGTCGCCCGGCCCATGCCGGACCGGTCGACGGCTTCCGAGACCAGGGTGTAGGCCCGGTCCTCGGTCGGCTGGACGATCACGTCATAGGTCTCGGCGTTGCCGATCTGGAATTCGTCCACCTCCACCGGCCGCACGTTTTGGCCGTCGGACGCCACCACCGTCAGCTTCAGGCCGGGGATGCGGACGTTGAAGATCGTCTGGGCGCCGGCGTTGACGAACCGCAGGCGCACCCGCTCGCCCGGGGCGAAGAGCCCGGTCCAGTTGTCGGCCGGGCCCCGCCCGTTGATCAGGAAGCGGTAGACCGCGCCGGTCACGTCGGAGATGTCGGTGGGGTCCATGAGCATCTTGGCCCACTCCATCCGCTCCTGCAGCGTCTGGTCCTTGCCGGCCAGCAGGCCGGCGATCGTCTGCTTCTGGTAGTTGAAGATCCCGCCCTGCTGCTTGAGCTTCCGGAAGATCTCGTGCGGGTGCAGGAAGCTGTAGTCCGACAGCACCACCACGTGCTCGCGGTCGTAGGCGACCGGATCGGGCCCGGCCGGATCGATGACGATCGGAGCGTAGTGGCCCTCCTGCTCCTGCAGGCCCGAGTGCGAATGGTACCAGTAAGTCCCGCTCTGGATGACCGGGAACTCGTAGACGAAGGTCTCGCCGGGCTTGATCCCCGGGAAGCTCACGCCCGGCACCCCGTCCATCTCGAACGGCACCAGCAGGCCGTGCCAGTGGATCGAGGTCTCCTCCGGAAGGGTGTTGGTCACATGCAGGCGGACCTTCTGGCCCTCCTTCAGACGGATCAGCGGCCCGGGAACCGTGCCGTTGATCGCCACCGCATGGCCGCCCCGCCCGTCCACCTTGAGCGCGTTGTGGCCGATCGTCAGGCGGATGTCCTCGCCGGACAGCCCCTCGGGTCGCGCCTGCGCGAGCGGCGCGCTGCGCGCCCACGCCGGCAGGAAGGCATTGGCCAGAGCCGCCGCGCCGAAGCCGGAAGCGCCGCGCAGCAGCTGGCGACGATCCACATATGACATCGAATTCGTCCCGGAACAGTTGGGCGGCCCACCGGCCGCACACAGCATCTACGCGCGAGCCCGGCCCTCGCCCTCATCCCGATCGCGAAAATTTCAGCGGATCGATCGATCTACGTGAGGGCTGGGCGGCGCCCGGCGCGTATTCCGAACGAGCGCCCCACGCGCCGCGAGGAGATCATCGATGAAGCTTACCCCGATCGCAGCCCTGGCCGCCGCCGCGCTGGCCCTCTCGGCCACGTCCGCCCTGGCGCACGCCAAGCTCGTCAGCTCGAACCCCGCCAACGCCGCCACCGTAGCCGCGCCGAAGCAGATCGTGCTCAAGTTCAACGAGAAGCTGCAGCCCAAGTTCTCCGGCGTGGAGCTGACCATGCCGCAGATGAACAACATGGCGGTGGCCGCCAAGACCAGCGTCGCCAAGGACGGCATGACCGTCGTGGTCACCCCCGCCAAGCCGCTGATGGCGGGCGCCTATGCCGTCAAGTGGCACGCGGTGACGGCGGACACCCACCGCATGGAAGGCAAGTTCGACTTCACCGTCCGCTGACGTCATGGACGTCGCCGTCGTCGCCGCCCGGCTCGTCCAGTTCGCGGCCGGCGTGATCCTGTTCGGGACGCCCCTATTCCTCCTCTACGGGTACCGGGGAACGCCCGCCCGGGCCCTGCCCTGGCCGCGGCGCGTGCTGGCGGCCAGCGCAGCGGCCCTGCTCGTCGGCGCCCTGGTCTCGCTGGTGGCGCAGACCGCGGTGATGGCCGGCGATCCGGCTGCCGCCCTTGACCCGGAGATGCTGACGACGGTGGCCGGCGGCACGGCGTTCGGGATCGCGATCCTCGTCCGGGCGAGCGCGGCCGCGCTCGCGCTGGCGGCCGCCCTGCGCCTGCCGAGCGGCCTTGGCCTCTGGTGGCTTGGCAGCGGGCTCGGCGCCGTCGCCCTCGCCACCTTCGCGTGGACCGGCCACGGCGCCGCGGAGCCGGGCCTGGCCGGGGGAATCCACGCCGCGGCGGACGTGCTCCACCTGCTGGCCGCCGGGGTCTGGCTGGGGGCCCTCGCCGCCCTGGCGCTGATCCTCTCGGCGCGTTGGACGCCCGCACCCGACCTCCAGGCGACGCATGTGGCGCTCGATGGATTCTCGGGCGTCGGCTCCCTGGTGGTCGCCGCGCTCGTGCTGACGGGGCTGGTCAACAGCTGGTTCCTGGTCGGGCCGGAGCGGATCCTGGCGATGACCGGCTCGGCGTACGGCTGGCTGCTGCTGATCAAGCTCGGCCTCTTCGTGGGCATGCTCGGCCTCGCCGCCGCCAACCGCTTCCGCCACACACCGGCGTTGAACACCGGCCTCGGAAACGGCCAGACCGCCGCGGCCGTCGCCGAGCTCCGCCGCAGCGTCCGGCTGGAGGCCGCGGCCGGGCTGGCCGTGCTGGGCCTCGTCAGCGCGCTCGGCGTCCTCGCCCCGGTCTCGGCCCAGTAATCCCGGTGACGGCGCAGCGCACACCGGCTAGGCTTGGTGGGATGTCCCGGCTCCTCGCGCTCCTCGGCGTGCTCGTGCTCCTGGCGGCGCCGCTGAACGCGGCGGCGGCCCAGCGCGCCTGCACGCACATGGACATGGCGGCCGCCGGACACATCGCGTCCCATGCGGCGCCGGACGGGGCGTCGGGCGCCGATCCCATGGCCGACATGCCCTGCTGCGACCCGCATCCCGGCCAGAGCGCCGACGCCTGCCTGGCGGCGTGCCTGGTCATGGCGGGGGTGGTCGCCGACCTGCCGCGCCCCGTCGTCCTCCCGGCGCCCGCCTTCACCTGGACGCGCTTCGAGGTCATCCCCGCGCGGGAAGCCCGGACTCACCCGCCGCCCGGGATGGAGCGACCTCCCAGACCGATCGCCTGAAGCCCGACGCCGGACCGCGCCCTCGCGCCCGGCCAACGCCTTTGCGCGCGTTCGCGCGCGTCACGGCCACATTCAGGACGATCCACATGCCTTGCCCCTGGCGCGCCTGCGCGCCCCTTCTCTTCGGCCTCGTGGCCGCGTCGACCCCGGCGCCGACCTCGGCCGCGCCGCTCACCTACGCGGCCGCCCTCGACCTCGCCGAGCGCTCGGCGCCCCGCCTGCAGGCCAGTGCGCTCAAGGTCGACGCCGTGCGCGCCGCCAGCCGCGCCGCCGGACGCCTGCCCGATCCGAAGCTGAGCGTCGGGATTCAGGATTATCCGGTCTCCGGCCCCAACGCCGGCAGCTTCACCCGCGACGATTTCACCATGGTGAAGCTCGGGGTGATGCAGGAGGTGCCGAACGCCGCGCGCCGTCGCGCCGAGCTCGCCGGGGCCACCGCCGAGATCGGCGTCGCCGAGGCCATGACCGCCGAGGAGCGGCGCGTCGTCCGCGTCGCCACCGCGATGGCTTGGATCGATCTCGCCTACGCCGAACGCCGGCTGGCGACACTCGACCAGCTGGTGGCCGGGCTGAAGGATCTGTGGTCCGCCCAGCCCGCCGCCGTCGCCGCGGGATCGGCGCGCCCGGCCACGGGCCTGGAGCCCGCGCGCCTGAAGGCGGTGTTCGAGGACCGGCGCAGCGAGCTCGTAGCCGCCGCCGCCAGGGCGCGCGCCGAGCTGACCCGCTGGACGAACGAGGCCGCGCCCACGGCGGCCGGCGACCCGCCCCCCTTCGAGGTCGACCCCGCCGCCCTGCGCGTCGCGCTGGACCGCCATCCCGCCCTGCTCGCCGCCGAGGCCGGCCAGCGCAAGGCCGAGACGGAGGTCTCCGCCGCCCGCGCCGCGACGCGACCCGACTGGGCCTTCGAAGTGGCGTACGGCCGTCGCGACCCGCGGTTCGGGGACCTGCTCTCGGCTGGCGTGACGGTCAGCCTGCCGCTCTTCCAGGGCTCGCGGCAGGAACCGGTGATCGCCGCGCGCCTCGCCGACCGCAACCGCGCTCAAGCCGAGCGGGAGGACCGGCGGCGCGCTCTGGTCGCGGCGCTGGAGACCGACCTCGCGGACCACGTCATGCATCACGACCAGTGGCGGCGCGCGGTCGCCGTCCTCGTACCCACCGCCGAACAGCGGGCGCATCTCGAGGTGAGCAGCTACGGCGCCGGGCGCGCCAGTTTCGACGACGTGCGCCTGGCCCTCACCGACCTGGCCGACGCCCGGCTGGAGGCCCTGGAACGCGAGGCGCTGACCGCCCGCGACGGCGCCCGCATCCTGCTCACCTACGGAGCCGACCAATGACCCGCGGCCAGACCCTCGCCCTGGCGTTCGCCGGCGCCGCCGTCATCGGCGCCGCCGGGTTCTTCGGCGGCCGGATGAGCCAGCCCGCCCCCGCGCCTATCGGGCCCCAGACCGGCCGCCCCATCCTCTACTGGTACGACCCGATGTATCCCGCCCAGCGCTTCGACAAGCCGGGCAAGTCGCCGTTCATGGACATGCAGCTCCAGCCGAAATACGCGGACGAGCGGCAGGCGGCCGGCGGTGTCCAGATCGACCCGGCCAGGACCCAGAACCTGGGCGTCCGAGTCGCGACCGTCGAGCGCGGAACCCTGCCGAGCGGCGTCACCGCCACGGGCGTCATCGCCTTCAACGAGCGCGACGTGGCGATCATCCAGGCCAAGGCGGCGGGCTTCGTGCAGCAGGGCTATGGCCGCGCGCCGGGCGATGTCGTCGGCGCGGGCGCGCCGCTGGCCGACGTGCTGGTGCCGGAGTGGGCGGGGGCCCAGGGCGAATACCTGGCCGTGCGTCGCACCGGCGACGAGGCCCTGATCCGGGCCGCCCACCAGCGGCTCCAGCTGCTGGGGATGCCGCCGGGCCTGATCGCTGCGGTGGAGCGCAGCGGGCGTATCCAGACCATGACCACGGTCGCGACGCCGAGCGGCGGAGTGATCAAGACGCTGGGCGTCCGCAACGGCATGACCATTGCAGCCGGGCAGACGCTGGCGGAGGTGAACGGGCTCGGGCGGGTCTGGCTGAACGCCGCCGTCCCCGAGGCCGCCGCCGGCCAGGTGCAGCCTGGCCAATCCGTGACGGCCACTCTCGCCGCCTATCCCGGCCAGACCTTCAATGGCCGGGTGACCGCCGTCCTCCCGCAGGCCGAAACAGAGAGCCGGACTCTGACGGCACGGGTCGAGCTGCCCAACCCCGGCGGCCGGCTGCGGCCGGGTATGTTCGCCAGCGTCCAGTTCGGGGGCCTGTCGCAACCGGCGCTGCTCGTGCCCTCCGAGGCCGTGATCCG
The DNA here is from genome assembly GCF_057809855.1 of Phenylobacterium sp. FG114. Taxonomy (NCBI): domain Bacteria; kingdom Pseudomonadati; phylum Pseudomonadota; class Alphaproteobacteria; order Caulobacterales; family Caulobacteraceae; genus Phenylobacterium; species Phenylobacterium sp. FG114. The sequence goes on along the minus strand of NZ_JBMDKU010000012.1, from coordinate 143,828 downwards.
CACCGGGCGGCGCACGTTGGTGATGATCGCAGGACCGGGCGGACGCTATCTGCCGGCCGAGGTGAGCATTGGACGCGAAGCCGGCGGCCGGACCGAGGTGCTCGCCGGCCTGGCCCAAGGCGACAAGGTCGTGGCGTCCGGCCAATTCCTGCTCGACAGCGAGGCCAGCCTGTCGGGCGTCCAGGCCCGCCCCCTGAACGCCACACCACCCAAGGCGACCGCGCCCGCCGTCTTCCAAGGAGTCGGCCGCATCGAACAGCTAGCGGGCGACAGGATCACCCTGTCCCACGAACCGATCCCAGCCGCGCAGTGGCCGGCGATGACCATGCAGTTCCGGCTCGCCGACGCGCGCCTCGCCCGCGAAGTGAAGTTGGGAGACCGCGTGGTTTTCGGGTTCGACCAGACGCCGAACGGCCCGGTCGTGCGAAGCCTCCGCCGGATGGGCGGCCAATGATCGCCGCCATCATCCGCGCCGCGGTCCGGGGCCGCCTCCTGGTGCTGCTCGCCGCGGCCGCTCTGCTCGTCGCCGGGATCATCGCCTTGCGTTCAACCCCGGTCGACGCCCTGCCGGACCTCTCCGACGTGCAGGTGGTGATCCGCACCACCTACCCCGGCCAGGCGCCGCAGATCGTCGAGAACCAGGTCACCTATCCGCTCACCACCACCATGCTCTCCGTGCCCGGCGCCAAGACCGTGCGCGGCTATTCCTTCTTCGGCGACAGCTTCGTCTACGTGCTCTTCGACGATGGGACCGACCTCTACTGGGCCCGCTCGCGGGTGTTGGAGTACCTGAACCAGGTGCAGAGCCGCCTGCCGGCGTCGGCAAGACCGTCGCTCGGACCGGACGCCACCGGCGTCGGCTGGATCTACGAGTATGCCCTGATCGATCGCTCGGGCCGCCACGACCTCTCCCAGCTACGGTCCCTGCAGGACTGGTTCCTGCGCTACGAGCTGAAGACCGTTCCCGGCGTCGCCGAGGTCGCCAGCGTCGGCGGCATGGTGCGGCAGTACCAAGTGGTGCTCGATCCGGTCCGCCTGGCCGCCTACCGCGTCACCCACCAGGAGGCCGTCGAAGCGATCCGGCGCGCCAACCAGGAGGCCGGCGGCTCGGTGCTGGAGATGGGCGAGGCCGAGTATATGGTCCGCGCCTCCGGCTACCTGAAGACGCTCGACGACTTCCGCGCCATCCCGCTACGCGCCGCGGCCGGCGGCGTTCCGGTGCGGCTCGGCGACGTGGCGACCGTCCAGCTCGGCCCTGAAATGCGACGCGGCATCGCCGAGCTGAATGGCGAGGGTGAAGTGGCCGGTGGGGTCGTCATCCTGCGCACCGGCAAGAACGCGCGCGAGACCCTGGCGGCGGTCGAGGACAAGGTCGCCGAGCTGAAGCGCAGCCTGCCGCCCGGCGTCGAGATGGTGACCACCTACGACCGCTCCCAGCTGATCGACCGCGCCATCGCCAACCTGACCCAGAAGCTGGCTGAGGAGTTCGTGGTCGTCGCCCTGGTCTGCGCGCTGTTCCTCTGGCACGTGCGCTCGGCCCTGGTGGCGGTCATCACCCTGCCGCTCGGCGTGCTCTTCGCCTTCCTGGTCATGCGCGCCCAAGGCGTGAACGCCAACATCATGTCGCTGGGCGGCATCGCCATCGCCGTCGGAGCCATGGTCGATGCGGCCGTGGTGATGATCGAGAACGCCCACAAGCGCTTGGAACGCTGGGCGCACGAGCATCCCGGCGAGGAGATGACGAACGACACCCGCTGGCGCGTGATCACCGAGGCGGCGGAAGAGGTCGGGCCGGCGCTGTTCCTCAGCCTGGTGATCATCACCCTAAGCTTCGTCCCGGTGTTCGCCCTGCAGGCGCAGGAAGGCCGGCTGTTCTCGCCGCTGGCCTTCACCAAGAGCTACGCCATGGCCGGCGCGGCGATCCTGTCGGTGACCCTCGTGCCCGTGCTGATGGGCTACCTGATCCGCGGCCGTATCCCGGCCGAGAATGCCAACCCGGTGAACCGCTGGCTGACCCGCGCCTACGCGCCCGCCATCGACTGGGCGCTGCGGAAGCCGCGCACGGTCCTCGTCATCGCCCTCCTGGCCTTCGCCACCACGGCCTGGCCGCTGAGCCGCCTGGGCGGCGAGTTCATCCCGCCCATGGACGAGGGCGACCTGCTCTACATGCCGTCGGCCCTGCCCGGCATCTCGGCGGCGAAGGCTTCGGAGCTGCTCCAGCAGACCGACCGCCTGATCCGGACCGTGCCCGAGGTGAGGACCGTGTTCGGCAAGGCCGGCCGCGCCGAGACCGCGACGGATCCGGCGCCGCTCGAGATGTTCGAGACCACCATCCAGTTCAAGCCGCGCGACCAGTGGCGGCCCGGCATGACGCCGGAGAAGCTGGCCGAGGAACTGGACCGGGTGGTGAAGGTCCCCGGCCTCGCCAACGTCTGGGTCCCGCCGATCCGCAACCGCATCGACATGCTGGCCACCGGCATCAAGAGCCCCATCGGGGTCAAGGTCTCCGGGACCGACCTCGCCCAGCTCGACCGCGTCGCGGCCCAGGTCGAGGCGGTGGCCAAGAGGACGCCCGGCGTCAGCTCGGCCTTGGCCGAACGCCTGACGGGCGGCCGCTACGTGGACGTGGACATCGACCGCGCCGCGGCCGCGCGCTTCGGGCTCAACATCGCCGACGTGCAGGAGATCGTCTCCGGCGCGGTGGGCGGCGAGACCATCGGGGAGACTGTCGAAGGCGTCGCCCGCTACCCCATCAACGTCCGCTACCCCCGCGAGCTGCGCGACAGTCTCGAGGGCCTGCGCCAGCTGCCCCTGCTCACGCCCGGCGGCCAGCAGATCACCCTCGGGACCGTTGCGGCGATCCGGATCGTTGACGGTCCGCCGATGCTGAAGACCGAGAACGCCCGCCCCTCGACCTGGGTCTATGTGGACGTGCGCGGGCGCGACCTGAACTCGGTCGTCACCGATCTGCGCCGCTCCGTCGCCAAGGAGGTGAAGCTGCCGCCTGGCGTCTCGGTCGCCTACTCCGGCCAGTTCGAGTACCTGCAGCGCGCCGCCGAGCGCCTGAAGCTGGTGGTCCCCGCCACGCTGGCGATCATCTTCCTGCTGCTCTACGCCACCTTTCGGCGTTGGGACGAGGCGGCGTTGATCATGGGCACGCTGCCCTTCGCACTCAGCGGCGGCGTCTGGGCGCTCTACCTGCTGGGCTACCACCAGTCCGTCGCCACCGGCGTCGGTTTCATCGCCCTGGCCGGCGTCGCCGCCGAATTCGGGGTGGTGATGCTGATCTACCTCAAGCACGCCCTCGCCGAACGCGGCCCTACCCCCGGCCCTGAGGAACTGGACGCCGCCGTGCGCGAAGGCGCCCTGCTGCGGGTTCGGCCCAAGGCCATGACCGTCGCCGTGATCCTGGCCGGCCTCGCCCCGATCCTCATCGGTCACGGCGCCGGGTCCGAGGTTATGAGCCGCATCGCCGCCCCGATGATCGGCGGCATGCTCACCGCCCCGCTGCTCTCGATGCTGGTCATCCCGGCCGGCTACCTGCTCCTTCGCCGCCGCTGGCCCGACCGGCATGCCTCATCGTTGAAAGGACCGCCCTCATGATCTCGCCTTCCTCCCCCGCGGCCGCCGGCCCCAACCGCCGTGCGTTGCTGGCCGGCGCGGCGGCGCTGGGACTGACCGCCGGCTGCGCCAGGGCGGCCGCCGCCGAACTCACCGTCTACAAGACCCCCTGGTGCGGCTGCTGCGGCGGCTGGGTCACCCACATGACCCGCGCCGGGTTCACCCCCAAGGTCGTTGAGGTGCAGGACCTCGCCCCGGTCCGCCAGAAGTACGGAATCCCGTTCGTGCTCTCATCCTGCCACACCGGCGTGGTGGCCGGGTACATCCTGGAGGGCCACGTCCCACCGGCCGACGTGACGCGCCTGCTCCGTGAGCGGCCGAAGGCGCTGGGCCTGGTCGTGCCCGGCATGCCGCTGGGATCTCCGGGCATGGAACAGCCGGACGGCGCGAAGGAGAGCTTCCAGACGCTGCTCCTGATCGACCGATCCGGCCGCACGCGCCCCTTCGCGACGCACGGTTGAGGCGACTGGAACGTCGGCGCGATGGTTTCGGCCGCCGCCGCGCAGGCCCGTTCGCGAGTGCGAGAGGTCTCGGCGCGCGCCGTTCGTCGCGGAATTGCAGAACACGGCCGCGCTGGGCAGGTTCGCGCCGACGCCGCGGCGCAGCGCCGCCCTCATGCGGCGGCGCGGACCCCATGGCCGGCGGCGGTGATCGCGCGTGACACCGCCTCGGCGTCGGCGGGGGTCTGCGCCTCCACCGTTCCCGCCTGAAGATCCACGTGGGTCTCCGCGCGCGGATCGAGCCCTTGCACTGCCCGCGTCACCGCGCCCGCGCAGTGGCCGCAGCTCATCCCTTCGACCTTCAACCGAAGCATCCTGCACCTCCAGGGTTGGCCTCGGCCGCCCAGATGGGGCTTCCCATCATGGCAAGGTCAAGAGGCGGCCGTCCGCAGTGAGGGATCGGCGGCGGCCGCGCGTAATCCTCATCGACGGTCGGCCTCGCCGACCCGCCCCGACCCACCGGAGACCGACATGAAATTCGCCATCATCCTCGCCGGCGCCCTCGCCGTGGCCGCGCCGGCGGCTGCCCAGCATGCCAACCATGGCGCGACGGCCGCCAGCCCGAAGCCCGCCGGCGCGGTGCAGGGCTCGGGCGTGGTCAAGGGCGTCAACGCCAAGGCCGGCACCGTCACCCTGCACCACGGTCCGATCCCGGCGCTGAAGTGGCCGGCGATGACCATGACGTTCAAGGCCGCACCCGAGGTGGTTCAGGCCGCCAAGACCGGCAAGTCGGTGACCTTCACGCTGAACGCGGCAGGCGACCAAGTCCTCTCGCTGAAGTAGGATCGGCCCCTGCGGTCAGCCGCCGAAGCGGCTGCCCGTCGGCCTGCGGCCGGCGGCGGCCGGCTGCGGATCGGCGGACGCCAGGTCCGCCAGGATCGGGCAATCGGGCCGGTCGTCCCCCGCGCAGCAGCCGGAGAGGTGGCGCAGGGTGTCGGCCATCGCCTGCATCTCGGCGATGCGGCCCTCGAGCTCGGCGACATGCTGGTCGGCAATCAGCTTCACGTCGCGGCTCGGCCGGACGCGGTCGCGCCACAGCGAGAGCAGGTTCGCGATCTCGTCGACCGAAAAGCCTAGGCTCCGCGCGCGCTTGATGAAGCGCAGCTCGTTGACGTTGCGCGCGTCGAAGCTGCGGTAGTTGCTGTCCGTGCGGTCCGCTGCGCGGACCAGGCCGATCTGCTCGTAGTAGCGGATCATCTTGGCGCTGACGCCCGACGCGCGTGCCGCCTGACCGATGTTCATCCGAGGCCCTCCCTCGCCGTCTCGCCCGGCGCCCTGGCGCGCCGCCGTCCCGATGCGCCTTCCCACCGTTGGAAGGACAAGCGGGGCGCCACAGGGGATACGCGCGAGCCCGGAGCGATCCCTCAAGACACGCGCCATCGCAGACCTCGTAGGTTCAGGCGCGAAATCGTTCCAGTCTTCGGAAGCTTCCGATGCTTAAAGCGAAGCGCCGCAACGATTGATCCGGTTGCGCTTTAGGTCTCCGCTCGCGTGGAGTTATCGACGGGCGATCGTTTCAATCAAGACGCAGGACGAAACCTCATGCAGACGTCGCGAATCCTCGCCGCCGCCGCGGCCCTCAGCCTCGGCGCGGGCGTCGCCTTGGCGCAGCCGCCGGCCGACCACAGCAAGATGGCCCATGACACGAAGGGTGCGGGGCCGCACAAGGCGATGGCGGACAAGGCCTTCATGACGTCGATGCAGGCCATGGACAAGGCGATGATGGCGGCGAAGGCCCCCACGGTCGACGCAACCTTCGCCAAGAAGATGATCGCCCACCATGAGGGCGCCATCGCCATGGCCAGGATCGAGCTTGAGCACGGCGGCGACGCCCAGGCCAAGCAGATGGCGCAGAAGATCATCGACGAGAGCACGCGCGGCATCGCCGAGCTCCGCGACTGGCTTCGCCAGCACGGCGGCTGACGTCAGGATCCTCACATCCCAGCGGACCTTGCGGGATCGCCGCGCTCCAGGCGTATATCCCTATGAGGCTGGGGCAAGGACCACCGATGTCGAACGATCTCGACCACATGCTCGCCCGTCTGGCGCAGCAGGCGCCGGACACGTCGCTGGACGGCTTTGAGGACGGGGTGTTGGCGGGCCTGGCCCGCCGTCGCGAGGCGGCGCGCGCCTCGCGCGCGCTCACGCCCGTCCGCGCGGCCTCCGTGGGGCTCGCGCTGGCCATGGGGATCACCGCCGGTGGGATGGCCGCGGCGACGACGCTCAGCGAGCCGCACCGGTTCGACACCTTCTCGACCGGGGCGCACCTCGCGCCCTCGACGCTCCTCGAGGGCCGCGGGTGAGCTTCGCTCGCGGCCTGCTGGTCACCATCGTCCTGTCGATCGTGGCGGCCTTCGCCGGCGCGTGGGGCGGCGCGTCCTACATCGTCGCGCGCATGCAGGATCAGCCTCCGCTGCACGAGATGGTGCATGAAAAGCTCGACCTGAGCGCCGAGCAGGAACGCCGCATCGAGGGGCTCGAGCGGACCTTCGCCGCGCGCCGGCAGCGCCTGGAATCGGAGATGCGCGCGGCCAATGCGGAACTGGCCGGCGCCATCGAGACTGAGCACGCCTATTCGCCGGCCGTGCAGCAGGCGGTGGACCGTTTCCACCGGGCCATGGGCGAGCTGCAGAAGGAGACCATTCTCCACGTCCTGGCGATGCGCCAGGTGCTGACGCCCGAGCAGGCGGCCCGTTTCGACGACACCGTGGTGAAGGCGCTCACTGACGAGAGCCCGTGAGCGCGCCGACCGAGCCAACCGACACCGCCCTGGCCCGCCAGGCGGCGGGCGGCGACGAGCGCGCCTACGCGGTCCTCGTCGGACGGCACAAGGACCGGCTTTACGGGCTGTTGCGTCGCTACCTGGGCGATCCGGAGGAAGCGCGCGAGGCGGCGCACGAGGCGTTCATCGCCGCCTGGTCCGCCCTGCCGCGCTACGATGCGGCGCGTCCGTTCGGCGCATGGCTGCGCACGATCGCCGTCAACAAGGCCCGCGACCGCGGACGGCGGCTGGCGTTCCGCCGGCTGATCTTCGGGGACCACCCCCCCGAGGATGCCGGCGCCCACGAACATCCCGACCCGTCGCCGGACGCCGAGGCGACCTTGGTGGACGGCGAGCGCCTGGCGCTGCTCGACCGCGGCATCGCCCGCCTGCCGCCGCCGCTGAAGGAGGCCCTCCTGCTGACCGCCATCGACGGGCTGTCGCAGCAGCAGGCGGCGGAAATCCTCGGCGTCACCGCCAAGACCGTGGAGACGCGGGTCTATCGCGCCCGCAAGATCCTCGCCCAGACCCTCGACCCGTCGCTGCGGCCCGGCCGCTGACCCTGGAGCTCCCATGCACGCCCTCCGCCCCACTGTCCTGATGCTGGCCGCCGCCCTGGCGTTCGCCGGCGCGCCGGCCCTCGCCCACCCGGGCGAACACGGCGCGGCCGCCACCAAGGCGGCGCCCCCGGCGCCGGCCGAAGCGGCTCGCGTGGTCGATGCGTTTCACGCCGCGCTCGCCCGCGGCGACACGGCCGGCGCGCTGGCGCAGCTCGCCGAGGACGCGCTGATCTTCGAAGCGGGCGGCGCCGAGCGGTCCAAGGCGGAATATGCCCAGGCCCACCTGGCGGGCGACGCCGCCTTCGCCCAGGCGGTTCCCGGCAAGCTGGTGCGCCGGACCGGCGGCGTCGCCGGCGCCATCGCCTGGGTCGCATCGGAAGGCCGCACCCAGGGCCGCTACAAGGACCGCGACGTGGACCGGGTCACCACGGAGACCATGCTGCTGCGCCGGGACGGCCGCGCCTGGAAGATCGTCCACGTCCATTGGTCGTCGCGCGCCGCCGCGGCCGCGCACTAGGCGGCGGGCTGCGCCGGCGCCGGCGCCCAGGATTGATCGCACTGCGCCGCCAGCGTTCCCTTGACCTTGTCCCGGGCAAGCCCGAGGGGCGGACGGGACGGAGCCCGACCCGACCAAACCGACGAGCAACACCGTAGAGGCCGGCGGCTTCCGGAGTGTGGTGATCGACGCCCTGGATTCAGGGCAGAGCCATCATAACCTGAATGCATGATGACGCTCAAATCCGCATTTGAAGGGCGGATACCAGCGTGATCGGCTGGGGGTGCGGGTTGCGAACGCGCAGCCACATGACGGCGGAAGCCGATGGGGGTGAATATGGCTCAAAGGCGTGGGGCGGCGCGGACGGCTTTGATGATGTCGGCGACCGGCATGATGTTGGGACTTGCCGGCGCGCCGGGCGCAGTGCAGGCGCAGGAGGCGAGTACCGAACAGCTGCAGGAGGTGGTGGTCACGGGCACCCGTCGGGCGGGCGTCACGCTCACGGAGTCCTCCACGCCGGTGGACGTGGTCTCCGGCGAGACCCTGCAGCGACAGGGCGCTTCGGACCTCAACGACGCCCTGAAGACGGCGGTCGTCTCCCTCAACGTCCAGAAGTTCGTCGCCCAGGACGCCTCGGCGTTCGTGCGGCCTTTCAGCATGCGCGGCCTGCCGCCGGATCAGACCCTCGTGCTGGTCAACGGCAAGCGCCGCCACCGCTCCGCGGTGGTGCAGATCACCAACCAGCCGCTGGCGGCCGGGGCGCAGGGCGTCGACCTCTCCTCGATCCCCGCCATTGCGGTGGACCGGATCGAAGTGCTGCGCGACGGCGCCGCCGCGCAGTACGGCTCCGACGCCATCGCCGGCGTGATCAACTTCCAGCTCAAGCGCCAGAGTGAAGGCGTCACCGCCATCGCCCGCTACGGCCAGTTCTACGAAGGCGACGGCGAGGACTACAACCTTCAGATCAACGTGGGCGTACCGCTCTCCGCCGAGGGCTTCCTGAACATCAGCGGCGAGCTGTCCAGCTCCGCCAAGACGTCCCGGGGCCAGCAGCGGCCCGACGCCCAGGCCCTCATCAACGCGGGCAATACGGCTGTCCCCGTCCCGGCCCAGCGATGGGGCGCGCCGAAGGTCGACGCGGCCCGCCTGTTCTTCAACGCCGAACTCCCCGCGACGGAAGCCGTGACGGCCTACGCGTTCGGCAACTTCGGCCAGGCCTCGGCCGAGTCCGACTTCTTCTACCGGCCGCTGAACCGCGCCGACGTCTTCGCCAGCGTGCCGCTCACCACGGCGCCGGGCGGCCCACGCTTCAGCTTCACCAGCCGCTTCCCCGGCGGGTTCGCTCCGATCTTCCGCAGCAACATGCTGGACATGAGCCTGACCGCGGGGGCCAAGGGCGAAGCCTTGGGCGGCCTGCGCTATGACGTCAGCGCGGGCCTCGCCCAGAACGAGATCGAGTTCAAGCTCGACAACACGGTGAACCCATCCCTTGGGCCGGCCTCCCCATCCTCGTTCCGGGCCGGGGAGCTGCAGCAGCGTGAGGCGCGCCTAAACGCCGACTTCGTCTATCCCGTCGACACGGGCATGTTCGCCGAGCCCCTGAACGTGGCGTTCGGCGCCGAGTACCGGCGCGAGACCTTCGAGATCAAGCCGGGCGAGCCGGCATCCTACCAGGCAGGCCGGTTCGCCAGCATCCTCGATCCCGACACCGGCCGCATCATCGGCCTGGCCGTGGGCTCCAGCGGCTTCCCCGGCTACACGCCCGCCTCGGCCGGCTCATTCTCGCGCAGCAACTGGGCCGCCTACCTCGACCTCGAGACCGAGGTCATGGACAGGCTGACCATCGGCGCAGCCGCCCGTTACGAGGACTTCTCCGACTTCGGCTCCACCTTCAACTGGAAGCTCACCGGCCGCTACGAGCTGTTCGACGGCTTCGCCGTGCGCGGTTCGGTCAACACCGGCTTCCGCGCGCCCACCCCGGGCCAGTCCAACATCTCGGATGTGGCCACCAACATCGACCCGCTCACCGGCGGCCTCCTGCTGATCGCCACGCGGCCGCCGACCGACCCGATTGCGCAGTTCTACGGGGCCAAGCCGCTGAAGGAGGAGGAGTCGATGAACTGGGCGGTGGGCGCCGTCCTCGACGTGGACGGCTGGGTGCTCACCGCCGACTACTTCAACATCGAGGTCGAGGACCGCATCGCGCTCACCTCGCGGATCACCATCACGGCGGCTGACCGCGCGGCGCTGGCGGCCCGGGGCACGCCGGCCGGCGACCTGCAGAGCGTGCGCTTCTTCGGCAATTTCTTCGACACCGAGACCGAGGGCGTGGACGTGGTGCTCTCCAAGTCCTGGGCGACGGAGATGGGCAAGCTCGGCCTGACGGCGGCGGCCAACTACACCCGCAGCAAAGTCACGGAACTGCGCGACGCCCGCGCCGTCGACCGCGAGCGGCGCATCGAGATCGGCAACTTCAATCCCCGCTGGCGCGGCAACGTGACCGGCACGTGGGAGCATGGCCGCTGGAACGTGCTGCTGCGCGCCAACTACTACGGCGAGTGGATCGACGCGGTCCCCAACGCCACGCCGACCGCGCTCTCCTTCGACCAGGAGTTCGGGGCCGAGTGGCTGGTCGACGCCGAGGTCAGCTTCCAGGCCACCGAGCAGCTCTCGATCGCCGTCGGCGCTGACAACCTGCTGGACGCCTACCCGGACAGGGACCGCCGCCAGGCGCAGATCAACAACGGGATCGTCTATCCGCAGTTCTCACCGTTCGGCTTCAACGGCGGCTTCTATTACGTGCGCCTGACCGGCAAATTCTAGCGCGCGGCCTTCCCTTCCTCCCAGTCTCGGGCCGCGCCGCCGGCGCGGCCCCCAGGGGCCTCCCATGACCATGTCCAACATTGAGGCGCGACTCACCGCGCTCGGCCTCACCCTGCCGGCCGCCGGCGCGCCGGTCGCCAACTATGTCCCTGTCGTCGTCGACGACGGGATCGCCGTCGTCTCCGGCCAGCTGCCGCGCGAGGGCGAGCGCCTGATCGCCGGCCGCGTCGGCGAGGACCTGACGGTCGAGGACGGCCAGGCGGCCGCGCGGCTCTGCGGCCTTGCCGTGCTGGCCCAGCTGCGCCACGCGCTGGACGGGGACCTCGACCGCGTCCGCCGTTGCGTGCAGCTGACCGGGTTCGTGAACGCCGCGCCCGGCTTCATCGACCATCCGCAGGTGATCAACGGCGCTTCGGACCTCATGGTGGCGGTGTTCGGGGAAGCCGGTCGCCACGCCCGCGCCGCGGTGGGGGCCGGAAGCCTGCCGTTGGGCGCCGCCGTCGAGGTGGCGGCCACCTTCGCGGTGGCGCGCTAGGCGCCGTCCTCAGGATGCGGGGCGAAGCGGCCGAACCGGTCCTCGCAGGCGCGGGACAGCGCATCGCGGTCCTGCTCCAGCAACGAGACCAGCTCATCCACCAGCCGGGAGCGCGCCCGATGTGGCGGCAGGATCATCAGCGAGCGGAAGGCGATGGCGGGTTCGAAGGGCTTGGCCAGGAGCCCGAGCGCCTCGAAGCGGTCCGAGACGTAGGTCAGGGAATTGGTCAGCCCGATCCCCATGCCCTCCAGGGCGAGCTGGCAGATGGTGGCCGCGAACTGGGTCTCCACCACCACCCGTGGCTGGGCGCCGACGGCGGCCAAGGCCGCATCGAACTGCAGGCGCGCCGTGTCGTCGGGCGCGAGCGAGATCACGGGCTGGCGGTCCAGCATCTGCGGCCGGATGACCGCCTCGCCGGCCAGGGGATGGTCGGGCCGCGCCACGCACACCCCGCGCGTCTCGATGAACGGCTTCACCACCAGGTTGCTGCGGTCGATCTCCTCGGCGCAGAGGCCGATGTCGTATGCGCCCGAGGCCACGAGATTGCGCACCGTGACCGAATTGCCGATCTCGAAGCGGATGGAGACCTCCGGCCGCCGCTCCGCGAAGCGCTTCAGCACCTTGGGCACGAAGGACAGGCCGAGCGCCGCGGAGCTCGCGATCCGCACCGAACCCGTGCCCACGGCGCGCATCCGCGCCACCGACTGGCGCAGCCGGTCCATGCCGACGAAGGTGTCGAGCACCTCCTGGTAGAGCACGTGCGCCTCGGGTGTCGGCGTCAGCCGCGGTCCGCTGCGCTCGAAGAGCTTCAGCTTGGTGGTGTCCTCCAGCCGCTTCAGCGAGCGGCTGATCGCCGGCTGGGAGACGCGCATCAGCTCCGCCGCGGCGGTGGTGGAGCCGGTCTTCATCACCGCGCTGAAGGCTTCGATCAGGGTGAGGTTCATGGCGTCAGCATAACCTCCACGCATGCTTACGCCGCAACTATGAATTTGAACGTCTACCAAGGCCGGGCTACGCCTGGTCCTGCAAGGAGCAGTTGAGATGCGTGACCCCACCCTCTGCGTGACGCCCGGACAGGGGCTGGAGGCGCCGTTCGAGAGCCTCGCGGTGCCGGTGCACCGCGCCTCCACGGTCGTCTTCCCCACCGTCGCAGCCTATCAGGGCCGTCGCGACGAGATCTACGACGGCTTCTCGTACGGCCTCTACGGCACGCCCACGTCGCGAGAGCTGGAGACGCGGCTCGCCCGGCTGGAGGGCGCCGCGCGCACGCTGGCCCTGCCCTCGGGGTTCTCGGCCATCGCGCTCGCCACCCTGGCCGCCGCCGCACCGGGCCAGGAGGTCCTGTTCCCGGACACCATCTACGACACGGTGCGCCCCTTCGCGGACAGGTTCCTGGCCGGTCTCGGCATCGGATCGCGCTACTACGACCCGTTGCTGGGCGCGGACATCGCCGGCCAGCTCACCGACGCCACCGCCCTGGTCTGGGTGGAGTCCCCTGGGTCCATGAGCATGGAGGTGCAGGATGTGCCGGCCATCGCCGCGGCGGCCCACGCCCGCGGGGCGAAGGTGGCGGCCGACAACACCTGGGCGACGCCCCTGCGCTTCAAGCCCCTGGCCCACGGAGTCGACTTTTCGGTCTGCGCCCTGTCGAAATACGTCGCCGGGCACTCGGACGTGATGATGGGCTCGGTCTCGGTGGCCGACGTGGACCTTTACCGTCGGCTCAAGGACCACAGCCGCTTCCTGGGGCTCGGCGTCTCCGCCGACGAGAGCAGCTTGGTGCTCCGCGGCCTCGAGACCCTCGCCATCCGCATGGACCGGGCCGAGCAGACCGCCGGGCCGCTCGCCGCCTGGGCGGCCGGTCAGCCGGGCGTCGCCGAGGTGCGGTTCCCCGCCCTGCCCTCCAGCCCCGGACACGACGTCTTCAAGCGGGATTTCTCGGGCGGCGCGGGCCTGTTCTCGGTCTTCCTCGAGCCGTGGACCCGGCCGGTCCTGGCCGAGGCCGTAGAGTCCCTCAAACTGTTCGCCATCGGTGCGAGCTGGGGCGGCACGCGCAGCCTCGTGGCGGTGCTGGACCGTCCGCCGCCGCGCACGGTTGCGCCGCTTCCCCACGAGGGGCCGGTGGTCCGGTTCAGCATCGGCCTCGAGGACGCCCATGACCTGCAGGCGGACCTCGCCGCGGCCTTCGACCGCATCGCCGCGGCGCGGCCCGACGCCGCCCAGCGCCGGGCCTGAGGCGGCGTGCGCGGGCGCCTTCCCCGGCTCGGCCCGGCCGCCGCGGCGCTGGCGCTGGCGCTCTGCGCCTGCGCGCCCGCGCCCAAGGCCGAGCGCGGCGCCATTCCCAGGATGGTGAAGCGCGACTACGTCACCTGCGGCGCGAGCCAGGGGATCACCGGCCTCTCCCGCCCGGACGAGAAGGGGGTCTGGCGAGGCTTCGACGTCGACGTCTGCCGCGCCTTCGCCGCCGCCCTCCTTGGCGACGCGAACAAGATCCGCTTCATCCCGCTCAACGCGGCCCAGCGGCTGCCGGCGGTGCAGACCGGCGAGATCGACGTGCTCCAGCGGACGACCACGGTCACCTTCACCAGGGACATGGCGATCCGCTTCGTGGCGGTGACCCAGTTCGACAGCGACGTGCTGATCTTCCGCAAGGCGCTCGGGACCGTCAAGCCCGCCGGGCTGGACGGCCGCACGGTCTGCCTGCAGAGCGGCGGCAGCTCCGCCGACAACACGCTCACGCGGGTGGAAGCCGACGAGAAGATCCGTTTCGAGCGGGTCTATTTCGACTCCACCATCACCGCGCGCGACGCCTATTTCTCCGGCCGCTGCGACGTCTATGTGACCGACGGCTTCCTGGGCGCGAGCCAGGTGGCGACCGTGGCCCGCAAACCCGCCGACCATACCCTCGTCTATCTGGACCACCTGCTGCCGCAGGGAGTCGCCATCGCCCGCGGCGACGACCGCTGGTTCGACGTGGTGCGGTGGACCGTGAACCTCCTGATCTGGGCCGAGCAGAACGGGGTCACCCAGGCCAATGTGGACGAGAAGCTGAAGACCGGTCCCGCAGACGTCCGCCGCGTGCTGGGAGCCGACCCGGCGTTCGGCCGCGCCATCGGCCTGGACCCGCGGTGGGGCTACAACGTCATCAAGCAGGTGGGGAACTACGGGGAGATCTGGGAGCGCAACCTGGGCGGCGGCACCCGCATCAAGGCCGAGCGGCGGCTGAACCGGTCCTACAAGGACGGCGGCCTGCTCTTCCCCTTCCCCTGGGACGTCTGACGGTGATGTCGGGCCTGGCCCTTCCCTCGCCCCGACCGCCCCGGCCGCCGCTCGCATGGCAGGCCGTCGCGATCCAGTCGGCCGCGGTGGCCCTGGTGGCCGCCCTCGTGGCACTCGTCGTGGCCACGACCCATTCGAACCTGCAGCTGCGCGGCATCCCCACGGGTTTCGCATTCCTGGGTGACCGCGCGGGGTTCAAGATCGCCGACACGGTGATCGCCTTCGCGCCCGACCACAGCTACGTGCGCGCCATCGCCGTCGGGGTCGCCAACACCCTTTTCCTCTCGCTGCTCGTCTGCGTCGCGGCCACAGTCGTCGGCGCCTTGCTCGGCGTGGCACGGCTCAGCACCAATCCCCTGGTGGCCGCGCTCGCCGCGGTCTGGGTGGAGGCCGTGCGCAACACTCCGCCGGTGCTGCTGCTGATCTTCCTCTATGCGCTCTGGAGCCAGGCCATGCCGGTGGGCGGGGCGCAGGAGGTGCTTCCCGGGATCGTGGCCTCGGTGCGCGGGATCGCCGTGCCGAAGCTTGTCGCGGGCGTCCCGGCCTGGGCCCTGGCGCTGGGGCTCCTGGCCACCGTCGTGCTGCCGATCCTTGCGAGCCTGGCGGCCGGCCGCCGCACGCGCCCGGGCGTCCGGCGCCCGCCATACGGCCTGGCCGCGCTGGGCGCGGCCGTCATCGCCTGGATCGCCGCCGCCGGGCTGGGCGGCTGGACGCTCGAGGTCCCACGCGCCGATGGCGACGACCTGATGGGCGGCGCGCGGCTGACGCCGGAGTTCGCCACGGTGTTCTTCGGGCTCACCGTCTACACCGCGGGCTTCATCGCCGAGATCGTCCGTTCCGGCATCCAGGCCGTGCCGCGCGGCCAATGGGAGGCCGGCCGCGCCCTCGGCCTCGACGAAGGCCAGATCCTGCGTCTCGTCGTGGCGCCTCAGACGCTGCGGGTGATCACCCCTCCCATGACCAGCCAGTACATCAACACGGTGAAGAACAGCACGCTCGCCATCGCCATCGGCTATTCGGAGTTCATGACGGTCATGGGGACCGTGATCAACCGCACGAACCAGCCGCTTGAGGGCACGCTGATCATCGTGGCGGTCTACATGGCCGTCAACCTGGCCCTGGCGTCGGCGCTCAACCTCCTGAACCGCCGCGTCCAGCCGGGGCGGCGCTGAGATGGCCGACACCGCCATCCTCGCCCCGCCACGGCCCCCGTCAGGCGCCGCCGTGCTGGCGAAGCGGCTGTTCGGCAGCCCGCTCAACGTCGTCCTGACGCTGCTGGTCCTCTGGGCGATCGGGTCGGCGGCCCCGCCGCTGATCCGCTGGGCCATCCTGGACGCGGTCCTGTTCCCGGCCGAGCCGGAGGCCTGCCGCGACGCCCAAGGCGCCTGTTGGAGCTTCGTGGCCGCGAAGGGCGGCCAGATCCTCTTCGGCATCTATCCGCTCGAGGAGCGCTGGCGGCCGATGCTGGTCTCGGCGGCCCTCCTCGTCCTGCTCGGCTATTCGCTGCGTCCCGCGGCCTGGCGGCCGCGCCTGGCGGCGCTCTGGGCGCTGGTGCTGCCCGCCACCCTTATGCTGATGTTCGGCGGGTTCGCCGGGCTTTCCTATGTGGCCACCACGATGTGGGGCGGCCTGCCGGTCACCCTCATCCTCACGGTCACCGCGGTCGGCGGGGCGTTTCCGCTGGCCGTTCTGCTGGCGCTGGGCCGCCGCTCCGAGCTGCCGGCGATCCGCATCCTCGCCACCCTCTTCATCGAGCTGACCCGGGCGCTTCCCCTGCTCAGCATCCTGTTCATCGCCTCGATCCTGCTGCCGCTGCTGGTCCCCGAGTGGCTGCTGCCCGACAAGTTCTTCCGCGCGATGATCGCGCTGCTGGTGTTCGCGGCGGCGTACCTGGCCGAGGTCGTCCGAGGGGGCTTGCAGGCCCTGCCCTCCGGCCAGGCGGAGGCGGCCCAGGCGCTCGGCCTCGGCTACTGGCGCATTCAGCGCCACGTCGTCCTGCCGCAGGCCCTGGCGGTGGTGATCCCCAGCCTCACCAACACCGTCATCGTGATGATCAAGAACACCAGCCTCGTCCTGGTGGTGGGCCTGTTCGACCTGATCAGCTCCGGCCGGGCGGCGTTGGCCGACCCCGAGTGGAGCTCGCCGGCGATGGAGACCTACCTCTTCATCGCAGCCATCTACTTCGGCCTCTGCTTCGGCTTCGGCCGCTTCGCCGCCGCCCTCGAACGTGACACCCGGACCGACGCATGACCCTGCCTGCCGCATCTCCCGACCGTCCCGCCGTCGAACTCGTCGGCCTGCACAAGTGGTATGGCGACTTCCACGCTTTGCGCGGCGTCGATCTCACCGTGGCGGCGGGCGAGCGCATCGTGATCTGCGGCCCGTCCGGCTCGGGCAAGTCGACGCTGATCCGCTGCATCAACCAGCTTGAGCGGCACCAGGCCGGAACGGTGAGCGTGGATGGGGAGGAGGCCACGGCCGAGCCCAAGCGGCTGCAGGCGATCCGCCGCAAAGCCGGCATGGTGTTCCAGGGCTTCAACCTCTTTCCGCACCTCACCGTGCTGCAGAACTGCACGCTGGCGCCGGTCCAGTCCGGCGGGGCGACGCCCGCCGAGGCGGAGGCCTCCGCCCTGTCGCTGCTCGAGCGCGTGCGCGTGGCGGACCAGGCGCACAAGCACCCCGCCCAGCTGTCCGGCGGCCAGCAGCAGCGCGTGGCCATCGCACGCGCCCTCTGCATGAAGCCGAAGATCATGCTGTTCGACGAGCCCACCTCGGCCCTGGACCCGGAGATGGTCAAGGAGGTGCTCGACACCATGATCGGCCTGGCGCGCGAGGGCATGACCATGCTGGCGGTCACCCACGAGATGGGCTTCGCGCGCCAGGTCGCCGACCGCGTCGTGTTCATGGACCAGGGTCAGATCCTCGAGGCCGGGCCACCGGCGGACTTCTTCGAGCGCCCGCAGCACGAGCGGACGCGGGCCTTCCTCGGCCAGCTTCTCCACTGACACGGGGATGCCCTTCGGACGCCGCCCGAACCCGGTCTTCAGCGCAGACTATGCGGGGGCCCGTGCGGTGCTCTTGCGGGCGCGCCGCCGCGCCGGGTTCTCTCAGCGGGCGCTTGCCCAAGCGCTCGGGAAGGCGAACTCGCACGTGACGCGCATCGAGCGAGGCCAGCGCCGGATCGACCTGCTCGAGTTCCTGGCGATGGCCCGGGTCCTGGGCTG
This sequence comes from Phenylobacterium sp. FG114, assembly GCF_057809855.1. NCBI lineage: Bacteria > Pseudomonadati > Pseudomonadota > Alphaproteobacteria > Caulobacterales > Caulobacteraceae > Phenylobacterium > Phenylobacterium sp. FG114. The sequence goes on along the minus strand of NZ_JBMDKU010000012.1, from coordinate 126,029 downwards.
CGACCCGGTTGAACTCTGCTCGGAGGTGGTCGCGGAACTCGCGCGCCTCGACGCCGCCTCCGCCGGATAGGTTCGGCCGCCCGCTACCGAGGGCGCAGCTTCGCCGGCGGCGCGCCGCCCGAACCTTGCGGCGCAAACCGCGCCACCAGGTCATAGGCATCGCCCGGGAAGGTACGCCGGACATGGGTGATGCGGTCTGCCCCCGCCAAGTGCCGCGCTCCATCACCAGGCAGGCGACGGTCAATTCCAGGGTCAGCAGGGCGGCGGCCGCCTTGGAGGGGTTGGCGGCGTTGATCCGGTGCTCGGCCTCGGTCCATGTGACATGGCCCAGCAGCCAGCTGCCGGGCGCGGTCGCGGCGAAATCCACGTCGCGCGCCTCGGGCACGGTCTCGAGATTGATGAGACGCTCCTCGAGCGCGAAGTGACGCTGGCTGGCCCTGTGCAGGCAGCGCAGCGCGAACACCTCGACCGGCTGCGCCGCGTCAAGCCGCCCTAGGTCGCCGCCTCGCGCGCAGCGCACGTCGCGCGCCAGCAGGTCGTGGGCGTACGGCTCGCCGCGGGCGGTCACCTCGGCGGGGATGTCCGGGATGTCCAGCACCATCGAGTGGATCCTGGGCCTCGCCACGAAGGTCCCGAGTTTGCGCTGGCGGATCAGGCCGGCCTCGGCGAGCGGAGCCATGGCGGCGGCCTCGCCAAACGCAGTGCGCTAGGTTCCGGTCTTGCGTCGGAACGCGCTGCCGGGTGTCACGCCTGTCGCCGCGCGGAAGGCGCGGATGAAGTTGCTTGCCGCGCCAAATCCGAGGTCGAGGCCCACGGTCGTCGCCGCTTCCCCCTCGGCGAGCCGCACGAGGGCGGCCTTGAGGCGAACCTGGCGACGGTAAGCGCTGAAGGTGATCCCCGCCTGGCGTTCGAACGCTCGCGCGAGGGTCCGCGCGCTCACCCCGAGCTCGGTCGCCCACGCCTCGAGGGTCCGTTCGTCCCCCGGGGCGTCCGAGAGCGCAGCCGCAATGGCGGGCAGATGGGGTCCCGAGAGCTGGGGAATGAACAGCGTCGGCGCCCGTTGGGGTCGCACATGATCGGCAAAAACATGCGCCAGGCGCCGCGCCTCGGGTCGTGAGGCTGCCGAAGGAACCGCGAGAATGATCTCGCGCAGAAGTGGGCTGACGGCGATCACGGTCGGCTTCGCCGGCAGCCGCTTCAGCAGGCGGCCCCGGCAGTAGACGCTCACCATGTCGAACCCCCGGGAGGTCTCGACCCGGTGCCTTTCGCCAGCCGGCAGCCAACAGGCTTGCAGCGGCGGCGTCACCCATTGGCCCTCGCGGGTGTGCAGCACCATCACGCCCCGATCCGGGTAGATCAGCTGCGCCTCGGGATGGTCGTGCCATACGCCGGCAAAGCCAGCCTCGAACCGCGCCCACTCCGCGATCAGCATGGAACGCAACTCCTGTCCGACGAAGAATACTTTCCGTCCGAATAGCATCTATCCGACAGGACCCGCAGGCCCGCATCTGGCGCTTCTTCGAGGAGCCCGAGCATGCAACTGCCCCTGATGATCCCGCCGGCCGAAGGACGGCCGCTTGAGCGCGCTCACAAGACCTACAAGCGGCGGCTGCTGGACGAGGTCCTGGAGCTCGCCCCGGCGTCGCTGCTCGAGGTCGGCTGCGGTGCCGGCCAACTGCTTGCCGACCTGCGGGACAGAGGTGTCGCTGTCGCCGGCGTCGAACCGGAGCCTCTGGCGTTCGAAGCTGCAAAGGCGCGTGGCCTCGACGTCCAAGCCGCACGCGCCGAGGCGCTGCCGTTCGCGGACCGCACGTTTGACCTGGTGGTGTTTGACTATACCGCCCACCACGTGGAACGGCTCGGCAGGGCCCTGGCCGAAGCGGTGCGGGTCGCGCGGCGCGGCGTCCTGGTGCTCGACAGCTGGTATGACGACGACCTCCCTTGCCAGCGCGTGGCGCGGAGCTACGACGCCTGGCTGAAGCGGGCCGACCGTCGCCTCGGCTATGTCCACAACCCCTCGATCGCGGCCGCAGAATTCGTCCGGATCCTGGCCGCAGCGGGCGACCTCGAGGTGCGCTACAGCTACGCTCTCGTGCTCACCCCCTTACCGCTGGCCACCATCGAGGCGACCACCCGACGTCGCCTGGCCGAGATGGCTTCGCCGCCCGACCTCGCCAGCGATCTCGCGCTGATCCTCGACGAGGCGCGTCAGCACGGGATCAGCGACGACGGATGCATCCTCCTTCGGGCCCTGCGGCCCGACTAACCCATGCGCATTCTCCTCGGCCCGCCGCGGGAGGCCGGACCGCCGCGCATTTCGCACCCCGTCTATGTGGTGGCTGCCCTGGACGCCCTGTCGGTCGGGATCATCCTGCCCGCCCTTCCCCACCTGGCGGCTTGGGGCGCCGCCCAGTTCCTGAGCGCGCCCCTCATGGGGAGCCTGGCCGATCGTTTCGGCCGCCGACCTGTTCTGCTCGTGGCCCTGGCGGGCCTGGCCGCCGACGCCCTCTTCATGGCCGTCGCGCCGAGTCTCACCTGGCTGTTGGTGGGCCGCGCGATCAGCGGCGCGCTCGCCGCCAGCGTCATCGCCTGCAGCGCGCACGTCATCGACGTCAGCCTGCCCGAAGAGCGCGCCCGCCGCCTGGGTCTGTTGAGCGCGGCCTGGTCGATCGGGCTCATAGCTGGACCCCCGCTTGGCGGCGGCCTCGCCGACATCCACATGCGCCTTCCGTTCGTGGTCTGCGCCCTGAGTGCGGCGGCGACCTGGCTCTACGCCGCCCTGCGCCTGAAAGAGTCCCTGCCCGCCGATCGTCGGCGAAGCCTGTCACCCTTGCGTCAAGCGTGGCCGTTCCGGGGCGTGATCGAGCTCCTCGGCCGCCCGGGACTTCGTGCGCCGGCGCTTGTGTTCGGCCTCGCCGCCTTGGCGGACCAAGCCTTGCCGACGTTCTTCGTTCTCTGCGTTATTGAACGGTACGGCTGGAGCGTCGGCGCGGCCGGCCTGGCTCTCACGGCGTTGGGCGTTGGTCGGATCGTCGTGCAAGCTTTTGGGGTCGAGAGACTGGTGCGACGGTATGGCGAACCTCCGACCCTCATCTTTGGACTGATGAGCCTGATGCTGGCGCTGCTGGTGTTGGGGCTCGCACCGGATGGCAAGACCTTCCTTGCGGCTCTGCCCCTCTACGCCGCAGGCGCCGTGGGGGCCCCCACGCTCGCGACCATCCTCTCGATGCGGGTGAGTGACGCGCAGCAAGGGCAGTTGCAGGGGGCGAACACCGCCCTTCAGGGGGCGGCCAGCGCGATCGGCCCCCTGATTTTCGGCGGGGCGTACTCGCTGGCTGCGGGCCCTCTCGCATCCGCGCCGCGCGGCGCGGGAGCCATGCTTCTGGCGGGCGCGCTGTGCGCGCTCGCCACAGGGGTGGCTTGGGCAAGCGTCAGCAAACGGGCGGCGGACAGGCGCTAGGCGCCGTGTCTTGAGCCGGCGGTTCGGGCGAACGTTCGCGATGCTGGGTCGGTCCTGCGTAGACCAGCGCCACCTCACGACAAGCGGGTCCTGAATATCTCAGGAGGCGCGGCCGAGGTCCTCCAGGACGGTGAGGAATGCATCCGTCTGGCCTGCGGCGAACGCCCGCTCGGCTTCGATGACCAGCCGCAGCCGGCGGGCCAGCAAGCGCAGCTCGATCTCGTTCGCCTCGGCTTGGCTCTTGGCCGCTGTCGCCTTAGCGAGTTCCGCCTCGGCCAGGAGCTTGGCGGCCCGCGCAGCAAGCTCTTCATTCTCCAGGCCCGGGCGGCCGAGCCGGTCCTTCAGGTGCTGGATCGACTGCGCGATGAGCTCCTGCGCCTCCTCCCGCACCGTCGACTGGGCGCGTTGGTCGACGACGGTGTCGAGGAGCCGCTCAAGGGTCCTCTGCAAGCGCGGTCCCAGGCCACTGGACGCTGGCAGCGTTCCACCGGCGTGACGCGCGGCAACGAAGGTCTCGACGACGAGCCGCATGGCATGAATCGCCGGCTCGGAATTCAGGATTGTGGCGACCATAACCACGCCATGTTCGGTGAAGGCCCAAGGCGCTGTCCGACGGCCGCCCCGACCAGACTTTGATATCGCAATCTGCGATGTCAAAGCCGCAAACTCGTCAGCGGTCAGCTGGAAAGCGTAGCCGCTGAAGCGATCGAGGTTCCGCTTCAGCTGCTCGTTCAGTCGGAACGTCTGGACGCCGAAAAGGCGTGCGAGGTCGGTGTCCAAGGCGATGCGCTGGCCTCGAAGTTCGTAGGTGGGAAAGTTTCCCCCCGTCGCCTCGGGCGAAGGATGCGGCCACGCGGCGATGAGCTCATTCGACATTCGCCCGACATAGGCAAAATGGCCTCGACTGATGAGGGCGCAACTTCCCCCTGAAGAGAGCGGACTGGAACCAGCATGCTGCGCCATCTGGGCCAGCCGGCGCGCCAAGTGCGCCGGGAGTGAGACTACGCCCTTCCCCCCGCCGAGACGGCCTAACATTCTGAGTCGCTCAGGCAGACGTATGGAATGTCGCGATGAACTTGGACACCCAACGCTCGGAGTCGGCTCGCTTTGTCGTCCGCCAATCCATCCGCAGGGACAGGCTTCGGCAAATGGTCCCGCTGGCCGACACCACAATCTACGAGATGGAGCAACGCGGCGAGTTTCCGCGCCGGTTCAACCTCACGCCGCGATGCGTCGCGTGGGATCTCGCGGAAGTCGAGAATTGGCTCGTAGCCCGGCAGCAGGCGTCCGACGCCGGCCAAGTCGCCCGGGCGCCGGCCCCCGACGTCCGGCAGCGACGCGCGCGGCCGGTCAGACCGTAGAGTCGAGCGGACCGATCTCCATCGCCGGCGGAAGCAAGGTCGGCTTCAACCTGCGCCCTTCCACCCACGCGTCGATCAGGTTGGCCCATTCCTGAAGCATGTGCCGGCGCTGGGGCTCGTACTGCGCCTTGTTGTAGACGCCGCGAGAAGAGCGGCCGTCCTCATGCGCCAGCGCCTTCTCAATCCAGTCACTGTTGAAGCCCAGCTCATTCAGCAGCGTCGAACCCGTTCTGCGCAGGTCGTGCACCGTAAAAGGCTCAAGCGGCAGACCTTCCTTCTGCGCGCGGGCCGCCACCGCGGTTGTCACCCGGTTGAAGGTGGCGCGCGACATCGGGGCGTCCGCGTCGTAGCGCGACGGCAACAAGTACCGCGAGTTCCCGGCGCAGGTCTTCAGCGCGATCAGGATGTCTAGGGCCTGGTCGCAGAGGTAGACGTTGTGGGCCTTGGACCGCTTCATCCGTTCCTTCGGGATGGTCCAGACCGCGTTCTCGAAGTCGACCTCGTCCCACGTCGCGTCCTGAAGCTCGCTCTTCCGGACCATGGTCAGCAGGATCAGCCGCAGGCCCAGGCGGATCGTCGGCAGGGTCGGGACATGCTCCAGCTGCTTGAGCATGATCCGGATCTCAGTCGGCGAGAGCGAACGATCCCGGGCGACAAAGGTGGCTATGGAGGCTGGCCCGACATCGTCCGCCGGGTTGGCGACCTTCTCTCCGTGCAGGATGGCGAAGCCATAGATCTGCTTCAGGATGTCGCGAACGAGAACCGCCGTGGCCGGCGCGCCCCGCGCCTTCACCTTGCCGCAGAGCGCCCGCAGGTCGTCCGGCGTGATCTCGGTGAGAAGCCGGTTGCGCAGCACCGGAAGCATGTCGCGTTCGTAGATGCCCCGCCGCATCGCGCGGGTGCTGTCGGCCATAGGCGCCTCGCTGAACCAGCGCTCGCCGAACTGGCCGAAGCTCTTCGCCTCCTTCAGGCGCCGCTTCTCGCGTTGCTTCTCCCGGGCGGGTGACTGCCCTTCCGAAACGGCGCGGCGCGCGTCGATGCACTTCTCCCGCGCCCGCGCGAGCGAGATGCCGGCCGATCCGTACTTGCCGATGGTCAGGGTCTCGCGTCGTCCGTGCAGGCGATAGTCGTAGCGGAATGTGACGGCCCCCGAGGTCGCGACGTGGACGTACATCCCGTCTCGGTCGGCGACCTTATAGGCCTTGTCCTTGGGGCGGAGGTTTCGCAGGGCGGTGTCGGTTAGCATGGCAGGCGCTCGGGAGTGGATTACCGTCACCCCTTTTCAGGGGCCGTCGACGTGCCATTTTCCCTGTTATTTCTGCAACTTACGTCCTCAGAAATACCGTCAGGCCCATCGAACGGCCTGACGGTATGAGCACGAGGGGCCCTGGGCAAGCTAGGCCGCTACCGTCAACGCTACCGCCATCCCAGATCGCTGGCGGGCGATAGAGAGCGATAGACCTAGAGGTATTTCACTTATTGTTTCAGTGTGATATAGCGATAACTTGATCGCCGCCGATAGCTCCCGAACGCTATCAACTTACTCCCACTCGATGGTGCCGGGCGGCTTGCTGGTCACGTCGTAGACGACTCGGTTGACGCCCCGCACCTCGTTGATGATCCGCGTGGCGCAGCGGCCCAGGACCTCCCACGGGAACTCGAAGAAGTCGGCGGTCATGCCGTCGGTGGAGGTGACGGCGCGCAGGGCGAGCACGTCCTCGTAGGTGCGGGCGTCGCCCATGACCCCGACCGTCTTCACGGGCAACAGCACTGCGAATGCCTGCCAGATGCTGTCGTAGAGACCCGCCTTGCGGATCTCCTCCAGGTAGATGGCGTCGGCCTGTTGCAGGACAGCGACCTTCTCGCGGGTGATCTCGCCGGGAATGCGGATCGCCAGACCGGGGCCCGGGAACGGATGGCGGCCGACGAACGCGGGCGCCAGGCCCAGTTCCACGCCCAGGGCGCGGACTTCGTCCTTGAACAGCTCGCGCAGCGGCTCGACAAGCTTGAGCTTCATATAGTCCGGCAGGCCGCCGACATTGTGGTGGCTCTTGATCACGGCTGAGGGGCCGCCGCTGGCCGACACGCTCTCGATCACGTCAGGATAGAGCGTGCCCTGGGCCAGGAAGGCGGCTCCTTCGATCTTGGCGCTCTCCTTGTCGAAGACCTCGATGAACAGGCGGCCGATGGTCTTGCGCTTGGTCTCCGGGTCGGTGACGCCGGCGAGCTCACCCAGGAAAAGATCAGACGCGTCAACGTGTACGAGCGGGATATTGTAGTGATCCCGGAACAGGGTGACGACCTGGGTCGCCTCGTCCTTGCGCAGCAGGCCGGTGTCGACGAACACGCAGGTGAGCTGGTCGCCGATGGCCTCGTGGATCAGGACGGCGGCCACCGAGGAGTCCACGCCGCCGGACAGCCCGCAGATCACCTTGGCATCGCCCACCTGGGCGCGGATCTTGGCCACCTGCTCCTGGCGGTAGGAGGCCATGGTCCAGTCGCCCTTCAGGCCGGCGATGCGGTGGGTGAAGTTGCGCAGGATCAGCGCGCCACGCGGCGTGTGGGCCACCTCGGGGTGGAACTGGATGCCGTAGAACCGGCGGCCCTCGTCGGCGATCACGGCGTAGGGGCTCCCCTCGGACGTGGCGACCACCGAGAAGCCCTGCGGTATGGCGGTGATCTTGTCGCCATGGCTCATCCACACGGTCTCGGTGTGGCCGAGGTCGCCTAGGCCCTCCAGCAGGGGGCTCTCGTGCTGCAGCTTGATTTCGGCGCGGCCGAACTCGCGGTCGTGGCCGCCCTCCACCGCCCCACCAAGCTGGGCGCACATGGTCATCTCGCCGTAGCAGATGCCGAGCACCGGAACGCCGAGCTCGAAGACCTTCTGCGGCGCGCGCGGGCTCTCGTCCTCATGCACGCTGGCGGGGCCACCCGAGAGGATGATCGCCTTGGGCCCGAAAGCGTCCAGGCGGGCGTCGTCGACCTTGTCGTAGGGATGGATCTCGCAATAGACGCCCGCCTCGCGCAGCCGGCGCGCGATGAGCTGGGTCACCTGGCTGCCGAAGTCGACGATCAGGACCTTTTCGTGGGCGGGCGTGGTCATGGGGCTCCGTCAGCGGGCTTTTTCCAGCACCGCGACGTAGAAGCCGTCGGTGCCGGAGGATCGGGGGGTCAGGCGCAGGTCGCCATCGGCGGTCAGGTGAGGTTCGAGCTCGGGCGTGGCGGCGGCGGGCCGGCGGGCGAACTCGGGGTGGCGGGCCAGGAACGCGGCGACGCGGTCCTCGTCCTCGTCGGGCAGCACCGAGCAGGTGACGTAGACCATGCGGCCGCCGGCCTTCACGAAGCCCGCGCCGTCGTCGAGGACCAGGTCCTGGTCGGCCTGGCGCTTGGCGAGCGTCTCGGGCGTAAGGCGCCACTTGGTGTCGGGGTGGCGGCGCCACGAGCCCGTGCCGCTGCAGGGCGCGTCGATGAAGACCACGTCCATCTTGCCGGCCAGATCCTTCAGCGGCTCCGGGTTGAGCGGCGTGCGGACCTGGAGGTTGCGCACGCCGGCGCGGTCGCCGCGGCGGACCGTGTCGGTCAGGCGGCGCGCGTCGCTGTCGTAGGCGTAGATCTGGCCGGTGTTGGCCATGGCGGCGGCCAGGGCCAGCGTCTTGCCCCCGCCCCCGGCGCAAAGGTCGAGCACCTGCTTGCCCTTCACGTCGCCCGCGGCCGAGGCGGCGATCTGCGAGCCCAGGTCCTGGACCTCGAACCAGCCCTTGGAGAACTGCGGGATGGCCTCGACGGCGCCGCTGCGATCGGCGGCGGCAGGCGCGGCCACGCGCAGGGCGTTGGGCATCAGGCCGGGCGGCCGCGCGTCGAAGGTTGTCAGCGCCTTCAGGGCTCGGACCGGGTCGGTCTTGATGGTGTTGACCCGCAGGTCCACCGGCGCGCGCTCGGCCAGGGCCGCGCCCTCGGCGGCGCGATCGTCGCCGAACACTCGGGCGAACGAGGCGTCGAGCCAGTCGGGATAGTCGCCGCGCACGGCGGGCGGGGCGTCGGCCAGGTCGCGCGGGGCGGCCAGGGCCGCCCGCTCGGCGTCGGTGAGCGAACCATGGCCGTGGACCTCGTCGCCCGCCGCCTCGGCGATGCGATCGATAGGCCAGTCCCAGTGGAAATGTAGCGTGCCGAGCACCGCCGCGCGCAGGCTGTCGTCGCCCATGCGCCAAGCCAGGGTGCGGCGGCGGCGCAGGACATCGAGCACCAGCCCTGAGATGAAGGCGCGGTCCTTGGAGCCCGCGTAGCGCGCGCCCTCGCCCCAGTTCTTCATGGCGAGGCGGACGGGCTTATGGCGCGTCTCGATCTCGGTCAGAACCTCAATGGCTGCGGTAACGCGTCCGCCGTCTCGCATCAGGTCACCTGAACAGGGCCGCGAGCACCATGACCAGGCCGGCCATGGCGGCCAGCCAGACCAGGGTGCGGATCGTCGGGACGCCCGAAGCATAGAGGGGCGCGTAGAGGGCGCGGGCGCCGACGTAGAGGCCGCAGCCCCAGATGGTCAGCGGCGTGCCCAGCTTGCCCGCCACCGCGCAGGCCAGGACGGCGGCGGCGAAGAAGGGGAAGGTTTCGGCGAAGTTCCAGAAGGCGCGGTCGAGGCGCGCGGCCACACCGCCCAGCGGCATGGGCGTGTCGCGCGGACCTGCCGCCCACTTCAGGTCACCCTGTTGCGCGCGGGCGGCCGCAGCAGCCCAGAGCAACTGCACCAGGCCCACCACGATCGCCGCGCCGAGGAGTTTCAGCTCCACCGCCAGTTCAGTCCCCATCGTCGCCCCTCCGTTAAGCCCGGATCAGCCCGCGCTCGGATAGTTCGGGGCCTCGCGCGTGATCATCACGTCGTGGACGTGGCTCTCGCGCAGGCCCGCGCTGGTGATGCGGATGAACCGCGCCCGCTCGCGGAACTCGGGCAGGCTGGGCGCGCCCACATAGCCCATGGCCGCCCGCAGGCCGCCGACCATCTGGTGCAGAATAGGCGCGATCGGACCTTTGTAGGCCACCTGGCCCTCGATGCCTTCGGGCACGAGCTTGAGGCTGTCCTTCACATCCTTCTGGAAATAGCGGTCGGCCGACCCCTGCCCCATGGCGCCTACCGAGCCCATGCCGCGGTACGACTTGTAGCTGCGGCCCTGGTAAAGGAAGACCTCGCCCGGCGCCTCGTCGACGCCCGCGAAGACCGAGCCCATCATGGCGACCGAGGCGCCCATGGCGAGGGCCTTGGCCAGGTCGCCGGAGTATTTGATCCCCCCATCGGCGACGATCGGAACGTCCGTGCCCTGGGCGGCGCGCACGGCGTCGGCGATGGCGGTGAGCTGGGGCACGCCCACGCCGGCGACGATGCGCGTAGTGCAGATGGAGCCCGGGCCGATGCCGACCTTCACCGCGTCGGCGCCGGCGTCGATCAGGGCGCGGGCGCCGTCGTAGGTGGCGACGTTGCCGGCGACGATCTGGACGCGGTTGCTCTCGCGCTTCACCCGCTGGACGGCCTCGGCGACGCTGGCGTTGTGGCCGTGGGCGGTGTCGATCACCACCACGTCGACGCCGGCGTCCACCAGGGCCATGGAGCGCTCGTAGCCGGCGTCGCCCACCGTGGAGGCGGCGGCGACCAGCAGGCGGCCCTGCGCGTCCTTGGCGGCGAATGGGTGGGCCTGGGACTTCTCCATGTCCTTGACGGTGATCAGGCCGACGGCGCGGTAGTCCTCGTCCACCACGATCAGGCGCTCGATCTTGTGGCGGCGCAGGAGGTCACGGGCCTCGGCCTGGCTGACGCCCTCGCGGACCGTGACCAGGCCCTCATGGGTCATCACCGCCTTGGCCGGGGTGTCGTCGCGCGCCTCGAACCGCATGTCGCGGTTGGTGAGGATCCCGCACAGCCGACCATTATGATCCACCACCGGAAAGCCCGAGATGTGTCGGCGCGCCTTGATCTGGCGCACCTCGCCCAGGGTGGTGTCGGGGCCGATCGTCAGCGGGTTGATGACCATGCCGCTCTCGTAGCGCTTCACCTCGCGGACGTGGTCGGCCTGCTCCTCGACGGTGAGGTTGCGGTGCAGGACGCCGATGCCGCCGGACTGGGCCATGGCGATGGCCAGCCGGCTCTCAGTGACCGTGTCCATGGCGGCGGACACGAGCGGGATGTTCAGACTGATTTCGCGCGTGAACCGGGTCGAGACGTCCACCTGGGTGGGCATGACGTCGGACGGGCCGGGTTCGAGCAAAACGTCGTCGAAGGTAAGACCTTCGCGTATCTCCATCGGGAGAGTCTCCATTTTGCGGTCCGCGTATAGGGGGTCGGCGGCTTCCGGGGCAAGGGGCCTGAAGGGGGCGTTCATGCGATTACCTCTTGCTGGAACGATGGGTTGCGTCGGCGGAGGCCGAAGGTCATGGCGAACATGACCAGGCAGAGGATCGAGGTGGCGACGATGGCCAGGTTCGCGGAGCGCTCCAGCGCCAGGGCGAACAGCGCCGGGCCGAACACCTGGGCGATCAGCGCGGGGCGGCCGATGAGCGCCGAGCGATAGGCGTAGCCGTCCGCGCCGTAGAGGCTGAGCGGCAGGACGCCCTTGGCCACGGTGAGCATGCCGTTGCCGGCCCCCTGCCCCAACGCCATCACCGCGCCGGCGGGGGCGCCGAAGGTCAGCAGGGCCGCGGCGCCCGTGGGGTGCATCAGGGTGGCGAGGCGGGTGGTGGCAAGCGGCGGCAGCCTGCGCAGCACCGTGAATTCCAGGAAGCGCATGGTGACGGCGGCCACGCCCATCAGGCCGGCGGCGGCGGCGGCGGCGTGAGGCGTGAGGCCGAACATGCCCAGCAGGCGCGGCAGATGGGCGCTCATGCAGGTGGAGACGAACCAGGCGCAGGCGAACAGCACGGCGAGTTGGACCATCGGCCGGTCCCAGCGAACCTCGGCGTGGAGGGCCTCGGTGCGGCGGCCGCGACCGGGCGTCGGCGGACAGACCCAGGCGGTGAGCGGCAGGCAGACCAGCACCTGGACGGCGGCCCAGACAAAATGGGTCCCGCGCCAGCCGAGTTGTTCGGCCAGCCAACTCGTCAGCGGCCAGCCGACCACCGACCCCAGCCCGCCGATCAGGGCCACGGCGGTGATCGGGCGGCGCGCGCCTTCGCCATACAGCGAGACGAGGATGGCGAAGGGCGTCGGCGACAGGCCCAGCGACTGGCCGAAGCCGATCACGGCCATGCCGATGGCGAGGCCCAGGCCGTCGCGGGCGGCGCCGACGAGGACCAGGCCGGCGGCCAGGGCGAGGTGCGAGGCGAGCAGGACCTGCTTGCCGCCCTTCTCGTCGATGCGGCGCGCCACCTGCGGCGCGATCAGGGCGGGGACCGCCAGCGACAGCGAGACCATGGCGAAGACGAAGGCGGGCGACAGGCCGAGGTCACGGCCGATGGCGTCGCCCAGGACGCCCATCAGGTAGAAGCTGGAGGCGAAGGCCGCGATCTGGCCCAGGCCGAAGCCGGCGACCACCAGGCCCTGGGGGCGGCTCATGCTGCCGGCCTCTCGAAGACGATGAAGTCGCCGTTCGTGGGCTTCTCGACGATGGCGCCAAAGGCCAGGTCGGCGTCGATGCGGGCAAAGCCCTCGTCCAGCTCGGCCTCGGTCATGTGCTCGAAGGTGGAGACGGCGCGCAGCTTCAGCCGCGCCACCAGGCCTGCGATGTCGCCCTCGAACGGGATCTCGGCCTGGACCGACGCCAGGGTCCGGAACCCGGCCGCCTCGAAGAGCGCGATGGTCTCGGCCTCGGTGGGGAACATGGCCTGCTCGACCGCGTGGCTGCGTGGGAAGTAGCTGCGCCACCAGTGGTCGGGGATGCGGTCCTTGAAGGTGCTGCGCAGGATCAGCCGGCCGCCCGCCTTCAGGACGCGGGCGATCTCGCATGCGGCGGCCGGCTTGTCGGCCACATGGTGGTACGAGAGGAACATCAGCACGAAGTCGGCGCTGGCGTCTGGCCGCGGGATCGCCTCGGCGCGGCCGGCGAGATAGGTCACAGCAGGGTGGCGGCTGTCGGCTTCGGCCGCGCGACGCATGCCATCGGCGGGCTCGACGCCATGGATGGGACCGCCGAACGCGTCGGCAAGGGCCGGGGTGAAGCGGCCCGTGCCCGAACCGAGGTCGATGCCGGCGAGCGGCCGGTCACCTGGCAGGTGGGCGCCGAAGATCGCCATGTAACGGGAGATGGCGCCAGCGGGTAGGACACGGCCCTGGGCGTAGTTCTGATGCTGGACGCGGTCGTAATCGACCGGAGCGAGAGGCTGAGGGGGCGGTTCCGCTTCCATGGCCAGCTAGTGCCCGGATTGCCGATTTGAGGAAATCGACTAATTTGCGCTTCGATGTTCGAAAATCTCACATCGAGGCCGTTGCCGTCGCTGAACGCGCTCCGGGCGTTCGAGGCGATGGCGCGGACTGGGCGGGTGACCCTGGCGGCCGAAGAGTTGAACGTGACCCACTCGGCGGTGAGCCGGCAGGTGAAGGCGCTGGAGGCGGCGCTGGGGGTGCGACTGTTCTCCGGCCCGAAGAACCGGCTGGAGCTTACGGCGGCGGGCCGCGAGCTGCTGCCCGCGCTAACCGAGGCGTTCGACCAGATCTCGGCTGCGGTGCGCCGGGTGCGGGTCGGCGGTGAGGACCTGCACATCGCGGTCAACGCCAGCCTGTCGGTGAAATGGCTGATCCCGCGGCTGGCCGGCTTCCAGGCGGCGCATCCGGACGTGCGGCTGCACCTGTCGGAGCTTTCGGCCCACGCCACCTCGCATCGCGGCGCCCAGGCGGTGGTGCGGATCGTGCCCCTCTCGCGCCTGTCGGACCCACACTGTACGCCCTTCATCCGCAATGCGCTGGGGGCGGTGATGTCGCCCGGGATGGCCGAGCGGTGCGGGAACGATCCGCTGAGGGCCCCTCGCCTCGCCGCGGCGACCCACCCGGAGGCCTGGCCGATCTTCGCCGAGCACGCGGGCATCGAGCTGCCGCCGGCGAACGAGCGCCCCTTCCCGCACGTGCACTTCGCGATGGACGCGGCATCGGCCGGGCTGGGCGCGGCGGTCGTGTCGTGGCCGCTGTGCGTGCACGAGGTGCAGGCAGGTCAGCTCGTGGCGCCGCTGGGCTTCCTGCGCTCGGGCAGCGCCTTCGCGATGCTGACCGCGCCGGGCGCCGACGGCCGGGCGCTGGGGCGATTCCGGGACTGGCTGGTCGCCGAGGGCGCGAAGACCCCGGAACCCCCTAACGCCCCTTGAACCCCGTCGCCACGAAGAAGACTTCGGACGAGTCCTGACGGCTGGCCTTGGGCTTGACGTTCTTCACGTCGGCGAAGTGGCGCTTCAGCAACGCGATGAGCTGGTCGGAGCCCCCGCCCTGGAAGGCCTTGGCGACGAAGGTCCCGCCGGGCTTCAGCACGTCGATCGCGAAATCGATGGCGGCTTCGATCAGCCCGACGATACGCAGGTGGTCGGTCTCGCGATGGCCGATGGTGTTCGGCGCCATGTCGGACATGACCACGTCTGGCGGTCCGCCCAACAGTTCGATCAGCTTCGGGCCGCAGGCGGGATCGGTGAAGTCCATCTGCAGGATCGTGGCGGGCGGCAGCGGGTCGACCGGCAGCAGGTCGACACCGACGATGTTGGTGACGCCGCGCAGGATGGCGATCTGGGTCCAGCCGCCAGGGGCCAGGCCCAGGTCGACGACGCGGGCGCCGGGTTTCAGGAAGCGGAAGCGATTGTCGATCTCGGTGATCTTGAAGGCCGCGCGGCTGCGGTAGCCGAGCGCCCGGGCCTTGGCCGAGAACGGATCGTTGACCTGGCGTTCCAGCCAGGCCTGCTGCGAAGGCGTGCGCTGCTTGGCGGTCTTCAGGCGCGCCGGCTTGGAGCGGCCGCCCTCGACGCCGCCGGTGGGCGGCTTCACCATGCGCTTGCGGGGCGGTTCGGTCATTGGACGGCTCCCGCGGCGGCCTTGTTGCGCGCCCGCCGGCGCTTGCGGCGGCGGCGCTGGCTGCGCTCGGCCATGAGCGACAGGAGGATGCCTTCGCGCAACCCCCGATCAGCCACCCGGACCCGGCTGCAGGGCCATTCCTCCTGCACCGCCTGCAGGATGGCCGCCCCGGCCAGCACCAGGTCGGCGCGGTCGGGCCCGATACAGGGCTGGGCGGCGCGCTGGGCGGCGCTGAGGGCCAGGAGGTCGCCGGCGGCGGCCTCGCAGTCCTCACGGCTCATCCAGATGCCGTCGACGCGGTTGCGGTCATAGCGAGGCAGGCGCAGGTGCATCCCTGCCAGGCTGGTGATGGCGCCCGAGGTGCCGACGAGGTGGGCGCGGTCGGCCTCGAACACCGGCCGCATGGGGTCGGCCCGTCGGAACGCGGCGATCTGGGCCCGGACGTGGGCGATCATCTCGCGGAACCAGCTCTCGGTCGCAACGTCGCCCTCGGGGAAACGCTCGGCCAGGGTGACGACGCCGATCGGCACCGACAGCCACGCGCGCACCGGGGGCGCACCGCCGGGCGGCGCGGCCTTGAGATCGACCCAGGACAGCTCCGTGGAGCCGCCGCCGACATCGACCACCAAAGCGGCCTCGTGGCGGTCGTCCAGCAGGTTGAGGCAGCCCGTGACCGAAAGCCGGGCCTCTTCCTGCGGGCTGATGATCTGAAGCTTCACGCCGGTCTCGTTGGCGACGCGGTTCACGAAGGCCTGGCCGTTCTCGGCCATCCGGCAGGCCTGGGTGGCGATGGCGCGGAACTTCACCACGCGGCGGCGACGCACCTTCTCGCCGCTGACCTTCAGGGCGGCCAGGGCGCGCTCCATGGCCTCGTCCGACAGCCGGCCGCTCTGGGAGAGCCCCTCACCCAGGCGCACGATGCGGGAATAGGCCTCGACCACCCGGAACCCGCTCGTGCTGGGCGTGGCGATCAGCAGGCGGCAGTTGTTCGTACCAAGGTCGAGCGCCGCGTAGCAGGGTGGGTCGCTGACAGACCTCTCCCGCCCGCGAATCGCCGGCCCGGGCGCACGCAGCGCCTCACTCATGGACTCGTACCTGTCCTACGCAGCCGCACCCCCCGTGCGCCTGATTTCGCGGCGACTGTAGCAAGCGCGGCAGGCGCCCGGAAGATGACGACGGTTGAATGACGCCTTTCCGACGCTACGTTCACCTTCCAGTCAGAGAGCGGGATGTAGATTCGACGGCATGAGCACACGACTCGCCAAATTCACGATCGGCCAAGTCGTCCGCCACCGGGTCTACCCCTTCCGCGGCGTGATCTTCGACGTCGATCCCATGTTCTCGAACACCGAGGAGTACTGGCTGTCGATCCCGGAGCACATCCGGCCGCACAAGGACCAGCCCTTCTACCACCTGCTGGCCGAAAACGACGACAGCGCCTACGTGGCCTATGTTTCGGAACAGAACCTCGAGATCGACGAGACCGGCCAGCCGGTGGGCCACCCGCAGGCGTCTCTGATCTTCGACGCGTTCGACGAAGGCCAGTACAAGCTGCGCCACGGGATCGGGCACTAGGACGCGCCGTAGGCGTGGCTTAGGTCGCTGCCTTGGCGTCTAGGTCCTTCACGACGTCGGGCGAGAGCTGCGTGGCCTTCTCGCGGTCAGCCTTGGAGCCGGCGGCATCTCCGGCCAGGGCCTTGGCGCGGGCGCGCCACCACCAAACGCCGGCTAGGTCAGGCTCCGCCTGGACCACGACGTCGAAGTCCTTGATCGCCTTGTCGTAAGCCTTGGCCGCGACGTGGACGCGGCCACGGGCGAAGCGGAGGCTGGTTTCGTCCGGCTCCAGAGCCACGGCCTTGTCCAGGTCGGCCAGCGCGCGAGCGGTGTCGCCCTTGGCCTCCCAGATGAGCGCGCGGTCGTAGTAGGGACTGGCGGCGTCCGGGAAGGAGACCACCACGCCGTCGAGGATGGCGATGGCTTCGTCGTAGCGCTGCTGGTGGGCGGCCACCTGGGCCAGGCCCTGCCGGGCGCCGCGGTCGGTGGGCTGGCGCTTCAGGAGCGCTTGCAGGACGGCGGTCGCCTTGTCGTAGGCTTGGGCGTCCAGGTGGAGCGTCGCCTGGGCATAGTAGGCGACCTGATAGTCGGGATTGGCGCGCTGCGCCGCGCGGTAGCTGGCGACGGCCTCGTCGTCCAGCTGCATGGCTTGCAGCACGTCGCCGCGTCCGACCAGCAGCTCCGGCTCGTTCGGCTTGGCCTTCAGGGCGGCATTGTAGGCGGCGAGCGCCTCGGGATAACGGGCCAGCGCCTGTAGCACCTGGGCCTTGAAGTAGGTCTGGTTGACGTCGAATTTCTCCAGCCGTTCGGCCCGGCGCAGGTCCTCCAGCGCGCTGGCGTCGTCCTGAACCGCATAGAAGACACGGGCGCGAGCCTCGTAGATCGAAGGGTCGTCCTGGGTGACGGACAGGGCGGCGTCGTAGTCGCGACGGGCGCCCTGGTAGTCGGCGCGGGCGAAGCGCACGAGGCCGCGGCTGACCCGCGCCATGACGTTCTTAGGATCGATGCCGATGGCGGCGTCGTAGTCGGCCATCGCGCCGTCGATGCGCTTCATCAGTTCGAGGATATGGCCGCGGGTGACCAGGGCGACCGGCTGCCTCGGCGCCAGCTTCACGGCGATCTCAGCCTGGGCAAGCGCCGCCTCGAGCTTGTCGGCGTCCATGTAGGTTTCGGCCAGGATCACCCGGGCCTGGGCGGCCGTGTCGTCGTCGACGCCCGGCGCGGCCAGGATCCGCTCGCAGGCCGCGACACGTCCGGCCGCATCGGCTTCGTTTCGGGCGCAGTTCGCGGCGAGCGCAGGTGAGGACACAACGAGGGAGGCCACCGCGGCCAGGCCCAACATACGCAACCGCATCCAAGCCCCCGCCCGCACGACGCCGATTCAACGGCTACACAATCTATGCGAGAAGCCTCGCCGCCGCGCAAATTTGTTTCCGCGAAGGCCGTTTCCGCGGAGCAATGAGACGGGAACTTGCGGGCAGGGCGCGCCATTCTCGCGGCATGGCCGCCGATATTCAAAGCCTCGTCCCGCCGCCCGGCGCACGTCCCGATTGGACCATCGACCAGGGCTGGGAGAACTATACCCAGGCTGAGCACGACGTCTGGATCACCCTGTACGAGCGCCAGTCGGCCCTGCTGCCTGGTCGCGCCTGCGATCCTTTCCTTCGGGGCCTGGACGCGTTGGACCTGCACCGCGCCGGCATCCCAGACTTCGCGCGCATCAACGAGGAGCTGAAGCGGCTGACCGGCTGGACGGTGGTCGCCGTTCCGGGGCTGGTGCCCGATGAGGTGTTTTTCGACCACCTGGCCAACCGGCGCTTCCCGGCGGGGCACTTCATCCGCCGTCCAGAGCAGCTTGATTATCTTCAGGAACCCGACATCTTCCATGACGTGTTCGGTCATGTGCCGATGCTCACCGACCCGACCTTCGCCGACTACATGCAGGCCTATGGCGAGGGCGGCCTCCGCGCCCTGGGCCTGGGCCAGTTGCACAACCTGGCGCGTCTCTACTGGTACACGGTGGAGTTCGGCCTACTGAACACCGCGCAGGGCCTGCGGATCTACGGCGCCGGCATCGTCTCCAGCCATTCGGAGTCGCTCTTCGCCCTGGACGACCCCTCCCCCAACCGCCTGGGTTTCGACCTGGCGCGGACCATGCGGACGCCCTATCGGATCGACGACTTCCAGCAGGTCTATTTCGTGATCCCCTCGCTGCAGGCGCTACTGGACGCGACCCTCGCCGACTTCGGCGCGCTCTACGTCTACCTCCAGGGGGCCAGGGACGTAACGATCGACGCGATCCTGCCGGAGGATCAGGTCTTCACCCGTGGCACCCAGGCTTATGCCCGGCGCGGCGGGCGCAGCGCGGCCTGAGCTTTACCCCCGAGGTCATTGCCGCAGCGCGCGCGGCCGGCATTCTGTGGGCATGACCCTCGAGATCGCCGCAACGGCCCGCCTGCACGGCTTCGACGCCGCCACCGAGACCCGCCGCGACGGCGACCGGATGACGGGGCACACCAGCGAGGCCTACTGGGCCTTCGTGGGCCCTTTCGGCGGCGCCACCGCCGCAACGCTGCTGCGAGCGGTGCTGAGCGACCCCCGCGCCGCCGGCGACGCCCTGGCGCTGACGGTGAATTACGCCGCGCCGATCGCGGCGGGACCTTTCGATCTGACGCCCGTGCTCGCGCGCGCCAACCGCTCGACCCAGCACTGGACCGTGGAGCTGCGGCAAGGCGGCGGCGATCCGGCCGCCCTCGCCAGCGTGGTCCTCGCGGAACGCCGTCCGAGCTGGTCGCATCAGGTGCTGTCGCCGCCTGTCGTCCCACCGTCCGATGTCTTGCCGCGCCGGGAGAGCGGCTCCGTCGCCTGGCCTCGCCAATACACGTTCCGCTTCGTGTCGGGCGGGGATGATTTCAATTCCACCGAGGTCTCGACGCGCTCCGAAGTGTGGATCGCCGACGCCGAGCCGCGGGTGCTCGACCACCTTTCGCTCGCCTCCATGGGCGACGCGTTCTTCGGCCGCATCTTCCAGGCCAAACGCGGGATCGTGCCCTTCGGGACGGTCTCGATGACAACCCACTTCCACGTCAGCGCCGCGGAACTGGCCGAGGACGGCGCCACCGAGGTGCTGGGCGTGGCGGACGCGCGCACCTTCCACCGCAGCTACGGCGACCAGACGGCCGAGCTGTGGTCGCCGTCGGGCCGCCTCCTCGCGACCACCACTCAGATGTTCTACTTCAAGGCGTGAGAACCGGGCCTCACCCATCATGGTGGAAGATACTCAGTAGTCCTTGCGCCACCTGATGGCGACGCGATTGCCCGTGCCCGGACCGGCGCTCTGGCTGGTCAGGCGGGAGAGGATCGACAGGTTCTTGCGGATGCGCCACTCCACCTGGGCCGACGGCCCCTCGCGGCCGCCGCCGGTGAGTTCGAGGTAGACGTCGTCCGTCAGGTACTTGCCGCCCGAGACGGTGACGCCGGACTGCTCGCTGCCGCCGAACGCCAAGCGGTCGAGGCCGGCGAAGTTACGCAGGTTGCCGATCACGTCGAAGCCGCCGCCCCCCGCGAGCGCCGACAGCGCCGAGGCGAGCTGAGCGGCCTCGACGGGCGAGAGCTGGGACGCCGAACGCTCGAACAGCACCTTTGCGAGCACCTCGTCGTTGGGCAGGCTGGGCGAGGAGACCAGGGTGATCTCCGGCCGCTCGGCCGTGCCGCGAATGCGGACGGTCACGGTGAGAGAGGGATCCTCGCGGGTCGCGTCGAGCTGCAGCCGGATGTTGGCGGGCCGGGTGGAAAGATAGACGACGCTGCGGTCGTCGAACTCGAAACGCTTGCCGGCGAAGTCGTAGTCGCCCCGAACCACGCGCGCCGTGCCCGTCAGATCAGGCCGCGTGGTGGTGCCGCCGACATGGGCGTCCAGAGACAGCTCCACATCGAGGCCGCGGCCGCGCACGAAGACGCGACGGGGCGCGCGCAGCTTGACGTCCAGCGTCCAGCCGTCACCGCGCTTGGCTGCGGCGGGCAGGACCGCGGGGAGGTCGTCAGGCCGGTTGATCTCGGTGACGTCCATGGCGACGACGCCCGAAGGCGTGGGCGGGTCGGCGGCCACGTCGGCGCGGTCGATGACCAGGTCGCCGGTCAGCTTCACCTTGCCGTCGGCGCCACGGTTGATCGTGGCCTGGCCGGTGGCCGAGGCCGTGGCCGTCTCGTTGTCGATCAGGCGGAAGCCCTTCAGGTCGAGGCGGAAGTTCGAGGCGCCCTCGCGCAGTAGGCTCATCCGCCCCTGTCCGCTCAGCTGTCCGCCGTGCCCATCCACGCCCGTGGCCTGACTGACGTTCACGTCATCCTCGGTGAACGCCGCGCGCAGAGTGACGTCGCGCAGGGAAAGGCCCGTGCCCCCATCGTCGAAGCGACCGCGGTCCACGGTGATGTTTCCGGACGCGCGCGGGTCAGCCAGCGTTCCCGAGACCGACCCCTCGGTGCGGACGAAGCCCGCAAGGGAGCGCTCGCCGCCGATCAGGAGCTCCCATAGGGGCCGCACCTCGCCCGCGGCGAAGAAGTGCCCCCGCATCGGCTTCTGGCGGGCGATGGCGATCCGGAAAGGCTTCGCCGAGGCCTCGGCGGGCAGGACGAAGCTGGCGTTGGCCTTGAGGCCGTTGTCGTTGGCGGTGGCGACGTCCAAGTTCAGCGTCGAATCGGCCAGGCGGGCCTTCAGGGTCCCGTCCATGCCCTGGGCTGCGGGCGTGCCCCTGCCACGGGCGTCGGCGAGCTGGGCGTCCAGCGTCCCCGTCAGCCGGTCGCCCTGGCCCTGCAGAGCGAGCGTCGCGTCGACGCGGCCATCAAGGTCGGCATTGAAGAGGCTGAGGCCCATCTCCTGCACGCGGGCCTGCACGTTGGCGGAGCCGTCGCGAAGCGCGCCGTCGAAGTCCAGTCGCCCCCCGTCCGAGGCAGCCAGGCGAACGCGGGCGGTCTGCTCCGGGCCGCCGAAGCGGATCTGGGCGGTCTCGGTCGTGTGCAGGTCGCGCTTGCCCAGCGCGCCCTTGCCGTCGAAGGCAAGCCGGTAGCCCGGCGGGACGTCGGCCAGCACGCCCCTGCCGTCGATCGTCCAGGCGCCCTGGTCCGAGCCGCCGCGGGCGCTCACGGTGAACGGCAGCCGGTCCAGCGGCCCCTGGGCGTCCAGGCGGGCCGATCGCACCGTGATGGTGGAGTTGCGGGCGCGCAGACCCTCGGCGCGCAGATCGAGATCGGCGCGCGGCGCGCCGGCGGCGTCGACGACCTTGGCTGTCCCAAAGACCCGACCCGCATCGAGGAACGCGCCCTTCCCGATCTCCAGCGTCAGGTCGGCGGCGGAGGGACGAGTCTGCTGTAGCGAAAGCGAGCCGGCGGCCTTCAACCCGCCAGCGTCGACCAGCAGGTCGGTAAGCTCGACGCCGCCGCGCGGGAAGCGGAAGTCGGACTTGGCGCGGGCCGGTCCATACTGGCTGGTGGCCGTGAGGGCGACAGTTCCGGTGGAACCGTCGGCCTGACGCTGGAAGGTGATGGCGAGCTTGGCGTCCCTGAGCGGCAGGCGCGGCACGTCGACCTGTTCCAGGTCTGCCACGAGGTCCAGGCGCGGCGCCGAGACCGCTCCCGTGACGCCGCCCGTTCCCTTGATCCGGCCGGTGAGCTCGACGGGACCGGCCCGAACGGGCCCTACAGCTGTCCAGTCGGCCTTGAAGGCGAGCGTGCGGTCGGCCTCCATCACCCCGGCGGCGTTGGCGTCCAGCGAGGCGCCGTCCAGAGTGGCCTTGGCGACGGAGAGCTTGCCGGCCTGCCAGGCGGCCTGGGCCTGCAGGCGGGGCTTGCCGCCCAGCAGGCGGTCGAGCTCGGCGAGGCCGACGGCGAACCGGTCGCCCTTCGCGTCGAGGGTGAAGGTCCAGGGGGCGCCGGAGCGGGCCTGGAAGGCTTGGACGTCGACGCTGGCTGCGCCGTTGGCCCCGAGGCGCGCCGCCTGCAGGTTGGAGATGTCGGCCTTGCCCTTGAAGTTCACGGCGCCCAGAAGGCTACGGCCGCCGCTGGCCTGCACCTTGAGGCCCCGTCCGGTAAGGTCCAGACGACGCAGCAGGAGCTGGCCATTCGTGAGGCGCTGGCCGTCGATCTCCGCCGCCGGCGCGCCGCCCAGGAGGGCCGCGGCAAAGCCCTCGCCCCGGCCGCCGGCGCCCTGAGCCTTTGCCTTGACGAAGAAGCCCGCCTTGTCGTGGCCGAGCTCGACCGGGCCGGAGACGCGCGCCAGACCGTAGCTTTCACCCACGGCGACGTTGGCGATGTCGGCCGTGCCGCGGAAGCTCCAGACCTTGATGTCGCCCGCCGCCGCGCCGACGACCCGGGTCGCTCCCATGCTCGGGCCGACGCCGACCAGCTTGGAGAGCGAGGCGGTCTGGGCGTCGAGCCGGAGGCCACCTGGACCGAGGCGCCGCTGGCCGATGTCGCCCTCGCCCCAGGCGCGAAGCGTCATCGCGTCCGAGCGCAGCCGAGCGTCCAGGGCGTAGTCGCCTTCCCGCGCCTTGCGGCCGGCGACGCCGAAGATCACGTCGCGGCCGAAGCGCTCGACATACGGCTGGGTTAGGGACGAGGCCGCGAGCAGGATGCGCCCGCCCGCCTGCCCGCCCTGTGGATTCCAGGCGCCGCGGGCGTAGAGCGGCGTGAGGCTTCCCGAGGTCGAGGTCGCCGAGAACCGACCCTCGGAGACTGTGCCCGAAGCGCGGACCGTGAAGCGGAAGGGCTGGGTCGGGGAGAAGCCGGCCGCGCCCGCCAGGGCCCCGCCCTTGGCCTCGACGGCGTCCGCGACCAGCCGCATCGGCCCCAGCGGGCCGACGGCGAAATCCACGTCGAGGCGGTCGCCAGGATGCAGGACGCTGAGCGCGTGAAGCTTGCCACTGCGCCCGCCCTTGCGTTCGACGTCGAGCTGGAGGCCCAGGTCGTAAACCCCGCGCGTACTGCTGAATGCGGGTTCCAGGATCAGGCGCGTGGCGACCTTGTCGATGTGGAATGAGACCGGCAGGCCGCGGTCCTTGCCCTTGGGCGCCAGGGTTGGCCGGCGGATGACGCGGACGGTCTGCGCCTCGATGAGGTCCGCGTCGAACCGACGCCTGAGGAGTTCCAGATAACGCCATGTGATATGGACGTTATTGGCTTCCAACCACACGCCTTTCTCGTCGCGGATCGTCAGGCGTTGGACGCGCGCGTCGCGCCAGACATCGCCGGACAGGCCCTCAATCTTGAGTCGGCCGATCCGGCCCAGCTTGAGCCCGTCGCTGCGTGCTTCGATGAGCAGGCGCACCTGCGGTATCAGGACGCCATAGCGGCCCAGGGCGAGAGCGCCGACCAGCAGGAGCAGCACCGAGACGGCCGCGGCCGTGATCGCCTTGGGCAAGGCCGAGCGTTTCAGGACCTCCGGGACCACACCCTCGCCCTTGCCCGGATCTCCGGGCGGCGTCGTATCGTCGAGACCGCTCAGAAGCTCTGTCCGATGCTGAGGTATACCTGGATCGGCTGTTCGCCCTTGCGGCGCGCGACGGGCGTGGCGATGTCGACCCGGATGGGCGCGAAGCCCAGGTTGTAGCGGACGCCGACGCCCGCGCCGACGGCGAGGTCCTGGAAGTCGATCGGGCCGCTAGAGCCGACGGCGCCAGCGTCCACGAAGGCGGCGAAGCCCCAACGAGACGTGAGATCGCGCCGCACCTCGAGCGAGGACTCGAACAGGAAGACGCCGCCGCGAGGCGTGTTGTCGGCCAACCGGGGGCCAACGCCCTGGTACGGGAACCCGCGCACCGAGCCGCCGCCGCCGGCATAGAAGCGCTGCGAGGCCGGGATCTGATCGACCGTTCCATTCAGGATGCGCCCCAGGCGCAGGCGCCCGGCGATCACCGTCTTCGCCTGCTTGTCCAGCGGCAGGTACGCCGTGCCCTGAGCCACGGCGCGCAGGTACGGCAGATTGGTGTCGCCGACGATCAAGGTAGGTTCCAGCCGGGCGCTGAGCCGCCAGCCGTGCGTGGGGTTCAGCGGATCGTTCGAGCGGTCGAGCAGGACATCGCCTAGTGCGGCGAGGGTGACAAGGTCGCGACCGATGGTTGACAGGGTGCCAGCCTTGATCTCGTCCGACCGGCCGGCCGACACCGAGGCTCCCACGGTGACGTAGGACGTCTTGCCGTAGCGCCGGGTGACGTCCGCGTGCGCCTCGGCGCCGGTCTCGTCGTACGCGTCGGTCGCTTCGCGATAACCAGAGGCGCCGACCTTCAGCGTCTGCTGCGGCCGCAGCCAGTGCGGCAGAGAGAGATCGACCCCGACGCGGGTGTCGCGGTCCGAGATCGTGCCGTACAGCGCCAGGGTGTCGGCGCGGCGTAGCCGGTTGTAGTGCGTCCAGCGAGCGTTGACGCCGACACCGTCGGTCGTGGCGTAGCTGGCGCCCGCCTCGATGGTGCGGCGCTTGCTCTCGCCCAGGCTGACGACGACTGGGCGGAGGCCATCGGCGGTGGTCTTTTCGAGCGGCGCCAGGGCCACGGTGACGCTGTCGTAAACGCCGGCGTCCAGCAGCCGCCGCTCTAGCTCGGCCACGTCGTCGGGATCGTAGGTGTCGCCGGAGTTCCAGGGCGCCAGGCGTCGGAGCCACGCCGGGTCCGTGCGCCCGCCCGGCGCGATGTCCAGGCCATCCAGCCGCACGAGCCGGCCCGCCGCGATCTTGTAGGTCGGGCGGACGGTGTGGTCGGCATGGTCGACGATCACCTCGCGCGGCTCGGCCACGGCGTCGGCATAGCCACGCTTCTGGACTGCAGCCACGACGCGCCCTTCGGCCGCGATCACGTCGACGGCGCGGCCGGGCGATCCGGGCCGCAGGGCCATGGCCTCGCGGGCGGCGGTGTCGGAGGCGGCGTCGGGCGCCTCGCCCTGCCAGGCCACGCCCGGCGCGCCGATGTTGAAGCGCGGGCCGGGCGTGATCTGCACCACCGGCCGTGGCGGATCGGCCTCGCTGACGTCGGGCTCGACCTGGTTGGCGTAATAGCCCTCTGAACGGAGTACGGCGATGGCGTCCTCGGCGGCGGCGCGGGCGCGTCGACGGGCCTCGAAGCGGTTCTCGATCGGCCGGTCGGTGTCGCCGATCACGCGCTGGATGGTGGCGCGCAGGTCCGGATCCATCTCACCCTGGACCGTGGCCTTAGGCTCGGCCGCGTCGGCCAGGCCGGGGGCGCACAGAGCCGCCGAGGCGGCGACGGCGTACAGCAGTCGACCCAAGCCCGAATCCTCGCTCGGCCCCTCAAGAGGCGGGTGTAGCTGGGCGTCCGGGTCGTGTCATCCGGCCGTCGCAGATCGGCGGCGCCTAAATGCTGGGCGCCTGACCGGGAACCGGGCGAAAAGCCACGAATTTCAGCCGCCGGCTTCCGGGGCCGCCGTAAGCGTCCTACAGATTCCAGAATGAAAGTCGGCGGGAAGACGTGGATTCCATCGTGAGCGCCAGGCGGGACGAACCGGGCCTGGACGTGGCGACCCCGGCAGCGGTCGGGCCCTACGACGAGATGCTGACGCCGGACGGCCAGGTGCGTCCCCACTATGCGGCGCTCGACGCCCGGCTTTCGACGCTGACCGCCGACGAACTGGCCGAGCGCCAGCGCACTCAGGAGCGCTTCTTCCTGCTCCAGGGCATCACCTTCACCGTCTACGGCGCCGAGAGCTCCACCGAGCGGATCATCCCCACCGACATCCTGCCGCGCATCATCCCGGCCGCGGAATGGGCACGGGTCGAAGCGGGGCTGACCCAACGCCTGCGGGCGCTGAACATGTTCCTGGCCGACATCTATTCGGAACAGCAGATCCTGATGGACGGGGTGGTGCCGCGCGAGCTGGTGCTGCAGGCCCCCTCCTACCGGCGCGAGATGCAGAACCTCTATGTGCCGCACAAGGCCTACGCCAACGTCTGCGGCTCGGACCTGATCCGCCAGCCGAACGGGGAGTTCGCGGTGCTGGAGGACAACCTTCGTGTCCCCTCCGGCGTCTCGTACATGCTGGCCAACCGGGAGGCGTCGAGACGGGTGTTCCCGGGGACCTTCCGGGGCGCTGGCGTGCGCTCGGTCGATCGCTATCCGGACCTGCTGCTGACGACGCTGAAGAGCATGGCGGCCGACTGGCGGCCCAACCCGCAGGTCGTGGTGCTCACGCCTGGCGTCTACAACTCCGCCTACTATGAGCACGCCTATTTGGCGCGGCTGATGGGCGTGCCGCTGGTCGAGGGCCGCGACCTCGTGGTGCACGACAACATGGTCTACATGCGGACCACGACGGGGCTGCGCCGTATCGACGTGATCTACCGCCGCGTGGACGACGACTTCATCGATCCCCTCACCTTCCGGCGGGATTCGTCGCTGGGCGCAGCCGGACTGTTCAACGCCTACCGCGCCGGCAACGTGGTCATCTGCAACGCGCCGGGCACCGGGGTGGCCGACGACAAGGCGGTCTACGCCTATGTGCCCGAAATCATCCGCTACTACCTGGGCGAGGACGCGATCCTGCCCAACATCGAAACCTACCTGTGCCGCGAGCCGGCGCAGCTCAGCCACGTGCTGGCCAACCTGGACAAGCTGGTGGTGAAGGCGGTGGGCGCCTCGGGCGGCTACGGCATGCTGGTGGGCCCGCACTCGACGAAAGCGCAGCAGGATGCGTTCGCCGAAGCGCTGCGTGCCGACCCCTCCAACTACATCGCCCAGCCAACGATCCAGCTCTCCACCGCCCCGTGCCTGATCGACAACGCCGTCGAGCCCCGCCACGTGGACCTGCGCCCCTTCATCCTGTCGGGCGAAAAGATCACCGTGACCCCGGGGGCGCTCACCCGCGTGGCGCTCCGCAAGGGGTCGCTGGTGGTGAACTCGAGCCAGGGCGGCGGGTCGAAGGACACGTGGGTGCTGTCGGACAGCAAGGGCGACAAATCATGATGCCCGGCAGTCTGAAGAAAGGGCTGCGCCCATGATGCTCGCCAGGGTCGCCGACAGCCTCTACTGGATAGGGCGCTACGTGGAGCGCGCCGAGCACATGTGCCGCCTGTCGGACGTGATGCTGAACGCCACGCTGGACCGATCGGAAGCGGCGTCTCAAGTGGCGCGGATCGCGCTGGCCGCCGTGGGCGATCCAGACGTGGCCAAGGCCAAGAGCCCCTATGACGCGGCCCTTTCGCTGGCGCTGGATCGCGACGACAACGGCTCGATCTATTCGTCGATCGCCCGGGCCCGCGAAAATGCGCGGCAGGTGCGCGACCAGATCACCACCGAGACCTGGGAACGGCTCAACCTCATCTACCTGCGCATGAGCGATCCCGACGCCGCCAAGTCCTTCGCCGACGGCTCGCAGCTCTTCCTGCACGACACGATCGCCGACCTGCACCTGTTCAAGGGCGCCGGCGACGCCACCATGAGCCACGGCGAAGGCTGGAGCTTCCTGCTGCTGGGCGTCTACCTCGAGCGCGCGCAACTTATCGGGTCGTTGCTGGAGGTGGTGTTCGGCGACGAGCGCAGGCGGCGGCCGATCCACGACCACTTCGCCCTGACCAGCGTGTTGCGGATGGGCTGCGCGCTGGAGCCCTACCTGCGCGCCTACACCGCCGAGATGCAGCCGCGCCTGATCCTGCAGTTCCTGATGCTGGACGAGGACTTCCCGCGTTCGATCCGGTTCTGCACCCAGGAGATCGAGTCGCATCTGTCCGCCATCATCCGCCACGCCGGCATGGCGGGCAGCGTCGGCCCCGACCGTCTGGCCGGCCGCCTGCGCGCGCGGATGCAATATGCCGACATGGACGAGGTGGAGGCCCAGGGACCCAGCGCCTTCCTGAAGACCGTGCTGGACGAGTGCGCCACGATCCACCGCAGCCTCTACGACGCCTTCGTCGCCTACCCCCTCGAAGACCGGCTTCCGGCGTAAAGGACCTGCATCGCGTGCTGCTCGAGATCCGCCACGTCACCCAGTACCGCTACGCTTCCCTCGTGCGCGAAAGCGTCATGGAGGTGTGGATGCAGCCGCAGAAGAGCGCGCGGCAGCGGCTGGTCAGCTTCGACCTGGACCTGGATCCGCCGGCCCAGGTGTTCAGCTACCCCGACAGCTTCGGCAACGCCGTCTACCACTTCGACGTGCCCCAGCCGCACGACAAGCTGACCATAACGGCGCGTTCGGCGGTCGAGACCCAGCCCGCCACGCCGCTTCCCGATCAGCTGGACCGCGGCGAATGGGACCGGCTGCGCTCGGAATTTCTGCGCGGCGAGAACTTCGACTACCTCAATCCGCACGGCTTCGCGCGGGAGAGCGAGGCGCTGCACGCCTTCATGGCCGAGCACCAGATCGACGCCCTGCGCGGGCGCGATCCCCTGTCGGCGGTGCGCGAGCTGAACACCCTGATCTACGGCGCCTTCGGCTATGAGGCCGGCGTCACCCGCGCGGACAGCCCCATCGACGACGTGCTGCAGGCGCGCAAGGGCGTGTGCCAGGACTTCGCCCACGTGATGATCGCGATCTGTCGATCCTGGGGCCTGCCGGCGCGCTACGTCTCGGGCTATCTGTTCACCGACCGCAAGCACGGCGACCGCTCGGACCCCGACGCGACCCACGCCTGGGTGGAAGTGTTCCTGCCGAGCCTGCGCTGGATCGGGCTGGACCCCACCAACAACACCACCGCCACCGAACGCCACGTGGCCTGCGCGGTGGGCCGCGACTATTCCGACGTGCCGCCGTCGCGCGGTGTCTACAAGGGCGAGGCCGAGAGCCAGCTGGCGGTCGGCGTGTCGGTGCGCAAGGCGCGCGCCGCTCTGAGCGACCCCGAGTTCCTGCGAGTGTCGGGCGGCTCGAAGGCCAGCATCCCGGCCGGCCGCCGGGCGACCGGCAGCGCCGCCTATCAGCACCAGCAGCGCCTGCACCAGATGCAGCAACAGCAGCAGTAGCGCTGCGGCGGGAGAGCGCTCTTGCGACGACGCTCTGACCCACCGTCCTGAGCGGGGCCCGGAATGGGCGCGCCGGTGGGCCGTCGTAGCCCGCCGCAGCCAGCAGAATATAGGTCAGGCGCTGCGTTTTGCCGACCCGGCAGCGAACAGCGGCGCGATGATCCCGACCGCGGCCTCGGCCTCGGCGCGGTCGGGTTGCTCGTTGGCGTCGTTGTACCCGTAGGACTCGTCCGGGCCGGTGTTCTGCACGACCATGCCGTCTGACCGCGAGAGCGTGCTGATACCCCGGTAGTAGAGTCCGTAGGTGACCTCCGGCTGGGGGATCAGCCAGGCGATCTGGCCCCGCACCGGCACGATGCTCTCGTCCTTCCAGAGCGCGCGGGCGCCGTAGCCGGTGCAGTTGACGATCACCTTCTGCTTCAGGGCCGCGAGGTCTGCGGGCGTGTGAAACTCGACCGTCTCGATCCGGCCCCCCGCGACGAGGAAATCGTTGGTGAGCAGGTGGCCGTAGGCGGTGATGTTGAACATCGGCGTGAAGCCGCGGCGCACGCGGGCGACCGGGAACGGGTGTTGGCCGGCCGGCACCTCTTCGGACGGCGGGGTCAGGTCGCGGACGCGCGGTAGATAGTGGGCGAAGTCCATCGGCTCGGGCGGCGACGGGACGGGCCGCGGGTTGTCCGAAAGCCGGTACTGGTCGATCCATTCCACGGGCCGGTCGGCGAGACCCAGATACTGCAGGTGGATGCGGAACGAGCGGCGCGCCATCTCTTCCCACTGGGCGGCGTAAGCCGGCCCGGCGGCGCTGAGCAGCGCGATCCGGCTGTCGGGCGACCAGACGCCGGTGGCCCGGGCCGAGCGGGCGTCAGGCATCCGATCCTTGGCGTAGATGGTGACACGGCAGCCGGCCCGCTGCGCCAATGTGGCGGCGGTGAGCCCCAGCGCGCCGCAACCGATGACGGCGATATCCTTTTCGCCGCCGGCCAGGGCGATCTTCAGCGCCGCGAGGGCCGAGCCCCAGGACAGCGACCAGCCGCTGCCGCCATGGCCGTAGTTGTGGACCACCAGCTTGTCCCCCAGGGGCTCGGCCTCGATCCGCGGGCCGGCGGCCCGGAAGGGGCGCAGGCAGACGGTGATGTTCTGAATGCGGTCGGCGCGGGCGCGGATCGGGGCCAGCAGGGGCAGCGGGGCGAATGCCGCCGGCCGAGCCAGGCCGCCCTCCCCCGCGGTGGCGCATCCGCCGAGGAGACCAAGGCCGCCCAGAGCTGCGGAGCGCTGCAGAAAGGCGCGGCGGCCCGCTGGGATTTGAGACGTCACGCGAAGCCCTCCGACCACGACGCCGCCATGTTCGGCGGCGTCGGGCGGGCAGCGCAACCCTAGAGCTTCGGCCGGTTGGCCAGATCCTGGCCGGTGATCTGATAGTGGACGAGTTCGGCGATGTTGGTGGCGTGGTCGCCGATCCGCTCCAGGTTCTTGGCGATGAACATCAGGTGGATCGAGTCGCCCGCCGTATCGGACTGCGCGGCCATGCCGGCGACGATCTCCCGGACCACGCCCTCGTGGCGCTCGTCTATCTCGGTGTCCTTGAGCCAGACGTCGTATGCGCCCTGGGCGTCGTCGTTGCGGTAGGCGTTGATGACGGCCGCCAGGCGATCCGCCGCCATCCGGCCGAGTTCGGCGATCAGGGCGACATGGATCTCGGAGGGGCCAACATCCAGGCGCGGGACGCGCTTGGCGATGTTTTTGGCCAGGTCACCGCAGCGCTCGAGCTGCATGGCGATCTTCATGGCGGCGATCGGCCGGCGCAGGTCGTCGGCCATGGGCTGGCGCAGCGCGATGAAGCGCACCGCGCTCCTTTCGATTTCGACGTCCTGGATATCGACGGCGTTGTCGGCGCGCACGACCTTCTCCGCCGCGGGCAGGTCGTAACGGACGAACACGTCGACCGAGGCCTTCACCTGGGCGACCGCCAGGTCGCCCATGGCCGCCACCGCGTGGCTGAGCGCGCCGAGGTCTTCGTCGACCGCCTTCAAGGTATGGTCCACGGTCGCCTCCTTAGCCGAACCGGCCTGTGATGTAGTCGCGGGCCCGGGTGGTGACCGGGTTGGTGAACAGCTGCTCGGTCTCGCCGAACTCGACCAGCCGCCCCAGGTACATGAAGCCGGTATGATCCGACAGGCGCGCCGCCTGGCCCATGTTGTGGGTCACGATGACGATCGTGTAGTCGCGCTTCAGCTCGGCGATCGTCTCTTCCAGCCGGGCGGTCGAGATCGGATCGAGCGCCGAGGCCGGCTCGTCGAGCAGGAGCACCTCGGGCTTCACCGCGATGCCGCGCGCGACGCACAGGCGCTGCTGCTGGCCGCCGGAGAGGCTGAGACCCGACTCCTTGAGCTTGTCCTTCACCTCGTCCCAAAGCGCGGCGCGGCGCAGGCTTTCCTCGACACGGTTGGCCATCTCGGCCTTGGAAAGCTTTTCGTACAGCTTCACGCCATAGGCCACGTTGTCGAAGATCGACATCGGGAAGGGCGTGGGCTTCTGGAACACCATGCCGACCCGGGCGCGGAGGGTGGCCACATCGACCCGCGAAGACAGCACGTCCTCGCCGTCGAGCAGCACCTGCCCCTGGGCGCGCTGGCCCGGGTAGAGGCTGTACATGCGGTTCAGGACCCGGAGCAGCGTCGACTTCCCGCAGCCCGAAGGCCCGATCAGCGCCGTCACGGCATTGGCCGCGAAGGAGACGCTGACGTCGAACAGGGACTGCTTCTGGCCGTAGAAGAAGTTGAGATCCTTGATCGCCAGCTTGACGATCTCGGGCGGCAACTCGAGGACGGCCGACTCCGGCGGGTTGTCCAGCTGGGCGTTCATGAGCGACGAGGCTCCCGGGCGAGAATGCGGGCGATGACGGTGACCGTCAGCACGGTGGCGGCGATCAGCAGCGCGCCGGCCCAGGCCAGACGGCGCCAGTCGTCGTAGGCCGACAGGGCGTAGTTGAAGATCACCACCGGCAGGTTGGCGGTGGGCTTGGTCAGGTCGAACGACAGGAACTGATTGTTCAGCGCGGTGAACAGCAGCGGCGCCGTCTCGCCGCTGATACGGGCGAACGCCAGCAGGGCGCCGGTGAGCATGCCGCCGCGGGCGGACTTCCAAATCACCGCCAGGATGGTGCGCCACACCGGCGCGCCCAGGGCGACGCTGGCCTCCCGCAGAGCCGTGGGCTGCAGGCGCAGCACGTCCTCGGTGGTGCGAGTAATGACCGGGGCGGCCAACAGGCCCAATGCCACGGAACCGGCGAGGCCGGAGAAGCCCTTCACCGGCGCGACGAGGATCTCGTAGACGAACAGACCGACCAGGATCGATGGGGCCGAGAGCAGCACGTCGTTGAGGAATCGGACGACCTTTCCGTAGTGACTGTCGCGGGCGTACTCCGAGAGCCAGGTGCCGGCGAGGACGCCCACGAGCACGGCGCCGACCATGGCGACAACGCACATCATCAGCGAGCCCAAGATGGCGTTGATGAGGCCGCCCTCCGACCCGGGAGCCGGCGTGCTCTTGGTGAAGATGTTGAGGTCCAGTCCCCCGACGCCCTGGCTGAGCAGCGACCACAGGATCGCCGCCAGGAAGAGGATGGCCACCACCGTCGCCGTCCAGCAGAAGACGAGAAACACGATTTCGCTGACGCGGCGCGAAAGCCGCGGGCCGGGTGCGGTCGTCATGCGTGCTGCTGCCGTCCGATGAGCAGCCGGGCAAGCGCCAGGACCGCGAAGGTGATGACGAAGAGCACCAGGCCAAGGGCGATCAGCGAGGCGGCGTGAAGCTCTTCGGTGGCCTCCGCGAACTCGTTGGCGATCGTCGAGGCGATCGTCGAGCCTGAGGCGAAGATCGAGGTGGGAAAGCCGTGGGCGTTCCCGATGATGAAGGTGACGGCCATGGTCTCGCCCAGGGCGCGACCGAGGCCCAGCATCACCGCGCCGATGGCTCCGGTGCGTACGTAGGGGATGCTGACCTTGCGCACGACCTCGAAGGTGGTCGACCCCAGGCCGTAGGCGCTCTCGCGCACCTGGGCCGGAATGGTCAGCAGCAGCTCGCGCATGGTCGCGGCGATGAACGGCAGGATCATGATGGCCAGGATGATCGAGGCCGACAGGATGCCGGCCCCGTTTGGAACGCCCGTGGTGATCCTTTCCCAGAGCGTGCCGGGCTCGGCCGACATCATGATCGGCATCTGGACGTGCTTGGCGAACCAAGGGGCGAACACGAACAGGCCCCACATGCCGTAGACGATCGAGGGAATGCCCGCGAGCAGCTCCACCGCCGTGCCGATCGGCCGGCGCAGGATCGGCGGGCACAGCTCCACCAGGAAGGTGGCGATGCCGAACGACAGCGGCAGGGCGAACAGGAGGGCGAGCGAAGCGGTGACCAGGGTGCCGGTGACCGCGCCCGCCGCGCCGTAGATCTCCTGGACCGGGTCCCACTCGGCGCTCGTGAAGAAGCCAAGGCCGAAGGCCTGGAACGCCGGCCAGCCGCCGATGGCCAGCGAGACGACGATCCCGCCCAGGGCGGCCAGCAGGAAGGTGGCCGCCGAGAAGCACAGGATCTCGAAGGCCTTGTCGAAAGCGGCCCCGAAGGCCGACCGCGGCGGCGCGGACGCCGCAGCGGCCGGTGGCGTGTCGGCCGTCGCCGTCATTGGGCGGCCGGCGTGAAGACCGGCTTGCCGTCAGGCCCGACGATCGCCGACCAGCTGGCGCGCACCTGGGCCTTCAGGCCGGCCGGCAGCGGCACGTAGGCCAGCTCGCTGGCGGCCGCGTCGCCCGTCGCATAGGCGCGGTCGAAGAAGGTGAGAACCGCCTTGCCCCTCGCCGCGTCGGCCTGGGCCTTGTGCATCAGGATGAAGGTGGCCCCGGTGATCGGCCAGGCGCCCTCGCCCGGCTGGTTGATCAGGAGCGTGCCGAAGCCCGGAGCCTTGCTCCAGTCGGCGCCCTGTGCGGCGGCCGAGAAGCTCTCCGCAGTCGGGTTCACGAACTTGCCGGCGGCGTTCTGCAGGCTGGCGTGCGGGAGCCCGTTCTGCTTGGCGTAGGCGTACTCGACGTAGCCGATGGCGCCTGGCGTCTGCTTCACATAGCCGGACACCCCGTCGTTGCCCTTGCCGCCCTGGCCGGTGGGCCACTTCACTGCATCGCTGGCGCCGACCACGCCCCATTGCGGCGCGACGGCCGCGAGATAGCTGGTGAACAGGAAGCTGGTGCCCGAGCCGTCCGACCGGTGGACCACCGTGATCGGCAGGTTGGGCAGCTTCACGCCGGCGTTCAGCGCGGCGATGGAGGGCTCGTTCCACTTCTTGACCTTGCCAAGGAAGATGTCGGCGAGCACGGGCCCCGTCAGCTTCAGCTGGCCGGGCTGGAGGTCGGGCAGGTTCACGATCGGCACCACGCCGCCGATGACGGTGGGGAACTGCGCCAGACCTTCCGCGTCGAGCTCCTCGCCCTTCAGCGGCTTGTCGCTGGCGCCGAAGGCGACGGTCTTGGCCTTGATCTGCTTGATGCCGCCGCCAGAGCCGATCGCCTGATAGTTCAGCGCGAGGCCGGTCTCGGCCTTCTGCGTTTCCGCCCATTTGGCGTAGAGCGGCGCGGGGAAGGTCGCGCCCGCCCCGGAGATTTGGGCCCCAGCGGCGGCCGGAGCCGCACCGTCGCCCTTCTTGGCGTTGTTCTGCCCGCAGGCCGAAAGAGCCAGGCATGCCGCCAGGCCAACGAAAACTTTCCGATACATGCGGCACCTCCGCTTTGGGGCGATCCTGAGTTCGCTCTACGCGGGGCGTACGACAGTTGGGCGACAATACGCCGAAGGTTTTGCGACAGTCGCGTGACACTTCGATGACGCCGAGCGCGGATCGCGCTATGGACCCGCCGCGCACCCGTCGCGCGCCAGACTATAGAGGTCGGATGTGAACTGGTTCCAGGCCCTCATGCCCAAGGAGGGCGGGTTCTTCGACCTGTTCGAGCGCCACGCGGCGACCCTGTGCGCCGGCGCGCAATCCCTGCACAGCCTGCTCGAGGGCGGCCCGGCCACGCCCGAGCACTGCGCGGCTGTCGCCAAGCATGAGAACGACGCCGACGAGATCACCCGCGAGGTGATGCTGCTGGTCCGGCGGACCTTCATCACGCCGTTCGATCGGGCCGACATCATCGACCTGACCACCTCGATGGACGACGCCATCGACCAGATGCACAAGACGGCCAAGGTCACCGCCCTCTTCGAACAGCGAACCTTCCAGCCCGACATGCTGCGGCTCGGCGAGGTCATCGTGAAGACCGCCGACCTGACGGCCCAGGCCGTGCCGCTGTTGCGGTCGATGAAGAACAATGCCGCCAAGCTGAACGCCCTCACCGAGCAGGTGACCAGGCTGGAGGAAGAGTCGGACCACCTCTACGACGCAGGCATCGCGGCCCTTTACCGAGACGTCGGAAAGACCGATCCGATGGCCTACATCGTGGGCGCCGAGATCTATGACCACCTGGAGAAGGTGGTCGACCGCTTCGAGGACGTGGCCAACCGGATCAGCGGCGTGCTGATCGAGCACCTCTAGCGCGCCCATGGACCTGGCGGGCGCGAGCTACCTGCTCATCTTCCTGATCTTCGTGGCGCTGGCGTTCGATTTCCTGAACGGCCTGCACGACGCCGCGAACTCGATCGCCACCATTGTTTCGACGCGCGTGCTGTCGCCGCGCTGGGCGGTGGTCTGGGCGGCTTTCTTCAACTTCATCGCCTTCCTGTTTTTCGGCCTGCACGTGGCCAACACCGTCGGCAAGGGGATCATCAACGCCAACATCATCTCGGATGCGGTGATCTTCGGGGCGCTGGGCGGGGCGATCTCGTGGAACGTGATCACCTGGCTGGCGGGGATCCCGTCCTCCTCGTCCCACGCGCTGATCGGCGGGCTACTGGGCGCCGGGATCACCAAGGCGGGGTTCGACGGGGTGGTCTGGTCGGGCGTGTTGAAGACGGTGGCCGGCATCGTCGTCTCTCCCGCGCTCGGCTTCGTCCTGGCGCTTGTCCTGGTGCTGATCGTGTCGTGGACCTTCGTGAAAGCGACACCGGCGTTCGCGGATTCGACCTTCCGGAAGCTGCAGTTCGTCTCGGCGGCGATGTTCTCGCTCGGGCACGGCGGCAACGACGCCCAGAAGACCATGGGGATCATCGCGGTGCTGCTGTTCGCCCACGGACAGCTGGGCCCAGAATTCCACGTTCCGTTCTGGGTGGTGCTGTCCTGCCAGGCGGCGCTGGGACTTGGCACGCTCTTCGGCGGCTGGCGCATCGTCCACACCATGGGATCCAAGATCACCCGCCTGTCGCCGCAACAGGGCTTCTGCGCCGAAACCGGCGGGGCGATCACCATCTTCCTGGCCACCCACATCGGCGTGCCGATCTCGACCACCCACACGATCACGGGCGCCATCGTCGGCGTCGGCGCCTCGCGGCGGGTGTCGGCGGTGCGATGGAACATCGCCAGCCGGATCGTCTGGGCCTGGGTGATCACCCTGCCCGCTTCGGGCCTGATCGCCGCGGCGTTCTACGGGCTGGCCCGTTTTGCGGACCGGACCTTCGGCTAGCCCGGAAACGCACATGGCCGGGACGAGCCCGGCCATGACGTCTCCAGTCCGCGTGGAAGCGGGTTACTTGTAGACGGGCTTGCCGTCCGGTCCGACGACCTTGCTCCACGACTTGCGGACCATGTCCTTCACGGCCGGCGGCATGGGCAGGTAATCCAGCTGCTGCGCGGCGGCGTCGCCGTTCTTGTAGGCCCAGTCGAAGAAGGCCAGGACTTCCTTACCCTTGGCGGCATCTTCCTGCTTGGTCTTCACCAGGATGAACGTGGCGCCCGTGATCGGCCAGGCCTCGGCGCCCGGCTGGTCGAGGAGCAGCAGGTAGAAGCCCGGCGCGGCGTTCCACTTGGCGTTCGCCGCGGCGGCGCTGAAGTTGGCCGCAGCCGGGGCCACGTACTTGCCAGCCTTGTTCTGCAGCAGGGTGTAGGTGAGGCCGTTCTGCTTGGCGTAGGCATATTCGACATAACCGATGGCGCCGGGGGTCTGCTTCACATAGGCGGCGACGCCGTCATTGCCCTTGCCGCCCAGGCCCGTCGGCCACTTCACCGCATCGTTCGCGCCGACTTCCGAGGCCCAACGGGGCGCCTTCATCGACAGGTAGCTGGTGAAGAGGAAGGTGGTGCCCGAGCCGTCCGAGCGGTGGACCACGGTGATCGGCAGGTTGGGCAGCTGGACGCCGGGGTTGTACTTGGCGATCAGCGGGTCGTTCCACTTCTTGAGCACGCCGCGGAAGATGTCGGCCGTCAGCGCGCCGGTAAGCTTGAGCTGGCCCGACTTGATGCCGGGCACATTGATCACGGGCACAACGCCGCCCATCACGGTCGGGAACATGGAGAAGCCGCCCGTGGCGAGGTCGTCGGGCTTCAGCGGCTTGTCGGTGGCGCCGAAGTCGACCGTGCCGGCGGTGATCTGGCGGATGCCGCCGCCTGAACCGATGGCCTGGTAGTTCAGGCGGTTGCCCGTCTGGGCGCGATAGGTCTCGGCCCACTTGGCGTAGACCGGCGCCGGGAACGTGGCGCCAGCACCCGAGATGTCGGCGGCCTGGGCGCTGAAGCCGGCCAGGGACGCGGCCGTCACGATCGCGGTGATATAGCGTTTGAACATTGGGAAACCCCCTCGTCGAAGGCGCCGGCGGGCGCCCGTTCGAACGCCGGTTTAGGCAGACTGCGCGAAGCTGAGGTGACGCTTGGATGGCAGTTGAGTGACAAGCCGCCAGCATTCGCGACTGTCATGAATCTGTCTCGCCACTTTTGCCGAAGCGTCGCACTGGAGGCCTAGAGACCGGCCCGTCGACGTCGCCGTCCTGGCGGCCAAACCAAGGATTCCTCACGATGGGAACGTCTCTCAAAGGACGGGCTGGCGCTCGCCTATCCGCCAGCCTCGCCGGGGTGCTGCTGGCCAGCGTCTCGACGGCGGCCCTCGCCGCACCCGCCACCGACGCCAAGTTGCAGGCCATGCAGCAGCAGCTGGACGCCATGCGTGCCCAGATGAACGCCATGCAGGCTCCCGGCCAGCAGGACGCGCAGATGGCCGCGATGAAGCAGCAGCTCGACGCGATGGCCGCGCAGCTCGCCGAGATGAAGGCCTCGCAGGAGACGGCGAGCACCGACATCGCCACCCTGAAGCAGGCCCCGGCGGGCTCGTCGGTGACGACGACCCTGTCGAACGGCAAGCCCGGCTTCGCCACCGCCGATGGCCGCTTCACCGCGAACATCAAGGCCATCCTGATGCTGGACGCCGGCAAGTACTTCCAGAAGGACAACCTGCCCGCCGCGGTGACCAATCGCGATCTGAACGAGGGCGCCAACTTCCGCCGCGCCCGGATCGGGCTGGACGGCAAGCTGTTCCGCGATTTCGACTATTCGTTCATCTATGAGTTCGGCGGTTCGGGCCAGGAAGACCCCGGCCGGCTGTATGAGGCCGCCATCACCTACACGGCCCTGAAGCCCTTCCGCATCAAGGTCGGCGCGTTCGAACCCAACATCGGCCTAGCGGCGGCGGTGTCCACCAGCCAGATGCCGCTGATGGAGCGTCCGGCGCCAGCCGAGATCGCCCGCGGCGTGGCCGCCGGCGACAGCCGCGTGGCGGCCCAGTTGAGCGGCGCCGGCGTGCTGGGCAGCGGCGACGAGGGCATCGCGACCCGCTGGTTCTTCTCTACCGCCTATACCGGCAACATCATCGCCACCGGCAGCTCGGCCGCCTCTGCGACCGTGCAGCCGTTCGACGAGCAGACCGGCGTGATCGGCCGCGTGGCCTTCGCGCCGTTCAGCGGCACGACCTGGCTGGCCCACCTCGGCGCGAACTATCAGTACGTGATCCAGCCGAACGACGCGGGCGCCGCCGCCAATCCGCGCTACGCCGCGCAGCTTCGCGACCGTCCGGAGCTGCGCCTGGACGGCACGCGTCTGATCGACACCGGCGCCATCGACGCGAACCACACCAGCGTGCTGGGCCTGGAGGGCGCCTTCCAGTACGGCCCGGCGATGATCGAGGGCGAGTGGTTCCGCTACAAGATCGACCGCCGCGTCACCACGGCCGCCGTCCCGGCCGATCCGAAGTTCAAGGGCTGGTACGTCCAAGGGTCTTGGATGCTGACCGGCGAGCCCCGGGTCTACAACCCGGCGGAGGCACGCTTCGACGCGCCCAAGCTGAACTACAACTTCAACCCGGAGGCCGGCACCTGGGGCGCCTTCGAGGTGGCCGCGCGCTACTCCCTCACCGACCTGAACTTCCGCGAAGGCGCGCAAGGGACTGCCCCGGTCCTCGGTGCGGTCCGCGGCGGGGAGCAGAAGATCTGGACCGTCGGGGTCAACTGGTACCTGAACCCGTCGATGCGCCTGATGCTGGACTGGCAACACGTCGACATCGACCGCCTGGGCGCCACGGGCCTGCAGATCGGCCAGACCTACAATGCCGTGGCGGCGCGCGGACAGGTCAACTTCTAGCGGTTCCTCCCCCGAGGCGCCCCAAGCCGTCGCGGTTCGCCGCGGCGGCTTTTCTTATGGGCCTTCGCAAACCCGTCACGGTGGCGACACGGGGCGCGGCTAGCGTTCCGCGGAGTAACCCCTCGCGTATCTCTCCAGTCGGCCGCCCCGAGGCCGCGTTTCGGCCGCGACCGCCCCCCGGTCGCGGCCCTCTTTTTGCGCTAGGGTCAGGCCGCGATCGGCCGCAGCGGGATGGGCTGGGCGACGACGGCCTTGCGGGCCTCCAGCCAGTTCACGATCTCGAACTTGCCGTCGAACCCCTCGACGATGGCGGTGCAGCTCTCCACCCAGTCGCCGTCGTTGATGTACATGACGCCGCCGATGTCGCGCATCTCGGCGTGGTGGATATGGCCGCAGATCACGCCGTGCACGCCGCGTCGGCGCGCTTCCTCAGCCATGGCGGCCTCGAACTTGTCGATGAAGGCCACCGCGTCCTTCACCTTGTGCTTGAGGTAGGCCGACAGGCTCCAATAGCCCAGGCCCATGATCCGACGCACGCGGTTGAAGTGGGTGTTGAGGGCGATCAGGGCCCGGTAGCTCCAGTCCCCCAGGAAGGCCAGCCAGCGGACGTTCTGCACCACGCCGTCGAACTCGTCGCCGTGGGTGACCAGATAGCGCTTGCCGTCGGCCGCCTCGTGGATCGCGTCGCGAGCCACGATCACGCCGCCGAAGTGTACGCCACAGAAGTCGCGGACCACCTCGTCGTGGTTGCCGGGCACGTAGATCACCTTCACGCCCTTGCGGGCCAGGCGCAGGATCTTCTGGACCACGTCGTTGTGCGCCTGCGGCCAGTGCCAGCCCGAGCGCAGCTTCCACCCGTCGACGATATCGCCCACCAGGTAGAGGGTCTCGCACTCCAGCTCGCGGATGAACTCCAGGAGGAGCTCGGCCTGGCACCCCTTGGTGCCGAGATGGATGTCGGAGATGAACGCCGTCCGGCAACGGACGGCGGAGGAAGTCTCAAGCATCGCTGCCCCCAACGGCGAGAAGACGCGTGTGACGGTCAGCCGAGTCTGTGACGCTCGAATGACGGCGGTATCCGTCAGCCCTCGGTGTCGAGGGCGTAGCCCGCTGAGCGGACGGTGCGGATCAGGTCGGGCGAGTTCGGTTGGCGCAGCGCCTTGCGCAGGCGGCCCACGTGGACGTCCACCGTGCGGACCTCGACGTAGGTGTTGGCGCCCCAGACCGCGTCCAGGAGCCGCTCGCGGCTGAACACGCGGCCGGGCCGCTGCATCAGGAAGTCCAGCAGGCGGTATTCGGTGGGGCCCAGGTGCACGTCCTTTCCCGAACGGGTCACCCGGTGGCGACCGCGGTCCAGAATCAGGTCGGCGTATTCCAGGCGCTCCTCGACCAACTCGGGCCGCGTGCGCCGCAGCAGCGCCCGGATCCGGGCCACCAACTCGCTCATCGCGAACGGCTTCACCACATAGTCGTCGGCGCCGGTGTCCAGGCCGCGCACCTTGTCGGCCTCCTCGCCGCGAGCAGTCAGCATCAGGACGGGGGTGCGGCGCGTCTCGGCGCCGGCCCGGAGTTGGCGGCAGACTTCCACGCCCGAGACCTTGGGCAGCATCCAGTCCAGGACCACGAGATCCGGCGGCTCTTCGGCGACGCGCAGCAAGGCCTCCTCGCCGTCAGCGGCCCGCTCGACGCGGAAGCCCTCCTTCATGAGGTTGTAGTCCAACAGGGTCGCGAGCGCGTCTTCGTCCTCGACGACCAGTACGTACGGGGTCACGGCGATGAGCCTTCCACTTCAAGGTCCGGCAAACTCACCTTGGGGCGCTCACCGATCAGTTCGCGGCCGGTCATCTGGAAGTGGAGGATTTCGGCGATGTTGGTCGCGTGATCCCCGATGCGTTCCAGGTTCTTGGCGATGAACAGCAGGTGGGCCCCGGCGGCTACCGAACCGGGATGATTGGTCATGAGCGAGAGCAGCTCGCGGAACAGGCTCTCGTAGTGTTCGTCGACCTCGCCATCGCGGCGCCAAACGTCGAGCGCGGGCTCGACATCTCCGGCGGCGTAGGCGTCCAGCACCTCGCGCAGGCGGGCCGAAACAAGGCGCCCCATGCGCTCGATCGCGCCGGTGAGCGGCAGCAACGGCTCACCCGCCGACAGCACCAGGCTGCGCTTGGCGATGTTGCGCGCCAGGTCGCCGCAGCGCTCGAGGTTCATGGCCAGCTTCAGCGTCGAGATGGCGCGGCGCAGGTCGGCATGGCCCGGCTGGTGGGTGGCGATCAGGTCGAGCGCCCGGCGCTCAACCTCGCTCTGCAGGGTGTCAAGGCGCAGGTCGCGGACGATCAGCGCCTGGGCCAGGGGCACGTCGCGGCGCACCACGGCGTCGACGGCGTCGACGACCTGGGCTTCCGCCAGGCCCCCCATGCGGATCACCTCGGCGACGAGCTGTCTCAGCTCGGCCTGATAGGTACGTGTCACGACACCCCTCTCCATCGCAGTGCAAACTAATGCGGTCTGACGACAGTTTTGCGACAGCGGCGGGGGTTTATGACAGCGGAAACGACCGCCGAGGATCAGTTCGTCAGAGGAGCTACGGGCAGGTAGACGCTGAAGGTGCTGCCCTCGCCTTCCTGGGACTCCACGGTCAGGCCGCCGCGGTGGCGATTGACCACGTGCTTGACGATGGCCAGGCCGAGGCCGGTCCCCCCGCTGCGCTGGCCCTCGACACGATAGAAGCGCTCGGACAGGCGTGGCAGGTGCTGGCGGGCGATGCCGGGGCCTTCATCGGTGACGCGCAGGACGACATAGGCCTGGCTCTCGCCGCTGTCGGGCGACAGGAGCGAGAGGCCAACACCCGGTCGGCTCGCCGCGCGAGCGGCCTCCAGGTTGGCGGCCGGCTCCAGGCTGACGCAGACCTTGCCGCCGCGCGGCGTATATTTCACCGCGTTGTCCACCAGGTTCTGGATCACCTGGACCAGCTGGTCGCGGTCGCCCGTCACGGGCGTGACGCCGGGCTGAGCCTTGACGGCGATGGTGACGTCGCGCTCGGCGGTGAGCGGTTTCACGGCGTCGGAGACGTCCTGGATCGTGCGCGCCAGCTCGACCTTGCCCGAAGGCGCGATGTGTTCATTCAGCTCGATGCGGCTGAGCGACAACAGGTCGTCGACTAGGCGGGCCATGCGGGTCGCCTGCTGGGCCATGATGCCCAGGAACTTCTCACGCGCCTCGGGATCATCCTTGGCGTGGGTGCGCAGCGTCTCCACGAAGCCGGCCAGCGAGGCCAGCGGCGTTCGCAGCTCATGGCTGGCATTGGCCAGGAAGTCGGCGCGCATGCGCTCCGTGCGGCGTGCGTCGGTCTCGTCGCGCAGCATGACGACGAGCTGGTTCGGCCCGTGGCCGTCGGTCTCCAGCGGCCGGGCGAAGGCGCGCCAGAACCGAGGCTGCACGCCGATGGTCTCGAAGGCCACCTCGGCGGAGGCGCCCATCTCCAACGCCGCCTCGATGGTCTCTAGCACCTCGGGACGCCGCAGCGCCGCGCCCAGGGGCGCGCCGGCGAGCTCGATGCGGAAGACCTCGCGCGCGGCGCGGTTGCCGTAGGCGATCTCGGGCGCCTCGTCCTCGCCGCCCTGAACCAGAAGCACGGGCTCGGGCAACAGCTCCAGGATCAACTGCGCCGCGGTCCCCGCCCCACTCTTGTCGAT
The DNA here is from genome assembly GCF_057809855.1 of Phenylobacterium sp. FG114. Classification (NCBI taxonomy): domain Bacteria; kingdom Pseudomonadati; phylum Pseudomonadota; class Alphaproteobacteria; order Caulobacterales; family Caulobacteraceae; genus Phenylobacterium; species Phenylobacterium sp. FG114. The sequence goes on along the minus strand of NZ_JBMDKU010000012.1, from coordinate 82,511 downwards.
CGTCTCGGACATCAACCCACCGGAACGCCGAGTTGCTGGGCCGTGTTGCGAAGCGCCTGCTGGTCGGCGGGCGAGCCGGCGAAGGCGCGGGACGCCGCGCGGTAGTCGTTGGCCGCCTCCTGGGTCTGGCCCAAGACCATGCGGGCGCGCAGCAGCCGTTCCCAGCCCGCGCGGTCCTTCGGATTCTCCTTCAGGCGCTCGGCCAGGCCCGCCACCATGCCCTGGATCATCTGCTGGCGGTCGCCCTCGCTCATGTTCTGGGCGTCGGCCATCTGTTGCTGGGTGGGGCCGCGCGGCGCCGAACCCATCGCGGGCGCGGCCTGCGCCGTCTGCACCGGCGGCAGGCGACCCGAAAGGTCGATCTTGCGGTCGGCGGCCACCTTTTCAACGAAGGCCCTTACCTCCATCGCCCATGGCGCGTCTGGCGGCGCGGACTTCAGCAGCGCGATCCAGTCGTTCATCGCCGCGTCGCGCTCGCCGCGCTGGTCCTTGGCGACGGCCAGGTAGTACCGCGCCCGGGGATCGCTCGCGTCGGCGGCCACCGCGCGTCGGAAGGCCTCTTCCGCGGCCGGCGTCACCGCACCGTCGGACGAGAGCACGATCGCCTCGCCCTGGGCCGAGAGATATTCGGCGTTGGTGGGATCGAGGGCGGCGGCCTTGCCATAGGCGGTGGCGGCCTCAGCGTTGCGGCCCGTCTGCATGTACGACCAGCCCAGCATGCGCCAGCCCTCGGCGTTGTCCGGCCGCTCGCGCATCTGGGCTTCGAGCTGGCCGATCATCGCGGTCACGTCGCCGTTGGGGTGCCCCTCGGCGGTGGTCGCCATCGAGGCCGGGCCAGGGGCGCCGCTCTTCAGCGCCGAAGTCCCCGGCACGTCGGGACGGCCCATCTTCAGGTAGAGGCCGGTTCCGGCCAGCGTCACGACGGCGACGATGCCCAGGGCGACGACCAGGAGGGTCTTCTCGCTGAGCGGACGCGCCTGGGTGTCCGGACGGCGGCCTTCGGCCAGCACGCGGCGCTTGAGGTCGGACTTGAGCGCTTCGGCCTCGGGTTCCGCCAAGGCTCCCGCAGCGGCCTGGGCCTCGATCTCGCCCAGCTGGTCCTTCAACACGGTGACGGCGTCGGCGCGCTTCTCGCGCGCGGCGTCGCGGCGTCGCACGAGCGGGATGGCTAGGCCCACGGCCGCCAGGACCGTCATCAGGGTCAGCATCATCCAGAGCATCTAGCGGACCTCATCCGACTTCAGCATCTCGGCCAGCTCGGCCTCTTCCTCGGGCGTGAAAGCCTGGGCTCCCGCCGGCGAACGGCTCCGCATGTAGACGAACGCCCCCACGCCGCCCAGGGCCAGCACCGCCAGGGGGCCGAACCAGAGCGCGAGGGTGTCGAGACGCATCGGCGGGTCGAGCTGCACGAAGCTGCCATAGCGGGCCACGATGTAGTCCACCGCCTGCTCGTCGGTGTCGCCAGCGCTGATCCGCTCGCGCAGGATCAGGCGCAGGTCGCGCGCGAGCGTGGCGTCGGAATCGTCGATCGACTGGTTCTGGCAGACAACGCAGCGCAGCTCCTTCGAGAGCTTGTGGGCCCGCGCCTCCAGGACGGGGTCCTTGAGCTCCTCGTCAGGGTTCACGGCGGCGGCCGGCCCGGCCAGCAGGGCGAGGGCGACCGCGAAAGACAGGAGGCGCTTCACGATTCCTTCCTCAGCTCGTCCATCAGCGGGCGGACGGTATTTTCCCAATCCTCCGGCGTCAGGGCGCCCACGTGCCGATAGCGGACGCGGCCCTGCTTATCGATGACGAAGGTCTCGGGCACGCCGGCCACGCCGAACTCGATGCCCGTGCGACCCGTCTGGTCATTGCCGGCGCGGGCGTAGGGGTCGCCCCGCTGCCTGAGCCACTCCATCCCAGCGTCGGCGTCTTCCTTCCAGTCGAGGCCGTGGATGATCACGCCCTCCTGGCGCAGGCGCATCAGCACCGGATGCTCGACCCGGCAGGGGCCGCACCAGGAGGCGAAGACGTTCAGCAAGACCGGCTCGCCTGCCTGGAAGTCGGTGTTGGCGAGGCCGCGATCCCCGGGCCGCAGCGGCGCGGTGGTGAAGGCCGGCAGCGGCTTGCCGATGAACGCCGACGGCAACGCACGCGGATCCCGGCCCAGTCCAAGGAAGAAGACCGCCAGCAGCCCGACGAAGCCCAGGACGGGCAGGATGAACAGTAAGCGTTTCATTCCGCCGGGACCGGTTGCGCCAGGGGCTGGGTCTTCACCGCCGCGCCGACCCGCAGGCGTCGGTCGCTGAGCGACACCGCCCCGCCGACCGCCATGGCGAAGCCGCCGATCCAGATCCAGATGATCAGGGGGTGATTCCAAAGCCGGACGATGACGCCGGCGTCGGATTCCTCGCCGATGGAGACGTAGAGGTTGCCGAGCGCTCCCACGCGGATGCCGGCCTCGGTGGTCTGGGACTGGGCCGAGGGGAACCAGCGTTTCTCGCTGCGCAGGTCGTAGCCCCCTGCCGTCCCCTTGACGGCGAAGCGTGCCTGCTTGGCCTGATAGTTCGGCCCCTCGACCAGCTCGTAGTCGGTCATCGTCAGGGTGCGGCCGGCGAAGACCACGCTATCGCCCACCTTCATGTTCAGCACCTTGTCCGACTCCCACGCCGTGACGCCGGTGATCCCGAGGGCGAGCAGGCCCAGGCCCAGGTGCGCGACCACCAGGCCCACCATCGAGCGCGGCGTGGTGCGGACCGCGCGGCCGAGGTAGGCGCGCCCCGACCACCAGCGGCGGCCGAGGATCCACAGCGAGCCCACGATCAGCCACGCGGCGAGCGCCAGGCCGCCGGCGGTGGCGATCCCCTTCAGCCCACCGAACGGCAGGGCGGCCAGGAGGACGAGACCCACGACGATGGCCGGGATCTTCAGCCGGCCGAGCACCTTCTTCGCCTCGTCTCGCTTCCAGTTCAGCATCGGGCCGAAGACCACCAGCGCCAGCAGCGGGATCGCCAGCGGCGCGAACGTCTTGGCGTAATAGGGCGGGCCGACCGAGATCTTGTCGCCATTGACCATCTCGATGAACACCGGGCTGAAGGTGCCCAGGAAGACGGTGGCGGTCAGCGCGGTCAGGAACAGGTTGTTGAGGGTGATGCCCCCTTCCCGCGACAGCGGCTGGAACAGCGCGCCGGTCCGGATGGCCGGGGCCCGCCAGGCATAGAGCGCCAGCGACAAGCCCGTCGTCGTCGCCAGGATGCCCAGGATGTAGACCCCCCGCTTCGGGTCGACCGCGAATGCGTGGACACTGGTGAGGATGCCCGAGCGGACCAGGAAGGTGCCCACCAGGCTGAGGGAGAAGGTCAGGATGGCCAGCAGGATCGTCCAGCTCACCAGGGCGCCGCGACGTTCCAGCACGAGCGCCGAGTGCAGCAGGGCCGTGCCCAGCAGCCACGGCATCAGCGAGGCGTTCTCCACCGGGTCCCAGAACCACCAGCCGCCCCAGCCCAGCTCGTAGTAGGCCCAGGCGCTTCCGAGCGTGATGCCCGCGGTGAGCGGGATCCAGGCGGCCAGCACCCACGGCCGGACCCAGCGGGCCCAGGCCGCGTCCACGCGGCCCTCGATAAGCGCCGCGACCGCGAAGCAGAACGCGACCGAGAACCCCACGTAGCCGAGGTAGAGCAGCGGCGGATGCAGCACGAGCCCGGGATCCTGCAGTAGCGGGTTCAGCTCGGTGCCCTCGGCGGGCGCCGGTGACAGCCGCAGAAACGGGTTCGACGTGAAGAGCAGGAAGCCCAGGAAGGCCGCGCCGATCACGCCCTGGACGCCCAGGACGCGGGCCTGCAGCGTCTCGCGTAGGGTGCCGCCGAAGACCGCGACGCCCGCCCCATAGAGGGCCAGGATCAGCACCCAGAGCAGCATCGAGCCTTCATGGCTGCCCCAGGTGGCGGCCAGGCGGTAGGCCAGCGGCTGGGTGGTGTGGCTGTGCTCGGCCACCAGCTCGAGGGAGAAGTCGCAGGTCACATAGGCCCAGGCGAGGCACACGAAGGCGAGGACGACGAATCCTCCCTGCAGGATCGCCGCCTGGCGGCCGACCGCCATCAGCACCCCATCCCCCCGGTGCGCGCCCCACAGCGGGGCCGCCGACTGGACGAGCGCCAGCAGCAGCGCGAGAATCAGCGCGAACTGACCGACTTCCGCCAACATGGACTTTGTGCTCCCCTCCGACCTGCGGCGCGTGGTAGCGCGTTCGGCGCGGATCGGAAATGTTAGTGTGTCAAAGCCAAGTGGGAGCGTGAAGGCTTAGCGCGTGCGGCCAAGGGGCTGGGCCGGCCGTAAGTACTGGGGGCGTTTGGGGCGATGTCGGAACTCTACAAGATCGCGATCGTCGGATCCGGTCCGGCCGGGATGAGCGCGGCTGCTCATGCGGCGAAGAAGGGGCTATCGCACGTCCTCCTCGAGAAGACGGACCACCTCTCCGACACCATCTTCCGCTACCAGAAGGGCAAGCACGTGATGGCCACGCCATCGGTGCTGGTCCTGCGCGCGGACTGCGAATTCGACGCCGGCAAGCGCGAGAAGATCCTCGCCCAGTGGAACGATGACGTGAAGGCCGCGGGCGTGAACGTACGCTTCAACGCTGAGGCCAAGGCGATCACCGGGGAAAAGGGCGCCTTCACCATCGAACTGGTGAAGGGCGGCCAGATCCGGGCCGAGAACATCGTCCTGGCCATCGGCACCCAGGGCAATCCGAACCTGATGCGCTGCGACGGGGCCTCCCTGCCCCACGTCCAGTATCAACTCGACGATCCGGGCGAGTACACCGACGAGCACATCTTTGTGGTGGGATCGGGCGATGCGGGCATCGAGAACGCGCTGGGCCTGGCCGCGGACGCCGCCCAGGGCAACACCGTCACCATCCTGAACCGTTCGGCCGACTTCGCTCGCGCCAAGAAGGCCAACGTCGACAACCTGATGGCCGCCCGCGACGCCGGGCGCATGACCATCATGACCGAAACCTCGCCGAGCCTGGTCGAGCCCGGCTGGATCACGGTGGAGACGCCCCAGGGTTCGTCTCGCTACAAGTGCGACCGGATCATCGCGCGGATGGGCGCCTCGCCGCCGCGGAAGTTTGTCGAGAGCTGCGGGATCGCGTTCGCTAGCGATTCGCCCTCGGCCTTCCCGACACTGTCGCCCACCTTCGAAACCACCAAGCCGGGCATCTATGTGATCGGCGCGCTGGCGGGCTATCCACTGATCAAGCACTGCATGAACCAGGGCTTCGACGTGGTCGAGTTCATCAGCGGCACGACCGACCTGGAACCTGCCGACGAGCCGCTGCTGAAGGAAAAGCTGGAGGGCCTACCCGGCCGCCGCTCGGTCTCGGAGTGGCTCGAGTTCCTGCGCAGCAACGTCGAGATCCTGAACGGCCTGTCCCCGCTGCAGATGCGGGAGTTCCTGCTCGACTCGGATGTGAAGGCCTACAAGGCCGACGAGCCGATCTTCATCCGCAACGATCCCGGGTCATCCCTGTTCGGCATCGCCGAGGGATCGGTGAAGGTGGAAGTCGATCCGTCGAATCCGAACATCGTGGTTCCCATCGGCGAAGGCTCGATCTTCGGCGAGGTGGGGTTGATATCGGGCCGCAAGCGCGGCGCGACCATCCGCGCCGCCGAGCCGACCATCTGCGTGGAAATCCCGCGTATGGCGGCCCTGAAGCTGATGGCCCAGGTGCCCGAGGCGCGCGACACGGTGAACCGCATCACCAGCGAGCGCCAGGTGCTGCAGATCTTCAAGTCGGGCCTGACGCCCGCCGACATCTCGGAGGTGCTGGCGGGCGCGGAAGTGATGGAAGTGAAGCCCGGCCAGGCGATCATCAACGAGGGCGACGTCTCGGACGACCTCTACATCATTCGCTCGGGCTCGATGATCGTGGAGAAGAACCTGGGCGGGAAGCCCGTGTTCATGAGCTACGTCCCGGCCGGCTCGTATTCCGGCGAGATGGCGATGATCGAACGCGCGCCGCGCGTGGCGACCGTGAAGGCCGCGATCCGCTCGACCGTCGTGAAGCTGCCCGCCGATCCGTTCCGCCGCCTGCTGGCGCGCAAGCCCGAGCTGGCCAAGCGGATGTACGACGAGATGAAGGCGCGCCGCGAGATCAACGCCTTCATCGAGGAGCAGAAGGAAGAGTTCGGCGGCGCCGTGGACATGTACTCCTCGGTCGCCAATTTCCTGATCAAGCAGGGGATCGGCGAGGCCACCGACGTGCTGCTGATCGACGAGAGCCTCTGCGTCGGCTGCGACAACTGCGAGAAGGCCTGCGCCGACAGCCACGATGGCCTCAGCCGCCTGAACCGCGAGGCCGGCACCACCTTCGCCAACATCCACGTGCCGACCTCCTGCCGGCACTGCGAGCATCCGCACTGCATGAGCGACTGCCCGCCGAACGCGATCCGGCGGGGGCCGGACGGCGAGGTGTTCATCTCGGACACCTGCATCGGCTGCGGCAACTGCCAGCGGGCCTGCCCCTACGGCGTGATCCAGATGGACAAGCCGCCGCCGCCCAAGCCGAAGCTCTGGGAGTGGATGCTGTTCGGCAAGGGCCCCGGGCCCGGCCAGCCGCCATACGAATGGCGGAAGAAGGCGGCCAAGTCTGGCGCCGGCGCGGAATCGCCTAAGCTCGCGATCAAGTGCGACATGTGCTCGGGCAAGGCGGGGGGACCGGCCTGCGTACGGGCCTGCCCGACGGGGGCGGCGATCCGGGTCTCGCCCGACGCCTTCCTTTCGGTGGCGCGGATCGAGAAAGGCGCCGGCTAGGCCGTGACACAGGTTGGGGGGCATCATACCGAGCGCGTGCGGCAGCGGACCCACGAGGGGTTCCTGCGGCACAAGGGCTTCCGTTGGGCGCAGATCGCCGGGCTGCTGTGCCTTGTGGCCATCGCAGTCTACTTTTTCGTGGCGGTACGGCTCGCCGAGCCGCCCAGCGGCGGCAGCTGGCTGGGGTATCTCCTGGGTACGATCAGCGCCGGGCTGATCGTCTGGCTGGCCTGCCTGGGCGTCCGCAAGCGGGTTATCACCGCGGGGCACTATTCACTGAAGGCCTGGGTCTCGGCGCACGTCTACCTGGGGCTGTCGCTGGTCGTGCTGGCCACGCTGCACACCGGTTTCCAGTTCGGCTGGAACGTCCACACGCTTGCCTATGGCCTGATGATGCTGGTGATCGCCTCGGGCGCCCTCGGCATTTGGGCCTACGCCACCCTGCCCCAGCGCCTGCACGGCAACCGCGGCGAGACGACCCGCAAGCAGATGCTCGAGGCGCTCGAGAGCCTGGACAAACAGCTTCACGATCTGGCCCTCCCGCTGGATCGCGCCGGCGCCCAGGTGGTGCGACTGTCGCTCGAGGAAACCGAGCTCGGCGGCGGCTTCTGGCGGCGGCTGACCGGCAGCTACGGCGACTGCGCCAACACCCGCGCGCTGCAGCGTCTGAAGGCCCTGCCCGTGCCAGCAGAGCCCCGCCAGGCCGAGACCCTGGAGAAGATCGCCACGGTGATGGAGCAGAAGCGCGACGTGCTGGGCCTGGCTCGGCGGCAGATGCAGATCACCGCCGTGCTGGAGGGGTGGCTGTTCGTCCACATCCCCGCGACCTTCGCCCTGCTGGCGGCGCTGACGGCGCATATCGTCAGCGTCTTTACGTACTGGTGAGCCGGTGGCGCAGGAATTCCACCTCAAGCTGATCACCCAGCGCGCCGGCGGCGGCGACCCGATCATCCGCGAGCGGACGGTGGAGAAGGCCGAGCTGTCGATCGGCCGGGCCAGCAGCAACGACATCGTCCTGGCCGACCTATCGGTCGATCCCCAGCACGCCCGGATGCGCTTCACGGGCCCCGGGCGCGTGAGCATCGAATCGGTCAGTGGCCTGCCCTTCGACCTCGGCGGCAAGGCGGTCATGGGCGCGGAGCTCAGCGCCGCCAGTCATCCCGTGGTGCGTTTCGGCGACTTCAGCCTGGCCCTGGAGCCCGGTCCCGACAACGAGTCGGTCGGGGTCACGATCACCCGCGAGGACGACGAGCATCACGCGAGCCCGGGCGTGTTTTCCCTGCAGGCGAAGGTGTTCGGCCGGCGCAACATGGCGTGGCTGCTCGGCTCGGGCATTTTCCTGCTCTGCCTGGCGATCCCGATGATCTTCGTGCTGTTCATGGCGAACCCGAAGATCCATCCCGACGAACAATGGTCGACCGGGCCGCTGTCGAAGGCGCACGCCTTCATGCAGCAGGACTGCAAGTCGTGCCACACGAACGCCTTCGTGGCCGTGCGCGACGAGGCTTGCCTGACTTGCCACACCGCCGATTCGGCCAAGGCGCCCGCCGCCGTGGCCACCGCCCGGCGTATGGGCAGCCCCTTCCAGCCGCTGCTGATCGCCGAGCATGCGCCGCACGCCAAGCTGGAGAAGGGCACGCCCCTGCCCCCGGGCCTGGGCGCGAAGGCGAATGTGCTGATCCAGCGGGCCTTCAACCACCCGACCGACCGCTGCGCGAGCTGCCATATCGAGCATACCCCCGCCAAGGGGGGGACGTCTGACGCGCCGCTCAAGGACAAGCCGAAGCTGGTGGTCGTGCAGACCTGCGAGAGCTGCCACACCGAGCTGAAGATGCGGCTCAAGACCACCGAGCTGATCGACACGCCCGACTGGAGCAAGCACCCCGGCTTCCGGCCGCTGGTCATGACCCAGCCGGGCCCGACGCCGAAATTCCAGCGCGTGGCGTTGGATACGGCGCCCCAGGAGAAGAACGGCCTGATCTTCCCGCACCGCCTTCACCTCGATCCCGCGGGTGGCGTGGCGCGCCAGGCGATCGGACTGGGCAAGGCCGCAGGCTATGGCGCCCCGATGGAGTGCGCCGATTGTCACCGTCGCGACGCCTCCGGGAAGAACTTCCTGCCGATCGAGATGGAGCGCGACTGCGGGACCTGCCACAGCCTGGCCTACGCGCGGGTCGGGGGTGAGCTACGCAACCTCCCGCACGGCGACGTCAACAAGGTGGTCGCCACCCTCGCCGGCCGCACGCTCGCGGCTCCTGGCGGCTCGGACCGGGCTCGGCCGGGCGGCATCCGGCCGTCGGCCTTCTCGGCCGTGGGCGCCAGCGCCTACCGCGCCACCTTCTCGCCTGGCGGCGCCTGCTACGACTGCCATACGATCACCTGGAGCGCGGATACCGTACAGCTCGCGCCGGTGAAGCTCGCCATGAAGTACCTGCCCCGCGGCGGCTTCGATCACAGCGTCCCCGAGCATGGTGGCCCGGGCGAGTCCAAGCGTGGCGGCTTCAAATGCGCGGATTGCCATCGGGCGCAGACGTCGGACAAATCGGCCGACGTGCTCATCCCGGACCTGGCCAAGTGCGGGACATGCCACGGCAAGACCACGGCCCAGATCGCCGCGGCCGACGACGCCGACTGCACGACCTGCCACAGCTTCCACAAGCCGGGCCAGGCGACCCCGAAGCCCGGCCATCCGCCGCTGCGCACGCTGCGGTGGACGGAGGCGGTGACGCGCCGAGCGGCGGGGGCGTAAGACCCCGCCTCCCCTCGGAGGCGGCGGAAGAGGGAGCGCCCGCTTCGCGAGACAGCCAAGAAAAACGCCGCCCCGGTTGCCCGAGGCGGCGTTCTCGTTTCAGCGATCTGAAGACGTGGCTCAGACCACCCCGAAGGCCAGCATGGCGTCGGCGACCTTCTTGAAGCCGGCGATGTTGGCCCCTTTCACGTAGTCGGGGATCTTGGAACCCGGGCGTCCGCCGTATTCCAGGCAGGACGAATGGATGCCGAGCATGATGTCCTGCAGCAGGCGCTGCAGCTCGTCTTCCTTCCAGGAAATGCGCGCCGAGTTCTGGCTCATCTCCAGACCCGAGACCGCCACGCCGCCGGCGTTGGCCGCCTTGCCGGGCGCGTAGAGGATCTGGGCGTCCTTGAAGACATGCACGCCTTCAAGGTTGGTCGGCATGTTGGCACCCTCCGACACCCCGATGCAGCCGTTGGCCACCAGGGTGCGGGCGTCATCGCCCAGGAGTTCGTTCTGCGTCGCGCACGGCAGCGCGAGCTGGCACGGCACGCCCCAGGGCGTCTTGCCCACGTGGAACTCGGCGCCCTTGAACTCCTTGGCGTACTCGGAAATGCGGCCCCGGCGCTTATTCTTCAGATCCTTCACCCAGTTGATCTTTTCCTGGGTGAAGCCGTCGGGGTCGTAGACGAAGCCTTCGGAGTCCGAGAGCGTCACCACCTTGCCGCCCAGCATGTTGACCTTCTCGGCCGCATGGGTGGCCACGTTGCCCGAGCCCGAGATGACCACGGTATGGCCCTCGATGTCCTTGCCCTGGGTCTTCAGCATGTTCTGCAGGAAGTAGGTGGCGCCGTAGCCGGTGGCCTCGGTCCGGATCAGCGAGCCGCCATATTCCAGCCCCTTGCCGGTCAGCACCCCGGTGAACTCGTTGGTCAGGCGCTTGTACTGGCCGAACATGTAGCCGATCTCGCGCGCGCCCACGCCGATATCGCCAGCCGGCACGTCGACGTCGGCGCCGATGTAGCGGTAGAGCTCGGTCATCAGGCTCTGGCAGAAGCGCATCACCTCGCCGTCGGACTTGCCCTTCGGATTGAAGTTCGAGCCGCCCTTGCCGCCGCCCATCGGCAGTCCGGTCAGGGCGTTCTTGAAGGTCTGTTCGAAGGCCAGGAACTTCAGCACGCTCTCGGTGACCGAGGGGTGGAAGCGGATGCCGCCCTTGTAGGGGCCGATGGCGTTGTTGTTCTGGACGCGCCAGGCGCGTTGCACGCGAACGTTGCCCTTGTCGTCCTGCCAGCAGACCCGGAAGCTGACGACGCGGTCAGGCTCCGCGATGCGCCGCAGGATCTGCGCCTCGTGGTACTTTTCCTTGTCCTGGATGAAGTCGAAGATGTCTTCGGCCACTTCCTGCACCGCCTGCACGAATTCCGGCTGGCCGGGATTGCGGCGCTTCACGCCCTCGATGAAACCATTGAGATCGACGTGATCACTGACTGCCATGTTGTCCCCCATACTCCGGCGCGACCTTCGCGCCAGCGCCTCTTCCCTTGGGAAGCTTAGCTTCGAATTCCGTACGGTCTAAGCGCAATTGCGGACGCAATGGACGACCGCCTTCTTTGCCCCTTCACAAGAGCCTGGAATTTGCGACAACTCACACCCCTGGGATGGGGGCTATGTTATGTCGACCAAAGCGTCTGATCTGTTCGTCCAGTGCCTCGAAGAAGAAGGCGTCGAGTACGTCTTCGGCGTGCCGGGGGAGGAAAACCTCGACTTCCTGGACAGCCTGAGCCGATCCAAGAAGATCAAACTGATCCTCACCCGCCACGAACAGGGTGCGGGCTTCATGGCCGCCACCTACGGGCGCCACACGGGCAAAGCCGGCGTCTGCGTCGCTACCCTGGGCCCGGGGGCCACGAACTTCGTCACCGCGGCGGCCTACGCCACGCTGGGCGGCATGCCGATGATGATGCTGACCGGCCAGAAGCCCATCAAGAAGTCCAAGCAGGGTCGCTTCCAGATCCTCGACGTGGTCGACATGATGAAGCCGATCACGAAATACACGCACCAGCTCGCCTCGGCCGACAACATCCCGTCGCGCGTCCGCGAAGCCTTCCGCCTGGGACAGGAGGAGAAGCCCGGTGCGGTGCACATCGAATTCCCCGAGGACGTGGCCGACGAGCACACCGACTCCACGCCCCTGCCGAAGAGCAACGCACGCCGCCCGGTGGCCGACGAGAAGTCGATCCGCGCCGCGGCCAAGCGTATCGAGCAGGCGAAGTCACCCATCCTGGTGATCGGCGCCGGCGCCAACCGCACCATGACCAGCCGGATGCTCAGCCAGTTCATCGAGAAGACCGGCATCCCGTTCGTCTCGACCCAGCTCGGCAAGGGCGTGGTGGACGAGCTGTCGCCGAAGTTCCTCGGCTGCGCGGCGCTGTCGGCCGGCGACTTCGTGCACCGGGCGATCGGCGCGGCCGACCTGATCATCAACATCGGCCACGACGTGATCGAGAAGCCGCCGTTCTTCATGCAGCGCGGCGGCACCGAGGTGATCCACATCAACTTCCGCTCGGCGGAGGTCGATCCGGTCTACTTCCCGCAGTACGAGGTGATCGGCGACATCGGCAACGCCATCTGGCAGATCAAGGAAGACATCCTGCCCCAGTCGGGCTGGGACTTCTCAGCCATGATGAAGGCGCGCGAGGCCGAGGTGGCGCACGCCGCCAAATACGACAATGACCAGCGCTTCCCGATCTATCCGCAATACCTGGTGAAGCAGATCCGCGAGGCGATGCCGCAGGACGGGATCATCTGCCTGGACAACGGCGTCTATAAGATCTGGTTCGCCCGGAACTATCCGGCGCGGATGCCCAACACGGTGCTGCTCGACAACGCGCTGGCCACCATGGGCGCCGGCCTGCCGTCGGCCATGGCCTCGCACATGGTCTATCCGAACCGCAAGGTCATGGCGATCTGCGGCGACGGCGGGTTCATGATGAACAGCCAGGAGATGGAGACCGCCGTCCGGCTGAAGATGAACATCACCGTGCTGATCCTGAACGACAACAGCTACGGCATGATCCGCTGGAAGCAGGCCAACATGGGCTTCAAGGACTGGGGCCTGACCTACGGCAACCCGGACTTCGTGGAGTACGCCAAGAGCTACGGCGCCAACGGATATCGCGTGGAGAGCGCCAGCTCGCTGCCCGCCCTCCTCAAGCAGTGCCTGGAAACGCCCGGCGTGAACCTCATCGACTGCCCGGTGGATTACTCCGACAACGACGCGATCCTGAACAAGCAGATCAAGGAACTGAGCGCGGCGCTCTGAGCGGCGTAGGCCTCAAGGACAACGGACATGACCGCCCTGAAGGACTCCTACCCGCTCTACCTGGCGAACGAGGCCCAGACGCCGAACCTCGATCTGGAGGTGACGGACAAGTACACCGGCAAGGTCGCCACGCGCGTCGCCCAGGCCGACGCCAAGACCATCGACGCGGGCATTCAGGCCTGCGTCGAGGCGGCCGAACCCATGGCCCGCCTGCCCGCCTATGCGCGGCAGGAGGTGCTGGCGCACTGCGTGAAGCGCTTCCAGGAGCGGTTCGACGAACTGGCCTATGCCCTATGCATCGAGGCCGGCAAACCGATCCGCGACGCGCGCGGCGAGGTCACGCGCCTGATCGACACCTTCCGCATCGCGGCGGAGGAGTCGGTGCGGATGACCGGCGAGGTCCAGCCGCTGGACATCTCGCCCCGCGCCAAGGGCTACCAGGGCATGTGGAAGCGGGTGCCGATCGGCCCCTGCTCGTTCATCAGCCCGTTCAACTTCCCGCTGAACCTAGCCGCCCACAAGATCGCTCCCGCGCTGGCGGTGGGCTGCCCGTTCGTGATGAAGCCCGCCTCGCGCACGCCGCTTGGCGCCATCATCATCGGCGAAGTGCTGGCCGAGACCGACCTGCCCAAGGGCGCCTTCTCGATCCTGCCCGCGCACCGCGACGGCGCCGACCTCTTCACCACCGACGAGCGGCTGAAGCTGCTCAGCTTCACCGGTTCGCCCGGCGTGGGCTGGGACCTCAAGGCCAAGGCTGGCAAGAAGAAGGTGGTGCTGGAGCTGGGCGGCAACGCCGCGGTGGTGGTCGACGCGGACACCGACCTGGACGATGCGGTCGAGCGGATCATCTTCGGCGCCTTCTACCAGTCGGGACAGTCGTGCATCGGCGTGCAGCGGATCATCATCCACGCCGACATCTACGACGAGCTGAAGGACCGCCTGGTGGCCAAGACCAAGACCCTGGTCGCCGGCGACCCGCGCGAGGAGGCCACCTTCGTCGGCCCGATGATCGACGAGAAGGAGGCCAAGCGCCTCGACAGCTGGATCCAGGCCGCCGTCGCCGACGGCGCCAAGCTGCTCGTGGGCGGCAAGCGCGAAGGCGCAATGCTGGAAGCGACCCTGCTGGAAGGTGTCGGTCGCACGGCTGCGCTCTATGCGGAAGAGGCCTTCGGCCCGGTCGCCATCCTGTCCAAGTTCACCAACTTCAAAGATGCGCTCGACGAGGTGAACGACTCCAAGTTTGGTCTACAGACCGGCGTTTTCACGCGCGACCTCTACAGGATGCTGGAAGCGTGGGATCACCTGGACGTAGGAGGTGTCGTAATCGGCGACGTACCCAGCTATCGGGTGGACAACATGCCGTATGGCGGGGTGAAGGATTCGGGCCTGGGGCGCGAGGGCGTACGCTTCGCCATGGAAGACATGACGGAAATTCGCAATCTGGTCATCCGTCGCCGCTGAGCGTTCGTATCTACGCGGGACCATGCGCGCTGCTTGGGGAGGCGGCTTTTTGTTGACGATCGCGCAGATCACCGACCTCCACGTGACAACGGAGAAGGATTCGCTGAATCAACGGCGGAACGAGGAGCGCCTGCGTCAGGTGATGCAGGCGATCCACGCCTTGCGGCCGCGGCCCATCGCCATCATCGCCAGCGGCGACCTCGTCGACCGCGGCGAGGCCGAGGAATACGTCGAGCTCAAGCGTCTGATGGCCGAGAGCGAGCTCCCGGTCTTCTACGCGATGGGCAATCACGACAGCCGCGAGGGCTTCCTCTCGGTGTTCAGCGGGCCGGGCGCCGAGACCGACGAGAACGGCTTCATCCAGTACGCCGTCGATTTCGGCGACATGCGCATGGTGGTCTGCGACACGCTGGATGGCCCCAATGACGGCGAGTACGACGAGGCGCGCGCGGCCTGGCTGGCGCGCACGCTCGACGAGGCCCCGGACCGGCCCACGGCGGTGATCCTGCACCACCCGCCCATCCCGAGCGGAATCCAGTGGATGGATCCCGACCCGGCCTCGCCCTGGATCGGGCGGCTGGAACAGGTGCTGAGCGGCCGCAAGCAAGTGAAGGTTCTGATGTGCGGCCACATCCACCGGGCCTTCAACGGCGTCTTCGCCGGGCACGTGGTGTCGGCGGCGCCCGCGACCTCGATCCAGCTGACCCTCGACCTCACCGAGGTCGACATGCACGTGCCGGACGGCCGCGAGATCCTGGTGGAGGAGCCGCCGGGCTACGCGCTGCTGATGTCGGACGGCCGGAACCTGACCACGCACATGTGCCTGGCCGGCGACTACGCGCCCGCCGTCACCTACAACTTCCCCTTCCGAAAGCTGGCCTGAACCATGGCCGCGGGTGCGCGTCGCGGGATTTTCGGCCCGGTGCTGGCTCTCGTCGCCCGGCTCCGGGCGGTGGGCGGCAAGGCCCTGGCCGATACAGTCGTGGCGGCCGTGGTGTCGGCGGCCGCGGCGGGCGCGGCGCTCTATCTCGGCACGACGGCGCCCGTCCGGTTCGTGGAGAACGTCACCTACGACCTGCGCCAGACCTTCGGCGCGCCCAGCGCCCAGCCCGATTTCGTGATCGTCAAGATGGACGACGCGGCATCGGCAGCCATGGCCGAAGCCTCGCCGTGCCATTGCCTGGCCCCGATCGACAAGGCGTGGCTTGGGGACCTGATCGCCGCGCTCGACGCCAAGGGCGTGAAGGCCATCGCGGTCGACTACCTGCTCGACACCTGGTCCTCGCCCGAGGAATTCCAGGACTTCGAGGCGCGGATCGCCAATGTGAAGGCTCCGCTGATCGCCGTGGTCGATCCCGACCGGCAGGCCGGCGTTGACTTCCCGGTGTCGAAGAAGGTGCTCTATTCCGACGCCCGGGCGCTCATGCACGTTGATTACGACGATGTGATCCGTCGCTACGATCCGACGCCCAGCCAGTACCCGGCGTTCGCCGTCCGCGTCGCGACCGCCGTGACCGGGATGAAGCCGCCGACGGAAGAATTCGACATCCGCTATCGCCAGCGCGATCCGAACGTGGCGGCCGAGAACATGGGCGCCATCGCGCCCTCCTACTCCGCAGCCTTCGTGCCATTCGTCCCGGACAAGCTGCTGAAGGGAAAGATCGCCTTCATCGGCAGCGTGACGCGATCGGCGACCCAGGACTCCTCGACGCCCAAAGAAGACATGCACGCCACGCCGCTGCGGTTCTCGCCGGGCCACACCCAGGGCACACCGGGGGTGGAGGTGCACGTGCACGCGCTGTCCCAGATCCTGGCGGGCGACAAGGTGCGCCGGCCGGGCGTGGTCCTTAACACCCTGATGGTGTTTCTGGCGGCCGTCTGCGGGGCGCTCCTGGGTCGCTCGACGCAGCGCTGGTGGATTTCGCTGGGGATCGTGGTCCTTGGCATGGCCACGCTGTTGGGGAGCGCGTTTGCGCTCTACGTCTACGGCGCCTTCATGATCCCAATGATGACGCCGCTGCTGAGCTTCGCCTTCGGCTTCTTTATCCTGAGCCGGTTGGCCGCCGCCGAGTTGCAGAACCAGCGGGCGTTCTATTCCTCGACCTTGGAGCGCTATCTGGCGCCGCAGGTGATCGACCGAATGGTCGACGGGCGCGAAGAGGTGAAGATCGGGGCCGAGGAGCGTGAGATCACGGTGATGATCTCCGACCTGGAGAACTTCTCCACGCTCGTCGCCACACTGCCCCTCGACACCTTCTCCGAGGTGATCAACGAATATTTCGACGGGGTGATCGACATCCTTTGGAAGCACGAGGCGATGATCGACAAGATGACCGGCGACGGCATCATCGCGATCTTCGGCGCCCCGGTGGCCTCCAACGACCATGCCGACCGCGCCATCGCCTGCGCGCGCGAGATCGACCGCTACGCCCTGGAGATCCGCGACCGGATGATCGGGCGCGGCATCAAGTTCGGCTACACGCGGATGGGCCTGTCTTCGGGCATCGGCCTGGTGGGCAACTTCGGCGGCGAGCGCCGGTTCAACTACACGGCCTATGGCGAGGTGGTGGTGATCGCCGCCCGCCTGGAAGCGGCCAACAAGACCTTCGGCACCCGCATCCTCTTCAGCGCCGACACCCTGAAGCTGGCCAGGAACGACGTGCCCATCGAGGCGGTCGGCGAGATCGACCTCAAGGGCGTCCCGGTTCCGATCCCGGCCTACACGACCCGAACCGACGCGACTTAGGCGGCAACGGCCCCTCCGCGCACGCCGCCTTCTGCTCGTCATCCCAGGCTTGCCGCCAGGGATCCATGCTTGGGCCGCCGGAGTCTCCGCGGTGGACTGCGCAGCGCAATCCGCTCCCGCCACCGCGCCGCCAAGGCATGGACCCCCGGGTCAAGCCCGGATGACGAGGGTTTGGATGGAAGGCGCGGATGTAACGCCGAACGCTACCGGTCCGCCTGCCCCGTCGTGCGCGGGCCCAGCCAGCCGGCCATGTCGACCTCGTCGCTGACGCGGTAGGGGCGGCCCCACTGGTCGGTGAAGAACCGCTCCATCTCCGGCCGGGTGAAGGGCCGCGAGCCCAGGCGGCCGAAGATGGCCATCTGCCCGCCGGTCTCGTCGACGGCGCGGTCGCGGTCCAGGCCCTTGGACAGAGCCAGCGCCGGGCCGGGCGTGCGCGCCCAGGCGATCAGCTCGGGCTTCGGCGGCGGCGAGAAGCCGTAGAAGTTGGGCTGGCTGGAAGGGCTGATGAGCTGCAGCACCTTCATGCCGTTCTTGCCGTCGGCCACGTACGCGAACAGCGAGGCGTTGGTCGAGGCGACTACCACATCCTCGGCGTCGTTCAGCGCGCCGCCGGCGTCGAACTTCTGGTAGAGGCGCGGCCGCTCGGGGTTCTTCACATCGACGATGACCAGGCCGTCCTTCTTGGCCGCGACATAGGCGAAGGTGCGGGCCACGTAGACGCGGCGGGCGTCGACCAGCGGGATCGTGGCCCCCTCGACGATGCGCGGCTGATCCAGCTTGGTCACGTCCAGCACCTCGAGGCCGCGCGCCGTGGTGACCCACAGGTAGCGGAACTGGAGCGCCGAGGCCCGCACGTCCGGCAGGGCCACGGTGGTCACGTGGCGCGGCTTCAGCGGGTCATTCAGGTCGACCACCACCAGGCCGGCGTCGGCGGCGATGTAGGCGTAGTGGCCGCCGAGGGTGATGTGGCGGGCGCCCTTGAGCACGTCGCCCGGGTTCCAGGTCACCGCACGCTTCAGGATGTTGTTGCGCGGGTCGCCGTCGGCCAGGGTATTCACGTTCACGAGGATCAACCCCTCCTCGCTGTCGGTGACGACGGCGTAGGAATAGAGCGGATGGAAGGTCTGCTCCTGGTTGGCCTGCAGCAGGCTGACGTCGGCGCCGGTGACGGCGTCCTTGACCATCATCTTCTGCATCGCCTCGTTGCGAAGCGGCGCGATGTTCTGGTTGGTCGGCAGCGCCATGCAGGTGGCGTTCTTCGAAGCCACATGGGTGTTGTGACCCAGCGGCGAGAACGGCGCCGAGATGACCCGTTGCGAGATGCCCTTGTTGGCGACGCTGGCGGCGTCGAACACGCGGAAGCCGCCCTTCCCTTCGGCCACGAACATGTATTCGCCGCGCAGCTGCAGGCAGCGGGCCGCGCCGTCGGTCTTGGCCACGAAGTTGGAGATTTCCTCCGAGGAGTCTTCCTCGCCGCCCGAGGCGCCCTTGCCCTTGGCGAAGGGCTTGCCGCGCACCCAGTTCTTCAGCTCGCGCCTGTTCTGCTCGACGTGCAGCTTGTAGAAGTCGGGATAGGCGTACTTGTGCAGGTATGAGCCGAAGACCGCCTGCGGTTCGCTCCACTCCGACACGCGCACCGCCTCCACGCCGCCGTCCAGGCCGACCCAGGCGTTCTGGCCCACGAAGTTCACGAAGTTGGTCCCGAGCAGCAGCAGCTGGGCCATGATGGCGTTGTTGTCGTTGGCCGCGCTGACGTGGCAGTCCGAGCAGGTCTTGGTCTCGGTCGTGCGCACGGTGTGCGGGAAGTGCGGCGCGAAAGCTTGGCTCGAGAAGCCCGAGGCGGCGATCGGCGGCTGCTGCACGTAGATGCGCTCGCGGTTCACGTTGGTCGACGACAGGACCAGGGCCGACGACGAGCGGATCGGCGCGATGGTCGAGCCCTTCGTCGTCATGTGGACGCCCAGCTGGTACATGTCGTCACGCGCCACCTGCGGGTTGTAGGTCGCGTAGTTCCGCGTCTCCTCGCCCTCGTACTTGTGGGTCGTGGTCTTCCAGTTCGCCTCGATGGGCAGGTGGCAGCCGGCGCAGGCCGTGGTCCACGACGTGTGGCAGGCGAAGCATTCCATCTCGTCGTCGTTGTGCGCCCGGTTCTTGGGATCGACACCCGGGCCCCACTGGAACGGGCGGCCGTCCTGGCTGATCTTGCTCATCAGCTTGGCGCGGGCCGACTTGGCGTTGAAGTCGGGCGAGGTGCGGTCGACCGTGTCCTTGGTCAGCTTAATCCGCCATTCCAGCTTGGGATCGATCAGCGAGCGCTGGATCAGCACCTGGCGGCCGTCGCGCTCGACCCATTCGAAGCGGCGCTGGCCATCCGGGTTGCGCAGCAGGCTGAGGTCGTTGCCCTTCGGGTCGGCCGCCGGCCCGGAGGTACGAAGCGTCGGATAGGCCGAGGACGTGCCGTGGCAGTCCTTGCAGCGGATCTCCACCGCATTGGCTACCTCGCCCATGATCAGGCCCGAGCCGTGACTGTCCTGGCTGAAGTGGCAATCGGCGCACTGCATGCCCTTCTCGGCGTGGATGTCCATCATATGGACCGCCTTGCCAGGCGCGTTCTGACCGACCGGCGTGAACTCGGGCGCGCCAGCCTTTTGGAACTTCTCGGGATCGTCGTTGGCGATGACCGCGCCGTCCTTGTCGAGCAGTTCGCCGTCGCGGTTGCGCTTGAAGACGGCCCGGAAGTTCCAGCCGTGGCCGTGGTAGTCGGCGAACTGGGTGTCCTTCAGCTTGGTGTTCAGGCTGAACACGTTGCGCAGGAAATCGAGATCGGCCCACTTGCCCCGCGGCGCGGCGCCCTCAGGATTGCGGTTGAGCACCTTCCGCATTTCTTCCGCGGTCGGGTACTTCTGGCGTTCCGGCCACATGAAGGGCGCGTCGGCCTCGTAGTCCCACATCGTGTAGCCGAGGTAGGTGTTCACGAACATGTTCGGCTGGTGCATGTGGCAGTTCATGCACTGGGCCGTCGGGATCGAGCGCGTGAAAGCGTGCTTGATCGGGTGGCCGCTCTCTTCCTTGCTGATCGTCGGGTCCACCGTCGCCGACTGGCCGTCGCGGCCGAACTGAGCCCACGTGGAGCTGGCGTGCGGCTGGCGATTGTTGGCGTAGACCACGTGGCAGGACGCGCAGCCCGAAGAGCGATAGTCGCCCGGCTGGTCGTTGGTGCCCAGGAACCAGGTGAAGGGGTCGTTCAGGCGGGTCTTGTGGATGTTGAGCAGCGGGATGGCCGCGCGCAGACCGGTGCCCGGCCCGCGGTTCGACTGACGAATGTCGGGACGCCCAGGCTCTTCGAGACGCTGTAGCTGGCCGTTGGCGTTCGGCAGGCCGACCTCGGCGAACTGGCTGTTGATGTTGCGCCCGCCCCGCTCGAACACGCGGAAGATGTCGGACGGCGGGGTCACCTGCCAGGTGGGGGCCGGATAGAGCGTGGGGAGCGCGCCGCGCTTGGCCTGGGCGGGCGTCACCGTGCCTGGGGGATTTCCGGGCGACAGCACCCGCGCCGGCTCGCCATGCGCTGTGTAGGCCTCGCCCAGGACGTAGTTCTTATAGGGCAGGATCCCGTTGTTGTAGGAGGCGCCGCCGAAGAACATCGCGCCCGTGGCCATGAGCGAGCGCTCGGCCTTCTCGATCAGCTCCATGTGGCAGGCGCCGCAGGCCTGGCGCGCCACCCGGTAGTCGGACGGGTTCACGAAGCGGATGTACTCGGGCGCTTCCTTGTTCAGCAGGGTGTAGCTCTGCTTCGGGTTGGCCGAGCTGGGGTAGTGCCAGGTCTTGGGATACTTCGGCAGAACGTGGGCCTTGTCGCGCAGCGCCGCGTAACGAGCGTCGCCCTTGGCCAGGCCGGCGGGAGCGATCACGCCGGCGTCGCCGCCATGGCAAGAGGCGCAGCCCAGCTTCACCGCCTGCGACACATGCATCGTCTTGGCGTCGCTGTCGGTGTGGCAGCTCACGCAGCCCACGCTGTCCTTGTCGACCTCGGCGTCGGTCATCCCGAGCTTGGCGGACGGGAAGACCGGATAGGTGCGCGCCACCGGCTTCTCGGCATCGCTGGCCTTCACGGACAAGGGCGCGAGCAGAGTCGCTGCGATCAGCGCTCCGACTTTCAGCCAATTTGTCCCGAATTTCAGCATCCTGCCCCTAGAAGCTCAGCACTGCGTTCAGAAGGATCGAATAGTAGCGCTTATCACGATCCCGGTTCTCGAACAGGTCATTGAAGCCCTTGCCCGGGTCGAAGGCCGCCGCCGAAGCGCGGAAGACGATGTTCTGGGTCATGTGCGGCCGCCAGATCGTCGAGATCGAGGCGTCCCAACCCAGGGACTTCGGGATCGAGCCCTCCATCCGCAGCGCCTGCAGCACGGCGGTGTTCGAGAAGCTGATGTGGTTGATGTTGGTCGAAACGCGAAGCTCTGGAGTCACATCGAAGTCGGCGCCGCCCCCGACCAGGATGGTGCCAGGATTGTTGAAGTTCGACTGCCCCTCTTCCTTCGAGGGCCGCAGGCTGTTCAGCACGCCGTTGCGGGCGTTTACGCCGATAAGGCGGCCGCCGCCCGCGAACGGAATGGTCTGGCGGATCCAGTAGCTGGTGTCCGATCCGGCGAACTGCGGGTTCTCGAAGATCGCGTCGAAGCCGGTTTCCTTGTTGTCGTAGGGGTCCTTGTCGCCCGAGGCGTAGAGGCCCTGGAGTCGCAGGCGCACCCAGCTGAAGTCGATCGACGGCTCGGCGGCCACGAAGTAGCTGCGGATCTTCGCCTTGCGGTCGGTGAAGAGCGAATTCCGATCCTCGCCGAACGCATAGTAGGCCGAGGCGGTGAGGTTGATCCGGCCGATCCGGCCGTCGGCGTTGTAGCCCAGGTAGGTGACGTCGTAGTCGCGGCCGCGCAGGCTGCCCAGCAGGGCCGGCCGCTGCGGGAAACCGTTCTTGTCGACGTAGATTTCGTCGCCTTCGCGGTTGCGGTTGTAGACGACCGTGACCTGCGAGGTGATGCCCGGGAACGGCAGGTCCTGGCGGTAGAGGTTGCCCAGGAAGACGAAGTCGTCCCGCAGGTCCTGGGTGATGTCGTTCAGGCCCGAGTTTGTGTCCTTCTCCACGCGCCAGAAGGCCGCCAGGTTGTACTGGTAGCGGTTGTTGTCGCGGTTGCCGAAGAGGCGGACGCCCAGCTGATTGTCCTGGAACAGGAAGCCGCGGAAGTCGCTCGAGAACGGCTGGATCCCCACGCGCACGCTGTCGAAGTCGTAGCGGTCCGAGACATTGCGCAGGTGGTAGTCGAGAAAGACTTCCTGCACGCCCACGAAAGCGTCGTTGCGGTGCGTGGGCTTGCTGGGCTCGACATGGAGGACGCGCTTCTCGGGCACGTCGACGTAGTTGTCTTGGAAGGCCAGGGCCACGCGGAACTCGAGCTCGGGCGGCTTGTAGGCGGTCGAGCCCTTGATCAGCGAGGCGGCGGCGATGAACGTCTGGGCCAGCACCAGGCTGGTGTTGTTGCCGAACACGTCCAGGCTGCCCGGCCGCGCGGTGGTCTGGACGCTCACCGGGATCGGGAACGTCCGCGGCTCGACCACGGTGTCGGAGATGCCGGTGAAGGCGAAGAACCAGTCGTGCGTCCCCTTGATCGGGATGTCGCCCTTCAGGAAGTTCTGGTTGTAGGGGTCGAACCAGCGCGGCTTGGTGACACCCAGCGCGCCGGCCAGCCGCCAGCGGTCCGGAACCGGCACTTCGTCGGTCGGGAACGCCTCCGGCGGCGGCGCGCGCACCGCGCCCGGATTGTCCTGCACCACCGGCGGGGGCAGGTCCTTGACGCGGCCCGGGATGCGTCGGCCATCGAGGATGTCGTCGATGGTCGGCGGAGCTTCGCCCTCCGGGGCGGGCGCGGAGGTCGCCGGCGGAGCTTCGGCCGGCGGCTCCGCAGCCTGAGCCGATGCCGGCGCGCCGTTGTCCAGCGCAGCCAGTTGGATTGTCCCGCGGCCCTCCAGGATGTCGTCGATACTCAGCGGCGCCGTCTCGCGCGCCGACGCAACCCCGGCCGGCCCGGCGAGGGCGGCGAAGGCGGTCAGGGCGAGAAGAGAGGCCGCGCGCATGCCTATTTCCCCTGGCACACGTTCTGGTCGGCGGAATCGAGGAACGGCGCGAAGGGGCAGCCCACGTAGCGCAACCGGCTGGACGTGGGGCCGACCAGCAGGGTGTCGGAGCGAATGGCGGCCGGGGCGTTGCCGATGCCGCCGACGCGCAGCCCCCCGTTGTGCGCGCCTAGGAACGAGATCATGTCGTCCTGGTCGATGCCGTCGCCCGAGACTCCGATCGAGCCCACCAGGCGGTTGCCGCGATAGATCGGCACCGACCCCGAGAAGATCTGCAGGCCGTTCTGGAGCCGATTCTGGCCCGGCGCGACATCCGGCAGGAAGGTGCAGCGCTGCGCCGTGTCTGTGGCCGAAGCGCCGGTCACGAAGCCCACGTGCTGCCCGATATTGGTGAGCACCAGCGCCGACTGCAGGCCCGTGGACAGCGGGCTCCACTGGGCGATGGGACGCGACAGGGGACCATTCGGCCGACCCACTTCGCCATCCGGGAAGAAGGGACGCGAGAGGTTGCCGATCGCCTTCGCCGCGAAGGCCGTCTTGCCGGTCAGCGCCGTTGGATCGGGGAAGAAGTCGCGCACCTTCTGTACGAAGCCGCGAACGTCGGCGCTGGGATCGGCGAGCAGGTCGCTGGCCGCGGTCGGTCCCGACATGAGCGCCGTGGTGCGAGCCTTCTGGACCGAGACGTCGATGCCGAAGATAGGCGCATCCGGCGCGCGGACGATGCCCAGGATCTGGCCCCGGCTGTCGACGACGCTGATCGAAACCTGCGCTCGGCTGTCCAGCGGGCGGCGGATCTGGGCCCGCGCCCGGCTCATGACCGTGAAAGCCTCCTCGAGCACCGCCCGGACCTCGCCCTCGCTGAGCGGCGTCAGGCCGTCGGCGGCGTCGGTGCCGGCGCGGATCGGGAAGCGGTTCGCTCCGGCGCCGTTCGTCAGCACCATGGCGCTGGTGTTCGCGAACTCGGCCGTGGTGGCCAATCGCAGGCCCGAACCCTCGGTCCCGTAGACCGCGCCCGCCAGGGCGCCGCCGCCGGCGTAGTAGCCGGTCACCGCCGTGAAACTGCCCGTGCCGGCCGGCAGGCTGGCGAACGCCGGGGCGCTGGCTGGAACAGAGCGCAGGCTGGCCGCGCTCGCGTCGCTGAACCGCAGCGAGGTGCCATCGACCGTCACCCGTTCGGCGCGGATCTCTGTGGGCGCGTCGAAGCCCGTGGCGGCGGCGTAGGCGATCGCCTCCTCCGGGTCGTCGTCGGTGTCTAGAATGTTCTTGTCGAAGCCGTAGTCACCGTCGGCCATGATCCCGACGCCGCCCACCAGGACGCCGTTCTTGTAGAGCGGGAAACCACCGGGGTCGGCGGAAAGGCCCAGTGGCGAACGACGCGGCCCGATCGGGGCGGTGGCCGTCCGGGTCACCACGTCCGAGCATGGCAGCTGCGAGAACTGCACGCCGAACAGCGGGCCGCCCTCGAGCCCCACGGTCGATGGCGCCGGCGGGAAATGTTCCTGGACGATCTGGCTCGCGGTGCGCGTCGAGAACGCATTGCCGCCGGACGAGAGGTAGGCGCCAGTGATGGCCTTGGCGATCGCGCCGGCAGCAGCGGGAACCACCGCGCCCTGGACGTCCATGTTCTGGCCATTGGGCGCGGCGCGCAGCGTGACGTTCGCCCGCGCGCCGGTCATCGAATAGACGGCCAGGACGTTGCCGACCCGGTCGGTGACGGCGATCACGGCGGGCAGGTTGCGAGCGCGAGCCTCGGCCACCGCCTGGGCGATGACCTGCTGCACGTCGGCCGTGGTCAGGCTCTGCGCCGCCGGCAGGGAATAGGTCGGCGCGGCCGGGGGGGGAGTCGTCGGCGGAGGCGCGGTCGTGCCGCCGCCTCCTCCACCGCCACCGCCGCCACAGGACGCCAGCGCCAACGCGGCCACGGACACGGCCCAGCGCGAAACAGAACTCATCGCAGAGACCTCGCGGCCTGGGCGACCTGGGCGAGCGAGGCTCGGAAAGCGTCAGGTCGATAGCTGTTGGGATCGCGCACCTGGGCGTAGGCGCGGTCCAGGTTGGGCCGGATGCGCGCCGCGGCGCCCGGGTCCACCTGGCCCGATTTGACCAGGGCGTTCAGGAGGGTGTCGGCGGCCATGACGGCCTGGGCGCTGCCGGCATAGTCAGTGTAGCGCCGCGCGATCTCGCCCTGGAGCACCACGTCGACGATGGCCAGGGTCTCGGCGCGGGAGAAACCGCGCGAGGCGAAGGCATCGGCCAGGGCGCGCGACGTGGCCGCCAGTTTGGCCGCGGCTCGCACGGATTCCGCGCGATCGCGGGCCAGGGCGGCGTGGAAGGCGCGGCTGTCGGCGTCGAACCGGGCGGCGAGCCCGGGCGCGACCACCTTCGCCGCCGCTGAGAGCATGATCATGTTCTCGTCGTTGAACGGCGGCGTGCCGGCCGGGATGGGCCGGCCCGGGTTGGCCTGCCACTGCGGGCGGGCCTTGGGGTCGTCCGAGATCTGCCGATGGCAGGCGTGGCAGTCGAAGAAGTAGAGCTCGGGGAACGCGCCATTGCCGCGGCCGGGTTGGCCGTAGAGGGTCAAGGCGCGATCCAGGGCCAGCGCCTGGCCCACGGCCCAGGTCTTCACGCCTCCCGCATAGGTCTTGCGCTTTACATAGTCCGCGTCGACGTCCCAGTGCTGCTGCAGGCTGGAGAACAGGTCGAGCTCGAAGGCGACGCGCGGATGGCCGGCGGACATGATTTCGTGACTGACGAACTGGCCGGGCTTGCTGCCGCCGAAATGGCAGTCGAGGCAGACCCCGGCGCGGACCTTGGGGTTCTCCAGCGCGCGCATGCCACGAGAGATGTTGTCGGCATGCGTGCCGCTGACGGTGCGGTGGCTGGCCAGCCAAGCGCCGGAGCCGCCGTGGCAGGCCTCGCAGCCGACGCCGTCCGAGATCTGGAAGCGCGCGCCGCGCTGACCGGCCGCCGCAGGGTCTGCGTGACAGCCCAGGCACTGGCGCGCGACGCCGCCATCGTCCAGGCCCATCTTGCGGATGATCGCCTGGCCGCGGGCCTCGTAGAGCACGCGATAGGCGCGGCTATGGGCGCCCGCGACGCTGGAGGGATCCTGCCAGGTAATGAGTTCGTTCTGACGAACGTTCACACCGGAATCGACCTGGCGGCTGTGGCAGGTCGAGCCGGCGCACGAGGCGACGCCCTCGTGGGTCGCCCTGCCGGAGCTTTCGGGCGCCGCCGTGGCCGAACGGCCCATACCGATCGCGAGCCCACCGATCGTTAGAACGGCGGCGGCGCAGAGCGCGCCGATGACACGCGACGTTCGTCCCTCCCCCATCGGCCCTCCCCCGGCACGCACACGCTGCGAATCTTAGCGACGTCAGTGGACGTTCGGTAGCCTGAATAGATTGCTAACCGGGCAAATCGCCAGCCGCGCCTACTCGTTTGCGTCCTCGCGTAGAAGGAGTGCGTACTTAACAACGTGTTCGGCGAGCGATAAGACGCTGCCGGTCTACCTGGGGGGTTCAAGACTATGAGCGGGCGCCGCAACAGCGCTCTGCGAGCCTGTATGGGCTCGCGGCTGTGTATCATTGCCTTGGCGACGACCGCCCTGACGCCCCCGGCCGCCGCCTGGGCGCAGACGCCCGCGACGCCGGGCACCACCGCCGCCGAGCTGAACCCGGAGGCCCGGGTCTCGCGTCCGCCGCCGTCGCGCGGCGCCAGCGCCTTCGCGCCCGAGCCGCCCGGCCCATGTCCGCTCGAGACCTCGGACGTCCAGGTGACGCTGAACAGCGTCTCGTTCCGCGGCGCCACGACGGTGAGCGAGATCGAATTGCGCGACGCCTATGCCGAATATCTGGGCAAGCCGCAGCCGGTGTCCGTGATCTGCCGCATTCGCGACCGCGCCGCGCGCACCGTCTTCGACAACGGCGTCCTGGCCCGCGTGGAGATTCCGGAGCAACGCATCGCCGGCGGCGCGCTGGTGCTCGACGTAATCGAAGCCCACGTCGTCAACGTGCGCGTCCGGGGCGACGTCGGCCCGGCTCAGGCGGCCGTGGAACGCTACGCCGAGAAGTTGCGCGGCATGAAGCCCTTCGACATGGCCAAGGCGCAGCGGTACCTGCTGCTCGCGTCGGACATCCCGGGCCTGCGGGTGCGCGCCGCCGTGCGGCCGTCGACCAGCGCCGAGCGTGGCGCGGTCGACATCGACCTCACCGTCAGCAAGGACGGTCCCCAGGCCATCGCCAACATCACCAACACGGGCTCCAAGGCGACGGGCCGGTGGGGCGGCCTCGTTCGCGCCGACCTGGCCGGCTACACGGCCTACGGCGAGAGCACCTCGCTCACCGCCTTCCACACCCTGGATTCCAACGAGCAGTGGCTGGTGCAGATCGCCGAGAGCGCGCGGTTCGGCTCGGAAGGGCTGACGGCGCGCGGCGCCTTCACCTACGGCGAGAGCAGGCCGGGCGCGGCGCTGAAGGCGCTGGACCTCAAGAGCCGTTCGATGGTGGGCAACCTCGAGGTGGCCTACCCCTACATCCGCTCGCGCAACCAGAACCTGAACCTGGCCGGCGGACTGGACATCATAGATCAGAAGACCGTCGCCGGCGGGATAGGCCTGCTCAGCCGCGACAAGCTGCGGGTGCTCTATGCGCGGGCGGACGGCGACTATCGCACCGAGATCGCCGAGCGGCCGGTTCTGTTCACGGGCGGGCTGGCGGTGCGGAAGGGCCTGTCGATCCTGGGCGGCAGCGACGCGGGCGATCCGACCCTGACGCGCGCCCTCGGCAAGCCCGAGGCCTGGGTCGTTCGAGCCCAGGGCGGCGGTGACGTCGCGCTCTCCAGCCGCCTCACCGGCTCGTTCCGCGCGCAGGCGCAGTATTCCGACAGCGTGCTGCTGCCCTACGAGCAGTTGTCTCTTGGCGGGCTGACCGTCGGGCGCGGCTACGATCCCGCGGCCTTGCTGGGCGACAAGGGCGTCTCGGCGGCGTTCGAGGTGCGCTACGGCCCGGTGCAACTGCATCCCAAGATCCTGGCGGCGCCGTACGCCTTCGTGGACACCGGCTATGTGGCCAACAACCGGACGTCCCTCACGGGACTCGAGAAGGATCGCAGCCTCACGTCCGTTGGCGCCGGCGTGATCCTGCGCGTCTTCAACCGCGCCAACCTCGAGATCACCTACGCCCACCCGCTGCACGCCACCAATCCCGGCGGGCCGCGACCCGGCGACCGTGTGCTGGTGCAGCTCACGGCCAGCCTGCTGTGACGCGGAGGGGGAGCAAGATGTCTAAGTCTATCGAAACCGAAACGGCCCCTGCCCGTCGCCGCGGCCTGCTGGCGCGCACGGCCTTGTCGGGCGTGCTTTGCGGGCTGAGCCTGTTGCCGCAGGTCGGCCACGCGCTGCCGGTCGGCGGCAGCGCCCAGGTCAACGCCGGCGGCGCCCAGCCCACGATCGTGACGGACGGTACGCGTACCGACGTGACCCTTGGGGCGTCGCGCACGGTGATCGACTGGGCCAGCTTCGACGTGAGGCCGAACGAGAGCGTCGGCTTCAACTTTGGCGCCAAGAACTGGATCGTGCTGAACCGGATCGGCGGCCTGCAACTCACCAAGATCGAAGGCACGATCGAGGGCAAGGTCGGCGGCCAGGCCGGCGGCAACATCTGGTTCACCTCCAACAGCGGCATCATCTTCGGCAAGGGGGCCAAGGTGGACGCCGGCGGCATCCTGGCGGCCATCGGCAATCCGGACCGGGCGAGCTTCCTGGATCCGACGTCGAATCTGTTCTCGTTCAACGGGAGCGACGTCATCGGAGGCGCCAAGATCATGGTGCTTTCCAACGCCACCATGACCGCGCACGGCGGGATGGTGGCGCTCCTGGGCCCCAGCGTGCAGACGCGGGCGAACGCCGTGGTCACCGCCACCGACGGCAGCGTCCTCTACGGTTCGGCCCGCAATTTCCAGATCCGGTTGGCCCCCGACGCCGCCGGCGACTTCGACCTGGTGGACTTCATCGTCCCGGCGGCCTTCGACGGCAGCGACGCCGGCATCCCGCTCGACCTGGGCGCTCAGACCAAGGCGAACGCGGTCTTCGTGGCGGCCGTGAACCGCTCGGGCCTTGGCAGCGCCGTCATCAACCTCGACGGCCTCGTGACGGCGCAGGCCGCCAAGGCCGACGGCGGCGACATCATCCTGTCCGGCGGCGGCGGCATCGCCGGCCGCCAGGCGGCGCCCACGCTGGAAGGCGTGTCCAACACAGACATCTACCTCAACAAGGCCACGGCCTCGCGCGACCTGCGGATCACCCAGGTCGGCCAGGTGATCGGCCGGCCCTGGCCTCGCCCTCTGGACGAATTCGTCGACCCGCCGACGATCGAGGAACAGGAAAACATCGACCTGTGCGGCGAGCGGATCTGTGAGGAGGACCGCGGCAACGGCTTCGGCTTCGCGCCGGTGGAGATCGTCGACCTCGACGAGGCGGCGCTGGTGGCCAGCCTGTTCGATCCCACCGCCGTCTCCTCGATCAGCGTCGGCCGTGACGCCCGCATCGCGGCGACGGCGAGCATCGAGTTGGGCGGGATCACGGCCGCGCGCGACGTCAACGTTCGCGGCGGGTCGGTCAAAGGCAACACCCTGGTCGCCAGCGGCGCTCTGGACGTCGCCTCGACCCTTGGTGGCGTGACCTTGGCGGGCGTGGGCGTCATGGGCCAGGGCGCGATCGCCGGGGCGGTGGACGTGAGGCTCGAGAATATCTCCGCGCCGAAGGGCCTGACCGTCACCGCCGGCCAGAGCATCACCGTCGGCGACGCCGGGGGCGACGTCGCGGGCGCGATCACCCTGTCGGCTCCGAACGTCACGCTCGATGTCGCATCCGGGCGGATCGACACGATCACGGCGAGCGGCGTCGTCAACCTGCGCGGCGCGGCCGATGTCGGGACCATCACGGCGCCCAAGGTGTTCGGCCTGACCACCAGCGCGAAGATCGGCACGGTCACGACGACCGGAGACCTGTATGTGGTGGCCACCGGCGGCGACGCGATCGTGGGCTCCGCAACCGCGGGCGACGACATCTATGTGCTGGCCACCCACGGCACGGCCTCGCTGACCAACGCCACCCTGACCGGCTCCGCGCCCGACACGGTGGGCGTGGGCTTTTCGAACAACCCCGATACGGCGGGCAACGGCCGGGTCGTCCAGGTGCGGTCGACGGACCTCGACGCCAAGCTCGGCCTCGGCACGGGCGGCGTGAGCGGCGCCACCGTCGTGACCGTGCTCGCCGGACGCGACGCGGCCGTCGATGTTCCGACTGCCACGCCGGGGCAGTTCTCGATGACCGCCGCGCGCGACGCGACCTTGCGTGCGCCGAGCGTGACCCTGGAGTCGGTGAGCGCCGGGCGCGACCTGACGGTGGGCAGCACGACCGGGGACTTCACCCTGACCAATTCGCTCACCGCCGTCCGCAACGTGTCGGTGAGCGCGGCGGGCGCGCTGAAGGTGACCGACGTGCGGGCCGATTCCGGGTCGGTCTCATTGGTCGGCGCCACGGTGACGGCGGGCAACGTCTCGGCCAGCGAAGACCTGACCCTGCGGGCCCTGAGCGGCGGCGTGACCACCGCCAGCTTCAAGACCGGGCGCGACCTCATCGTGCAGGGCTCTTCGCTATCCCTGGGGACGACGATCAGCGCGGTTCCACGCGATCTTTCAATCACATCCCTCGGAAATTTCACGTCTTCAACGCCGCTGAGCGCCGGTCGCGACCTGATCCTGGACGTGGCCGGCAAGGCCACCCTCGGCGCGACCAGCGCGGCCAATTCGATCCGCATCGCGGCGGGCGACCTGGACCTGACCGGCGTGCTCACCGCCCCCAACGCCCAGATCGAATCCAAGGCGGGCGCCCTGCGGGTCGGCGGCGACGCGAGCGGCTCGGGCTTCGTGTTCGACAATTCCGACTTCGGCCAGCTCCGGGTCTCCGGCCAGACCAGGTTCTACGCCGGGTCGACCACGGGCTCGGCGCGCGGCGACCTCACCCTGCAGGCGCTGACGATCAACCCGGCCAATACGCCGAACGTGGCCTTCCTGGTGGGCTCGGGGAACAGCGCCATGGTCCAGGGCGTCGTGGCGCCGACGGCGAGCGGCGGGTTCCTGCGGATCGGCGATGCGACCGACCTCGCCTGGCGTCCGAGCTCGATCCTGGTCAGCGGCTCTCTGGGCACGGCGACCTTCACCAACAACGGCGCCAACTACACGGGCGTTCGCGCCTTCAACGAGGTTCGGCTGGCGGCCCGGCAGGACATCATCTTCGGCTCGCCGCGGTTCATCAGCCTGATTCAGGGCACCCCCATCGGCGCCATCGACATCGCAGCCGGCCAACCCGTCGGCTCAGCCCCCATCGGCGATGAAGTCGGAAAAGTCTTCGTCGCCACCGGTCGCCTGGAGGTCTCCGCCGACGGCAAGGCCGTGCAGCAAAATACCGCCCCGGTCGGCACCGGCGGCACCGCGGGTCTCTTTTTCACCGGCGCCTTCAACCCGGCCCTGATCATCGACCCGCCGCGGATCGTCGAACTGTGGGGCGCGATCGCCGGCTCGAACGGCCAGGTCGTCACCGGCTCTGCGGCGGGCAGCGGCCTTACGTTCACTGTGGTGGACGCCAACGGCAACCCGACTTCCCGGCCCGACGGCGCCCAGTACCGCTTCAACGCCTGCGACGTCGGCACCAGCAACTGCCCGGTCATCCAGTCGCCCTCCTCCGGCGGAAGCGGCTCAGGCGACATGAACTCGGGCGTCCTGACGGCGCGGGACCGGCTGGGCGACGGCGACGAGACCGACGCCACAGTGGACGCCCTCGGCGCGGAAGCCCTGACGAGCCCGCCCGTCCTGCTCAGCATCGCTGAGCCGCCGACCGACGAGATCGTCACCGACCCGGTCGTGACCGGCACGGGCAGCGAAGAAATCTGGCGCAAGCGCAGGCAGACGAAATGATCCGGAAGAGCCTCCTCCTCGGACTCAGCGGCGCGGCCATGCTGACCGCGCTGCCCACCCTCGCCAGCGCCCAAACGCGCGCCGACCTGATCCCGCTGGGCCAGAGCTCCGCCTCGGGGGCGGTCTGCCAGGCGGTGCGCGACTATGACGACCCCGTGGTCCAGGCCGCGGGCCGTCGCGCCTGGAGCATTCGCTGCCGTGGCTGGGAAGGCAGCCTGGGCCGCCTCTACGCCCTGCCCAAAGCCGCTGACGCGAGCGCGTGGCAGACGGCGCTGGGCGGTCGCGCCGAGTGCTCCGAAACCAAGTCTCAGACGGTAGCGGGCCTGGGCGCCGTCGACCGTCGCGCCTGCCGCAGCGCCGCAGGCCAGGCGCCCTATCTCGCCTATGCGTCGGCCCGCGGCGGGCAGCTGTACGCCGCCGAGGGCGCCGCCCAGATCGCCGATATCCTCGAGGCCGGCCTGAAGGTGGTCGCGGGCGCCGCCCGCCCCCCGGCCATGTCCGAAATGCAGACCTCGGCGGCCAGCGCCGAGATCGCCGCCGACTTCGGCGGCGCCACCGGCGGTCTCGCCCGGTCGCAGGCTGCCGCCGCGGCCGATCCGAACCGCCTACGCGCCCGGGCCTACGTCCAGAACAACGAATGGCGCTTCGAACAGGCGGAGACGGACTTCCAGGCCCTGGTCGCGGACGCGGAGGCCCGCCGCGCGCCACCGTCCGAGCTGGGCGACGCAATGCTGAACCTCGCCCTGAACGTGTCGAACAACGGCCGCTTCGCCGAGGCTGACCGCCTGTTCACCGACGCCGATGCGCAGGTGGCGGTGGCGGGCGATCCGCTGCTGGCGGCCCGTGCGCGCACCTATCGCGCGCTGCACCTGCGCAACGCCGGCCGCTTCGCCGACGCCGTGACCGCCGCCCAGGCGGCCCTGCGGGCCAGCGACGACGTGCGCGCGACACGCGGGCTCAGCGTGTCTGGTCCCGGCGTGACCCAGGGACCTGACGGCCTCGCCATCGGCGGCGACCTGGCCTCGGCGCTCAACAACCGTCCGGGCGGCCGCGACGTGATCGGCGGCAGCCGCGTCACCACGGCCGACCGCCTGGCCGTGCAGGACGCGCAGGCGCTGGAAGTCATGGGGTCGTCCCTGGCCGCGCAGGGCGACGTCGCCGGAGCGCGTGAGGCCCTGGCCCGCGCCAGCCGCACCCTGACCGCCGCCGAGGCCAATGGCGCCCTGAACGTCTGGCTGCGCGCCCGCATCTCGGCCGACCTGGCCGAGATCGACATGGACTCGGGCCAGCCCGGCGCGGCCATCGGCAAGTACAACGACGCCCTCCGCACCATCCGCCTGCGCCACGCCGGAACGGCGGCCGAGGGCGGCCTGCTCCTGGACCTGGGTCATGCCCAGGTGGGCGCCGGCCAGGAAGACGCCGCGTTGGCCACCTACGCCCGAGCCTTCGAGCTGTTCCAAGCTCAGCGGGGGGCGCTGGGCGCCTCGGCCGACGACGCCGCACCCTATTTCGACCTGCTGCTCAAGCGCATTGCGACCGATCCGGCGAAGGCCGACGAGTACAAGTCCCGCTTCTTCTCCGCCGGGGCAAGCGTAGTCTCGAACGCCACCGCCCAGACGGTCTCGAAGCTGGCGGCCCGGGTGGCGTCGGGCGACAGCGCCGTGACCGGTCTCGTCCGCGCCCTGGAGGACACCCGCCGCGAGCTGCGCGCCACCGAGGCTCAGGCCGCCAACCTGCAGGCCGCCAACGCCTTCGAAGGCCAGGCGCGCACGGACCTGGAGGCCCGGCTGAAGGCGCTGCAGGGGCAATCCGACGCGCTGGAGGCCCAGCTGCTGGCCGCCAATCCGCGCTATGCCCAGCTCGTCTCGACCGAGGCCTCACTGGCCGACCTGCAGAAGGCGCTCGGCAAGGACGAGGTCTACGTCAAGATTCTGCTGCTGGACACGCGGGGCTACGGTCTGCTGGTCACGCCGACCGCCGCCAAGCCCTACGCCATCGAGCTGAACCGCGGGACGGCCGGCGCGGCGGTGCGCCGCCTGCGCGCACCGTTCGAGGCGGAAGACGCCCTTCCGGCCTTCGACGTGGCCGGAGCCCACAGGCTCTTCCAGCAGTTGTTCGGCCCCGTGGCCTCCGAGGTCATGGCGGCCAAGCACCTCGTTTACGAACCGGACGGCGCGCTGATCTCGCTGCCCGTGGGCGCGCTGGTGACGGCCGATCCCTCCGCCGTCCTGGCCGGCGTCGCCGCAGGCGCCGACCCCGACTATCGGAAGGTGGCCTGGCTGGGCGCCAAGGTGGACTCCGCCCTGGTGCTGTCGGCGGCGTCGTTCATGCAGTCGCGGGCCTTCGCGCCTTCGAAAGCCAGCAAGAGCTTCCTGGGCTTCGCCGACCCCGCCGCCCCGGGAAGGTCCAACCCTCAGGCCTACGCCTCTGTGGTCCGCCGCTCGGTGAGCCTGCGCAGCGAACGTGACCTCAGCAATGTTTGCGAGAACACCCGCTTGGCCTTGCTGCAGATGCCTGCCCTGCCCGACACCGCCGACGAGGTCCGCCAGGTCGGCGCCAGCATCGCCGGGAACCAGGGCGAGCAGATCGTCACCGGCGCAGCCTTCACCGACTCTTCCGTGAAGTCGCGCAAGGACCTGGCCGACTACAAGGTGCTGTATTTCGCTACCCACGGCCTGCTGCCACAGCCCTCGGCCTGCCTGCCGGAGCCGGCGCTGATGACGTCGGTCGGCCTGGGCGACTCCGACGGCCTGCTGGACGCCAGCGAGATCCTGGACCTGAAGCTGGACGCCGACCTTGTCGTGCTCTCGGCTTGCGACACGGGCGGCGCCGGCGGCGACGCGGCCTCGAGCGGCCTCCAGGGCGGCGGCGAGGCCCTGGGCGGGCTGACGCGCGCGGTGATCTACGCCGGCGGCCGGTCGCTGATCGTCTCGCACTGGTCGGTGGACTCGGTGGCGACCGTGCGCCTGATGACCGGCATGTTCTCGGCCGCATCGGGCGACCAGGCCGGCGCGATGGCCCATGCTCAGCAGGCGCTCCAGCAGAGCGCCCAGTTCTCGCATCCCTACTTCTGGGCGCCCTTCACGATCGTGGGCGACGGCTCGCGGCCCATGCCGGGCGCGTCCGTCCAGACCGCGGCCCGCTAGGCTCGCGGCGGCCGCATGGCCAACGCCGCGATCCAGTTCACCCGCGAGGCCTACGACGCCTCGGGCCCGCGGCCGATGGGCCGCCACGCGGCGGGCGAAGGCTTCCTGCGCGGTTTCCTGCGCTATGCGGAGGTGGACCGCTTCCATCTCTGGAACGTGGCCGACGAGGATCCGGCCGGACTCGCCGCCCTCGTGGAACGCCTCGGCGGAACGGACCGGCCCGTCACGTGGCTGCCGCGCGGGGACCGGAGGGGCCTCGCCGCGGCCGGCGGCGTGCATATTCCGACGCCGGAGCTGCAACGCGAGGCCTGGGCCCGACGGGCGTTCGGTGGCCATTCGTGGTCGATCACCGGCGTCACCCACACGATCGCGGAAGCCTACATCCTCGACGAGATCGGCGCGCTGCTGACCGCGCCGCTGGAACCGTGGGACGCCCTGGTCTGCACCTCCGAAGCCGTCCGCAAGGCCGTGGAATCCCTGT
The DNA here is from genome assembly GCF_057809855.1 of Phenylobacterium sp. FG114. Taxonomy (NCBI): domain Bacteria; kingdom Pseudomonadati; phylum Pseudomonadota; class Alphaproteobacteria; order Caulobacterales; family Caulobacteraceae; genus Phenylobacterium; species Phenylobacterium sp. FG114. The sequence goes on along the minus strand of NZ_JBMDKU010000012.1, from coordinate 46,724 downwards.
TGGATTCCGTCGCGGACTATCTGCAGGCGCGTTTCGGGGCCGCGCATGTTCCCCCCGCCCAGTTGGTGACCATCCCACTGGGCGTGCACACCGACGATTTCCACCGGGATCCGGCGGCGCGGGCCGAATGGCGCGCCCGACTGGACATACCCGACGACGCGCCCGTGGCGCTGCACATGGGGCTGCTCAGCCTCGCCACCAAGATGCACCCTGCGCCAATGGGCTTGGCTCTGCAGGCCGCCGCGCGCCGGTTGGGGCGACCGGTGTACTGGCTGCTGTTCGGCGCCGGCCCGCGGCCCGAAGCCGAGGATGCGTGGCGCGCCGCGGCGGCGGCCTTCGCGCCCGACGTGGTGATCCGCGAGGCTCCGAACGCGCTGGCTTCCACGCGCAACCACGTGGTCGCGGCCGCCGACGTCTTTCTGTCACTGTCCGACAACGTCCAGGAGACCTTCGGCCTCACGCCAGTGGAGGCCATGGCGGCCGGCCTGCCCTGCGTGGTGAGCGACTGGGACGGCTATCGCGACACGGTGCGCCACGGCGTCGACGGGTTTCGCATCCGCACCACCGCGCCGCGGCCAGGCCTCGGGTCGGACCTGGCCTATGCGCATGCCGAGCGGATGGTCGGCTATGAAACCTACGTCGGCGCAGCCTCGCTGCTGACCGCCGTCGACGTCGCGGAGGCGGCCGAGGCTCTGGGCACGCTGTTCGCCGACGCCGACCTGCGCCGGCGCATGGGCGAGGCTGGCCGCGCCCATGCGCGGGAGGTGTTTGATTGGCGCACGATCGTCCCGCAGTACCAGGCGCTCTGGGCCGAGCTTGGCCGTCGGCGGGCCGCCGCGTCCCCCCAGCCGGCGCTCCAGCATCCCTACCGCCCCGACCCCTTCCGCATGTTCGCCGCCTATCCCACCTCGGTCCTGTCAGAAGGCGACACGGTGGCGCTCGCCGCGCCGTTGGACGCCGAGGCGATCGCCCGGATGCTGGGTCATCCGTCGGTCCGGCTGGAGGCCGCCCGACTGCCCAGCCTGGACGAGGCGATGGCGATCCTGGGGGGCCTGTCGGGGGGTCCACGCACGGTCGGCGCCGTTCTGGCCTCAATATCGCCCGAGAGGCGACCCTTCATCGAACGTGGCCTGATCTGGCTGGCCAAGTTCGGTCTGCTGCGTCTGCGCGTCACAACGCCGCGTACATGAAGGCGACAGACAGTGTTCAGGTACCGTTCACGGTTTCGATGTGGTACTTGCTCGCCGGACACGGGACCGATCCAAGATATCCTTCGGGGGTAAGACAGATGCGTAAACTACTGATCGGAGTTGCTCTTTCCCTTGCGGTGTGCGGAACCGCAGCGGCGAGCGACTACATCGTTGTGAACTCGACAGATCCGGCGTTCAAGCGCGGCCAAGCCTTCGACGCCGGAGCCAAGGTGCCGCTCGGCGCGGGCAAGACCCTGACCGTGATGCGCGCCTCGGGCGAGGTCACGACCCTCAAGGGCACGACCGCCGGCGCAACCCTTCCGGGAGCCCGCCTGGCTTCCGCGGACAGCGCACGATTCGAGACCCTGCGCGCCTTGGTTGAGCCCCCGCCCACCGGCCGCACTTTCGGGGCCCGCCGGGGCGGCATCTGCCCGGCGGCAGAAACCCTTACCACCCTGGACGATATCGTCCGCACCGCCGAAGCCAGCGGATGCAAGACCGTCGCCCGCCAGGCGCTCGACGCCTACCTGGCCAAGGGCGCGACCTCGAACAACTGATCCGAACCGCCTTATGGTGGGCGCCAGGGGCCGGCGGAGCGCGAGAGCGTTCCCCGGCCCTTTCGTTTGGGCGGTCATCCCTCCACAGCCAAGCTACCCCAATCGGGTAACGCCGTACTGCGCGGCGCCTGCGGGCGCTGCTATGTGAGCGGTGCATCTGGGGAGGTGCGAACTGGCGGCTGAGACGTCAATTCTCAGTCGCCGCTTCTTTTTCCATCGGGCGCCCGGCCGCCTGCCCGGCGAACGGCGATGGTAGGCCGGGTGAGGTTCGAACTCACGACCATCCGATTAAAAGTCGGATGCTCTACCACTGAGCTACCGGCCCTCATCGCGCGGCTCGGGTGAACCGTGCGGCGAAGGGGGCGGAACCTAGAGTGCGCGCGGTAAAAGTGGAAGCCGGTTTTGCGTTGGTGCGCGCTCCAGCCTGTTCGATCTCGCGCAGGCGCACCAGGCGGGCGTCCAGCACGCTTTCGCAGGCTCGGCCTTAACAGCGCCGCAAGGCGGCGTATGGTGGGCCGGTCATGCGCTCGTCCCTCCTCCGAATGATCGTCGTCGCGACCGTCGCCGCCGGCCTCGCGGGGCACGCCGTCGGCCAGACCAAGCCGGCGACCAAGGCCGCGGCCGCGAAGTCTGCGCCCAAGAAGGCCGCGCCGCCGCCCGCGCCGCCTCCCCCTCCGCCGGATCCGGCGAACCAGATGAAGACGTCGGACCAGCTCAAGCGCGAGAGCGTCCAGGGCGCGGCGACGACGCCCCTGCGGGACCTCAACGTGGTGCGCGCCAAGATTCCTGACGTGTTGCTGCAGGCGCTGGATGATCCCTATGCCCGGCCGCCCAGGAGCTTCAAGTGCGTGGCGCTGGTGGCGCTGATCCGCCCGCTGGACGAGGCGCTGGGCCCGGACATCGACAAGGTGCCGGTCAGCGACGAGAACCTGATGGACCGGGGCAAGTCCACGGCGCTGGGCGTCGCGGGCGACCTCGCGGCGGATGCGATCCCGTTCCGCGGCTTCGTGCGCAAGCTCTCGGGCGCCGAGGCGCACGATCGGCTGGTGCAGTCCGCCATCGTCGCCGGCAACGTGCGGCGCGCCTACCTGAAGGGTCTGGGCGAGTCCAAGGGTTGCACCCCGCCCGCAACGCCTTCGCACGAGAAGGCCGCCATCGTGCAGCAGAAGCAGGCCGCCGCCACGGGCAAGCCGCCGACCAAGAGCACGTTCAGTCCGAAGTACCCGATCCGCTAGCCGCCGGCTGGCGCGCGACGAAGGCGTTGCGGAACTCGGTCATCGTCCCGGCCGCGATCGCGGCGCGCATCCGGGCCATCAGCGCCTGGAAGAACGCCAGGTTGTGCCAGGACAGCAGCACCTGGCCCAGGATCTCCTCGGCCTTCACCAGATGGTGGAGGTAGGCCTTCGAATAGTCGCGGCTGGCCGAGACGTCGCTTTCGGCGTCCAGCGGACTGTCGTCCTCGGCGAAGCGGGCGTTCTTGAGGTTTATCGGCCCATCCCAGGTCCAGGCCTGGCCGTGGCGACCCGAGCGCGTGGGAAGGACGCAGTCGAACATGTCGACGCCGCGCCAGACCGCTTCCACGATGTCGATAGGTTTGCCGACGCCCATCAGGTATCGCGGCCGATCCTCCGGCAGCATGCCCGGAGCGAAATCCAGCACCTCGCACATGGCTTGGTGGCCCTCCCCCACCGCCAGCCCACCGATCGCGTAGCCGTCGAAGCCGATCTCGCGCAGCCGCTCGGCGGACTCGCCGCGCAGGGCGGGGTCGAGACCTCCCTGCTGGATGCCGAACAGATTTTGACTATCACGTTCGCCGAACGCGTTCCTTGAACGCTGTCCCCACCTCGCGGAACGGCGCATGGCGTCCGCCGCCTTCTCGGGCGTGGCCGGAAGCGCGACGAGCTCGTCGAGCTGCATGACGATGTCCGACCCCAGCAGATCGGCCTGGATCTCCATGGACCGTTCGGGCGACAGGGCGTGTCGACTGCCGTCGATGTGGCTCTGGAAGGTGACCGCCTCCTCCGTGACCTTGGAGATCTTGGACAGCGACATGACCTGGAAGCCGCCCGAGTCGGTCAGGATGGGTTTCTCCCAGCGCATGAACCGGTGCAGCCCGCCCATCCGCTTCACCCGCTCGGCCGTGGGACGCAGCATCAGGTGATAGGTGTTGCCCAGGATAATGTCGGCGCCGGTGGCGGCCACCTGCTCCACGGTCAGCGCCTTCACCGTGCCCGCGGTGCCCACGGGCATGAAGGCCGGCGTGCGGATCTCGCCGCGCGGCGTGGAGAGGACGCCGGTGCGCGCCTTGCCGTCGGTCGCCGCGATCTTGAACGGGAAGCCGGCCATCAGGCGGCCCGCCAGAGCAGGCTGGAGTCGCCATAGGAATAGAACCGGTAGCCGGTCGCGATCGCGTGTTCGTAGGCGGCGCGCATGGTCTCTTGCCCCGCGAAGGCCGAGACCAGCATGAACAGGGTCGATTTCGGCAGGTGGAAGTTGGTCATCAGCCCGTCGGCGACGCGGAAGCGATAGCCGGGCGTGATGAAAATCGCGGTCTCGGCGGCGAACGGACGGATCGTCCCGTCCTCGTCGGCGGCGCTTTCCAGGAGGCGCAGCGACGTGGTGCCCACGCAGACGATGCGGCCGCCGGCCGCCCGGGTGGCGTTCAGGCGCCGGGCGGTCTCGGCATCCACCTCGCCCCACTCGGCGTGCATCTTGTGCTCGGAGATGTCGTCGACCTTCACGGGCAGGAAGGTGCCGGCGCCCACGTGCAGGGTCACGCGCTCGAAACCCACGCCCCTGGCTTCCAGGCGGGCGAGAAGTTCGGGGGTGAAGTGCAGGCCGGCGGTGGGTGCGGCGACCGAGCCGTCCTCGGTTGCGTAGACGGTCTGGTAGTCGGCGCGATCCTGCTCGTCCTCGCCCCGCTTGGCGGCGATATAGGGCGGCAACGGCATCATCCCGCGCTCGGCGATGGCGGCCATCAGGTCGGGGCCCGAAAGGTCGAAGGCCAAGGTGACCTCGCCCCCCTCCCCCTTGGCCTGCACCGTGGCGTCGAGCTCGCCCAAGAAGCAGGCGCGGTCGTCGGTCTCGCCGAACTGGATGCGGTCACCGACCGCAAGCTTCTTCCCCGGCCGCATGAAGGCGGTCCAGACGTGGCCCGACTTGGGCTGGTGCAGCGTGGCCTCGACGGCGATGCGGCTCTCGCCGCGGACGCGGACTCCCTTGAGTCGGGCCGGGATCACACGGGTGTCGTTCACCACCAGGACATCGCCGGCGCGGAGCAGACCCGGCAGGTCGCGGACCTGCAGGTCCTGGAGCAGCGCGCCCGGCCGGACCAACAGCAGGCGGGCGGAATCGCGCGGGTTCGCGGGCCGCAGCGCGATGCGATCCTCGGGCAGATGGAAGTCGAAGTCGGCGAGTTGCATGGAGGGCGAGGTGAAGCGCACGCGCTGGCCCGCGCGTCAAGTTCAGTGGCGGTCCAGAGCCTCGCGGGCCTTCGCAAGTTGCGCGTCCAGCCGGTCGCGAGCTTTGGCCTGGCGCGCCTCGAGCGCAGCCCGCTCCTCGGCCTGTTCGGCGGCCAGCGACGCCGCCCGCGCCTCCAGGTCGGCCACCTTCTTCAGCGCGGCCTTCGAGGGGCCCTTGGGCTTGGTCGGGGCCTTCGGCCGGGCGGGCTTCAGCTTCTCCAACGTGGCCCGCGAGCCCGCCGCGCGCTTCAACACCCGGCCGGGTTGGGCGCTGGCGGCGTTCACCAGCGCCTTGTCGTCGGTCTCATGGGCGAGCCCGGTCTTGAACAGGTCCTGGTGACTGCCCCAGGCCTCAAGCGCCTTGGGCCTGGAGGTGGTCGCCACAACATAGTCGGTCAGGCCGTCCGACGTGACGAACACCTTCAGGCGGGCCGCCATGGCGCGTTACGCGTCCGCGGCGACCTTGGCCGAGACGATCTTGCCCGGGTTGCGCGGCGGTTCGCCCTTCGGCAGCGAGTCGACATGCTCCATGCCCTCGGTCACCTCGCCCCAGACGGTGTACTGGCCGTCGAGGAAGCGCGCGTCGTCGAAGCAGATGAAGAACTGGCTGTTGGCTGAGTTCGGATTGGCGGTGCGGGCCATCGAGCAGACGCCGCGCACGTGCGGCTCCTTCGAGAACTCGGCCGGCAGGTTCGGCTTGTTCGAGCCGCTGGTGCCCGTGCCGGTGGGGTCGCCGCCCTGGGCCATGAAGCCCGGGATCACGCGGTGGAAGACCACGCCGTCGTAGAACCCTTCGCGGGCCAGCTCCTTCATGCGGGCCACATGCTGGGGCGCCAGGTCGGGCCGCAGCTTGATCTTCACGAGCCCGGTTTCCAGCTCGAGCAGGAGGGTGTTTTCGGCGTCCATCATTTCACCTCGACAGGGATGTTCACGTCACAGGCCTTGAAGTTCGCACCGTTCGCCGCTTGCGCACGGGCCACCTCGGCCTTGAACCACTTTCCGGCCGGGTCGATCACGCGGATCTTCGGCCGATCTTTCTCGGGGATATCGCTCAGCAGGCGCAGGCGTTCCATCCGGTCCTGCGGCTCGGGCACAGGCTCGCCCACCTTGATGGCCTTCACCACGTCCTGGCCCGAGATCACCCGGCCCCAGGCTGTGTAGCGCCGCTCGAGCATCGGATAGTTCTCGCGCATCAGGAAGAACTGGCTGTTGGCCGAGTCGTCCTCCTGGCCACGGGCCGCGCCGGCGACGCCCGGGCAGAATAGGCCGTAGCCCGAGATCTTCCCGTCGCGGGTGAGCGGGGCCAGCATCATCGACTGGGTGGTCACCGGCAGCGACTTGATGAAGCCGACCTCGGCCACGCTCTGGTCGACGGCCAGGGCGAAGGGGGTCTCAGGCCCGCGGCGGAACTGGAATTCGGCTTTCACGTCCGGCTTGGTCGAGCCGCCGGTGCCGCGGTTCTCGGGGTCGCCGGTCTGGGCCATGAAGTCGTCGATGACGCGGAAGAAGGTCTGGCCGTCGTAGAAGTGCTCGCGGGCCAGTTCGCGCACGCGCGTCGTCCAGAGCGGCGCCACCTCGGGGACCATCTCGACGATGATCCGACCCTTGTTGGTGTCGATCACCAGGACGTCGTCGGGATTGGGCGTGCGCCAGTCGGCGGTGGCGGGAGCCGCGGGCTGCGGCGGCGCGGGCGGGGTCTTCTGGGCGGCGGCCGTGGTGGCCAGGGCCGCGAACGCCGCGGCGAGCAGGACCGTCTTGAACGTCATGGCGCTTCTCGTAGCGAGGTCGGCCTCGCTTCGCCAGCGATTAGGCGCGGCCCACCTTGGCCATCAGCCGGTCCTTCACCGACGGGCTGACGAACTTGGTCACCTCGCCGCCCAGGATCGCGATCTCCTTGACGAGCTTCGAAGCGATCGCCTGGTGGCGCGGATCGGCCATGAAGAAGACGGTCTCGATCTCGCGGTCGAGTTGCTGGTTCATCGCCGTCATCTGGAACTCGAACTCGAAGTCGGCCACGGCGCGCAGGCCGCGCACGATCACCTGGGCCCCCACCTCGCGCGCGAAATGCATGGTCAGGCCTTCGAACGGCTGGACCACGATCTCGGTCTGGTTCCGCAGCGGATTGACCGCCTCTTCGACGATGGCGACGCGCTCGTCCAGCGAGAACAGCGGCCCCTTGCCGGCGTTGATGGCGACCCCGATCACCAGCTTGTCCACCAGCTTGGCGGCGCGGCCCAAGATGTCGGTGTGCCCGTTGTGGATGGGATCGAAAGTGCCCGGATAGAGTCCGACGCGGGTCATGCGGTTCAGGATCCCCCCAACTCGACCCTCGCCCTTTCGCCGCCGGGCGCGACAATGGCAAGCGGAAATCGACCTCCCGCAGGGTGAGGGTCGGTGCGGAACCCCCGGTGGAACCAGGGATTCCGCGCAGAAGCCTTAGGCTTCGCCACCCTCGGGCGTCGGCCCTTCGCCCTCGCCGCTCGCGTCGGGCGTCTCTGCCTCGGCGACGTCGTCCTCGCCCTGGTCGGCCAGGCGCTCGACCGACACCACGTGCTCGTCGGCGCTTGTGCGGAAGATGATCACGCCCGAGGTGTTGCGGCCGACCATGCGCACCTGGCTCACCGGCGTGCGGATCAACTGGCCCTGGTCGGTCACCAGCAGGATCTGGTCGCCATCATCCACCGGGAACGAGGCGGCGAGCCTGCCGCCGCGCTTGGTGAGGTCTTGGGCCAGCAGGCCCTGGCCGCCGCGACCGGTCCGACGGAACTCGTAAGCCGACGTGCGCTTGCCGTAGCCTTCCGTGGAGACCGTCAGGATGATCTCCTCGGCCGCGCCCAGCTGCGCGAACCGCTCGACCGACAGGGCCGCCTCGTCGGCGACGTCTTCCTCGTCGTCCGGCGCCGCCACGTCCTCGACGTCCTCGCCCTCTCCGCTCGTCGCGCGCCGGTTGGCGTTGGACTGCTTCACATAGGCGGCCCGCTCGGCCGGGGTCGCCGGCACGGCGCGCAGGATCGCCATCGAGATAACCTTGTCGCCCTCCGCCAGGCGGATGCCGCGCACGCCCGTGGAATCACGGCCGGCGAACACGCGGACGTCCTCGGTGGCGAAGCGGATGCAGCGGCCGAGCGCGGTGGTCAGCAGGATATCGTTCTGCTCGGCGTTGCAGACGCCGACGCCGATGATCGCGTCGCCGTCATCGAGCTTCATGGCGATCTTGCCGTTGCGCTTGATGCCGATGAAGTCGCTCAGCTTGTTGCGGCGGACGTTCCCCGAGCGGGTCGCGAACATCACGTCGTACTGGTCCCAGGTCGCCTCGTCCTCGGGCAGCGGCAGGATCGAGGTGATGCTCTCCCCGGGCTCGATCGGCAGAAGGTTGACCCAGGCCTTGCCGCGGGAGGTGGGCGTGCCCACCGGCAGGCGCCACACCTTGAGCTGGAACGCCTTGCCGCCGCTGGAGAAGAACAGCATGGGCGTGTGGGTATTGGCCGAGAACACGCGGGTGACCGCGTCCTCTTCCTTGGTCGCCATGCCGGAGCGGCCCTTCCCGCCCCGGTGCTGCGTCCGGTAGATGGCGAGCGGCGTGCGCTTCACATAGCCGCCGTGGGTCACGGTGATGACCATGTCCTCGCGAGCGATAAGGTCTTCGTCCTCGACGTCGGCGTCGCCGTCGACGATCTCGGTGCGGCGCGGCACGGCGAAGGCTTCGCGCACGGCCACCAGCTCCTCGCGGACGATCGCCATGATCTTCTCGCGCGAGGCCAGGATCTCCAGGTGGCCGCGGATGGTCTCGGCCAGCTCACGCGCCTCGCCGAAGATCTCGTCGCGGCCCAGGCCGGTCAGGCGCGAAAGGGTCAGGGCCAGGATGGCGCGCGCCTGCTCGTCGGTGAGCCGAATCTCCTTGCCGTCGATCACCAGGGTGCGCGGGTCGGCGATGAGCTCGACCAGGGGCAGCATGTCGCCCGCCGGCCAGTCCTTGGCCACCAGCCGCTCGCGCGCCTCGGTCGGATCCTTCGACGAGCGGATGATGTGGATGAACTCGTCGATGTTGGCCACGGCGATCGCCAGGCCCACCAAGACGTGGCCGCGATCGCGCGCCTTGGACAGTTCGAACTTGGTGCGGCGGACCACCACCTCTTCGCGGAAATCCACGAAGGCGGTGACCATCTCGCGCAGGCCCATCTGCTCGGGCCGACCCCGGTTCAGCGCCAGCATGTTGACCCCGAACGAGGTCTGCAGCGGCGTGAAGCGGTAGAGTTGGTTCAGCAGCACGTCGGCCGAGGCGTCGCGCTTCATCTCGATGACGATGCGCATGCCCTGGCGGTCGGACTCGTCGCGCAGGTCGGCGACGCCCTCGACGCGCTTCTCGCGGACCAGCTCGGCGATGCGCTCGACCAGGGCGGCCTTGTTCACCTGGTACGGGATCGCCGTGATGATGATGGCTTCGCGATCCTTGCGGATCTCCTCGACGTTGGCGATGCCGCGCATGATCACCGAGCCGCGGCCGGTCATCAGCGCCGTGCGCGGGCCGGTGCGGCCGACGATCTGGCCGCCGGTCGGGAAGTCGGGGCCCGGCACGATGTCGAGCAGGGCGTCCAGGCCGATGTCGGGGTCGTCGATATAGGCCAGGCAGGCGTCGACCACTTCGCCCAGGTTGTGCGGGGGAATGTTGGTGGCCATGCCGACGGCGATGCCGCCCGCGCCGTTGACCAGCAGGTTCGGGATGCGCGACGGCAGGACCACGGGCTCCTGCTCGGAGCCGTCGTAGTTGTCCTTGAAGTCGACCGTGTCCTTGTCGAGGTCCGCCAGGATCGCCATGGCGGCCCGCGTCATGCGGCTCTCGGTGTAGCGCATGGCCGCCGGCGGATCGTTGTCCACCGAGCCGAAGTTGCCCTGGCCATCGATGAGCAGCAGGCTCATCGAGAATGGCTGCGCCAGGCGCACCAAGGTGTCGTAGATCGCGACGTCGCCGTGCGGGTGATACTTACCCATCACGTCACCGACGACGCGGGCGGATTTCACATAGCTGCGGTCGGGCGTGTGCCCCTGCTCGCCCATCGAGAACAGGATGCGCCGGTGCACCGGCTTCAGGCCGTCGCGCACATCGGGCAGCGCGCGGCTGACGATCACGCTCATGGCGTAGTCGAGGTACGAGCGCTTCAGCTCGTCCTCGATCGCGATAGGGGCGATGCCCCCGGGCGCGTGTTCGGGAGGGGTCGTAGTGCTGTCGTCGGTCAAGGGAAGGAAACGCCGTTCGAATCGGACTGTTAGGTAGGTGTTCCAGTTAGCACCCGGAAGACGCATACGCCACTTCGCGCGTACGCTCGTGCGCGTATACGCGTGTACGCGCGAGGCTGCGGCAGGCGGCCCGCGTGACGCCGGCGCTTCGACTGTCTAGTTTGCGCCCATGCCGCTTGCCGTTGGCCAGACCGCGCCGTGGTTCATCGCCCCGACGCCCAGCAACCCCGAGTTCGCCTTCGAGACGACCTCCGGCCGCTACGTGCTGATGTTGTTCCTGCCCCAGGAGCCAGGCGCCCAGGTCGCGGCGCTTCGGGCCCTGTCGGCGAACCAGCGGCTGTTCGACGAGGCGAAGGCCGTCGCCCTGGTGATCTACCGCGATCCGGCCATGAGCGCGGGCCTCCGCGACGTCCGGGGCCTGCGCTGGATGCTCGACGCGCGCGGGGCCATCACCCAGCGCTATGGTCCCGAGCCGCACTGGCTGCTGCTCGACCCGACTCTGCGCGCCTTGGCCGTCGAGCCCCTGGAAGCCGCCGAGGGGATGTTCGCCCGCGTCGCCGCCCTGCCTGCGCCAGCCGACCACGCCGGCGTGCCCCTGCACGCGCCCGTGCTGATCGCGCCCAACATCTTCGAGCCTGAACTGTGCGAAGCCCTCATCGCCCGGCACGAGGCCGACGGAGGCGCCTTCACAGGCGTGATGCGCGATGCGGGCGACCGGACCGTGCCGGTGATGGATGACCTGAAGAAGCGCCGAGATATCTGGGTCCAGGACCCCGAGCTGCAGGACGCCGTCCGCGAGCGGCTGGAGCGGCGTCTCTACCCGCTGATCAGGCGCGGTCTGGGCTTCACGGTCACCAGGATCGAGCGGTACCTGGTCAGTTGCTACGACGCGGCAGAAAATGCCGTCTTCCACCCGCACCGTGACAACAACACCCAGGGCACGGCCCATCGGCGATTCGCCTGTTCGCTGAACCTGAACGACGGCTTCGAGGGCGGCGACCTGCGCTTCAACGAATATGGCCCCGCCACCTACCGCCCGCCGAAGGGCGGCGCCGTGGTGTTTTCCTGCGGCATGACGCACGAGGCCACCGCCGTCACCGCCGGGCGGCGCTACGCCTTCCTCCCGTTCTTCTACGATGAGGCGGGCGCGGCGATCCTGGCCGCGTATAACGCCCGCGTCGCGGCGCTCCCCGAAAAGGCGTCCGCATGACCAGTCGCTGGACGCTGCCGCCTCTGGCGCCGGGCGACATGGCGCCGGCCTTCACCGCCGCTTCGCGGACCAACCCCAAGTTCCACTTCTCGGCCGTGGCGGGCCGCCATCTTCTGCTCGGGTTCCTGCCCCGCCACCCCGATCGCCGAGACGCCGCCTATGCTGCGGTTCGGCCCCTGCTGGCCGGGTTCGACGGTCATTTCGCGGCGGCCTTCTTCATCGCGCGCGAGACCGACGGGCCGGCGTTGCCGGCCGACGAGCCCGCCCTGCGCTGGTTCTTCGACCCGCGAGACGAGGTCGGCCCCACGTTCCACCTCGCGCCCGACGAGGGCGCCTGGGTTCTTTGCGACCCGGCCATGCGCGTGGTGGCCCTGGCCCCGCTCCACGCCCCTGGCCCCGTGTTCGACCGCCTGGCCGCCGGCCTGCCGCCGCTTGCCTCCTACGCGGGCGTTACCTTGGTGGCGCCCGCCCTTATCGTCCCTCGCGTCTTCGATCCCGCGTTCTGCCGCCGGCTGATCGACCTGTACGAGCAAGAGGGCGGCGCGCCGTCTGGGGTCATGCGCGACATAGACGGGCGCACGGTCGGCGTACTGGATCCGATGAAGAGCCGGCGCGACGTCAACCTGCACGATCACGAGGCCCTGCGCAGCGAGGTCGTTGCGCGCCTGGACCTCATCCTTTCGCCCATGATGACCCGCACGTTCCAGTTCCGCCCGACGCGGGTCGAGCGCCACATCGTGGCTTGCTACGACGCGGCGGAGGGGGGCTATTTCCGGCCCCACCGCGACAACGAGACCCTCGCCACCGCCCACCGCCGGTTCGCCTGCTCGATCAACCTCAACGCCGAGGAATTCGAGGGCGGCGACCTGCGCTTCCCCGAGTTCGGCGACCGGACCTATCGTCCCCCCACCGGCGGCGCCGTGGTCTTCGCCTGCAATCTCCTTCACGAGGCGACGCCGGTCACCCGAGGTCGCCGCTACGCCTTCCTGCCCTTCCTGTACGACGAGGAAGGTCAGGCGATCCGTGATCGCAACCTCGCCTACCTCGCCAAGGCGGAGCCGGCCGCCTCAGGCGCCTAAGGTGCGGTTCATCGACCAGCGGTCATGCTCGCGCCGGAATCAGCCGTAGAGTGCGCCGCCTCATGAGATCCCTGCCCATCCTGCTCGTCGCCCTCGCCGTCACCGCACCGGCGAGCGCCGTGGCCGCGACGACCATCCTCCCCGGCTACTGGGAATCGACCAACCGGCTGCTGTCGCCGATCAAGCAGACCAAGACCGAGAAGCGCTGCATCACGCCCGCCGACGTGGACAAGTTCCTCGCGGGCCCCTCGAACCGCCACTACGCCTGCAGCTATCCCACCAAGGTCTTCTCCGGCGGCCGGATCACCCTGAAGGGCACCTGCGTCAGCAAGAAGGGCCGCAAGGTCGCGGTCCAGGGCTCGGGGGCCTACACGCCGACCAGCTTCAACCTGACGGCGGAGATCGCCACCGAGTTCCTGGGCCTGGACATCGCCGGCAAGGCGTCCACCGAAGCGCGCCGCCTCGGCGACACCTGTCCGGCGCCCGAACCGAAGCCTGAGGGGGGCGGCTAGCCGCCGACTTGACAGGCTCACCCGGCGCGCGTCCCTCAGGCGGCAAGATGACGACGAACATCACCTACGCCGGCTATCTGGGCCTCGACCAGCTGCTCGCCGCCCAGCATCCCACCACCGACCGCCACGACGAACTGCTCTTCATCGTCATCCACCAGACGAAGGAGCTGTGGCTCAAGGAGATCATCCACGAGGTTCGGCTGGCCAAGCGCCTGATCCGCACCGACGAGGTGGAGCCGGCCTACAAGGCCCTGGCCCGCGTCTCGCGAATCCAGACGATCATGACCCTGTCTTGGGACGTGCTGGCGACGATGACGCCCGCCGACTACCTCAGTTTCCGCGCCGGGCTGGGGACCAGCTCGGGCTTCCAATCCTGGCAGTTCCGCACGCTGGAATACCTGCTGGGCCTGAAGGACGCCTCGTTCCTGGCGTTCCAGGACGAGGGCAGCGAGGCCATGGCGGCGCTGAAGTACGCGCTGGAAGGGCCCAGCCTGTATGACGACGCCATTCACCGCCTGGCCGCCCACGACCTGCATGTGCCCACCGAGGTGCTGCAGCGCGACGTGACGCAGCCCTACGAGCCGGATCCGGCGATCGAGGAGGCCTGGCTGACGGTCTATCGCGACACCAAGCGCTATTGGGAGCTGTACCAGCTCGCCGAGAAGCTGGTGGACCTGGACGACGCCCTGCTGACCTGGCGGCACAAGCACGTGCTGACCGTCGAACGGATCATCGGCGGCAAGCGGGGCACCGGCGGCAGTGAAGGCGCGAGCTATCTCCAGCGCACCCTGCAACGTCGCTGCTTCCCGGAGTTGTGGTCGCTCAGGACGCGTCTGTGAGCCGGACGGCGGACGACCTGCTGCGCCGGGCCGTAGACGCCGAGCGCCGCAAGGATTTGCCCGAGGCCGCACGCCTCGCCCGGGAAGCCACGAGGATCGATGGGCGGAGCGCCCAGGCCTGGCGCCTGTCCGGCCTGTATCTCGAGAAGATCGGCGACTACGCGGGCGCGCTCGAGGCCTATGGCGAAGCCCAGTCCCTGGCGCCCGACGACGCCGGCCTGGCGCGCGACCTCGCCCGGCTGGCCAGCCTGCTGGACATGCCCGAGCTGGCCGAACGCTTCCTGCTGCGCGGTCGCCAGCAGGACCCCGGGTCGTTGGAGATCGCCAACGACCTGGCCTACGCGTACTGCGCACAGTCGCGGTTCGACGAGGCCATCGGCCTGCTGCAGACGGCCCTGACCGCGAACCCCGGCTCGGCGCTGCTCTGGAACACCCTGGGATGCGTGCTGTTCGAGTCGGGCCAGGCGGCGCAGTCGCTGGTGTTCTTCGATGAAGCGCTGCGTCTGCAGAACGATCTCCACGCCAGCCATTTCAACCGCGCCAATGCGCGCAAGGCCGTGGGCGACATCGGCGGCGCGTTGCGGGACGCCGAGCAGGCCATCGCCCTGGGCGGCGAAAGCCTGGCCCAGCGCGCGATGTATCGCTACGCCCGGGCCCTGCTCCTGCTGACGGCCGGCGAGATCGGAGCGGGCTGGGACGCCTATGACGTTCGCAACGAAGAGGCCTATCCCGACTTCGTGCGCCACGAATTCCTGGGCGAACGGTGGCGTCCTGGGCAGCCGCTCACGGGGCGCCGCGTGCTGGTCATGGGCGAGCAGGGTCTCGGCGATGAGGTGCTGTTCGCCAATGTGCTCGGCGACGTCGCGCGGGATGTGGGTCCCGACGGCCGAATGCTGGTGGCCGTGGAGCCACGCCTGGTGAGCCTCTTCCAGCGCTCGTTCCCAGCCGCGACCGTCCTCGCCTACGACACCCGGCGCGAGGCGGGCCGCGCCGTGCGCAGTGTTCCGGGCCTGATGGGCGACGCCTACGACACCTGGGCGCCGATCGGCGACTTCCTGAGGGAGCGCCGCCGCGAACTCGCCGGCTTCCCGACGGCGCCGTCCTTCCTGCGGCCCGATCCGGACCGCGTGGAGCACTGGCGAGGCGTTCTGGCCGGCCTCGGCCCCGGCCCCAAGGTGGGCGTGATCTGGCGCAGCCTCCTGATGACGTCCCAGCGACAGAAATTCTACCCGCCGCTTGACCACTGGGCGCCGGTGTTCACCGCGCCCGGAGTGACCTTCGTGAGCCTGCAGCTCGGCGACAGCGCCGACGAGCTTCGCGCCATCGCCCAGGCGACCGGCGCGGACATCCGGGTCCTGCCCGGCATCGATCTGCGCACCGACCTGGACGAGATCGCGGCCCTCTGTTCGGCGCTGGACCTAGTCGTTGGACCCGCGACGGCGACGACCAACATCGCGGCGGCGGTCGGGGCCGAGACGTGGTTCGCCACCACCCCCGACGCCTGGCCCCGGCTCGGCGCCGAGGCCTTTCCCTGGTACCCGCGCGCCCGGGCCTTCTCGGAGGCAGACGGCTACGCGTGGGACAGGGTGATGGCGCGCATCGGCGCCGCGCTGCGCGCCGAGTTCCCGGCCGCGAATTAGAACGGGATTTCGTCGTCCAGGTTGGCCGAGAAGTCTTCGCTGGGGCGCGAGCTGGACTGGCGCGGGCCCGACGAGAAATTGCCGCCGCCCGAATAGCCGCCGCCTTCGCCCTGCTCGGCGTCGCCACCGCGGCCGCCCAGCATGGTCAGCTCGCCGCGGAACTTCTGCAGCACGATCTCGGTGGAGTACTTCTCCTGGCCCGACTGGTCGGTCCACTTGCGGGTCTGGATCGCGCCCTCGATGTAAACCGTCGAGCCCTTGCGCAGGTAGTTCTCGCAGACCTTCACGATGTTCTCGTTGAACACCACCACGCGGTGCCACTCGGTCTTTTCCTTGCGCTCGCCGCTGTTGCGGTCGCGCCAGGTCTCGGAGGTGGCGATGCGGAGGTTGGCGACGCGGTCGCCCGAGCCCAGCGAGCGGATTTCGGGATCGGCGCCCAGGTTGCCGATCAGGATGACTTTGTTGACGCTGCCCGCCATTTCGATGTGTTCCTTGGTTTCCGTAGAAAGCGAGTTCGTCGCCGGCGCGCACGCTAGCCGGTCGCAAATCCGTTAACAAGCTTAAGTTCTATTTTTGTTCCGCACCGTCCACAGCAGAATGGCCGCTAACTCACGGTGTCTGCGGCATGGCGCCCGGGATCGCCAGACGTCCGTCGCCGGTACGGACCAGGGCGACATAGCGAGGCCCCTCCAACGACGTGGAGGTGAAGACGCCTTCCTTCTGCAGGAACAGGAAGTTGGCCTGGTAGGCGCCGTAGATCTCCTGCTGGTTTCCGCCCAGGGTCAGGAACTTGATACGCATCGCCTCGAGGTTCGCGGCGCAGACCTCCAGACTCTTCGCCTGGACCAGCTTGTTGTACTTCAGCGAGCCGTCCTTCTGCGGGACCACGTGGTAACAGACGCCGGCGTCGCCGGGCGGGGTGGTCTTCTTGGCGCAGGCGGAGAGCGCCAGGGCGGCGGCGGCGAGGACGAGGAGCGGCTTCGGCGACATGGGCCGAACCTACCCCACGGGCGGCAGACTGCAATCCGGCGCTTGCGGGGCCAGGGTGCGGAAGCTGCGGTTGTCGTCCGAGATCTCAACCTTGCCGGCCACGAGCCGCAGCGTCTGGGTCCCGAAGCGCCCGTAGGTAGCGCCCCCCGGACGCTCGCAGCGGCCGGCGAACAGTGTCTGCACACAGGCGTTCAGGTCGCCCGCTTCGGGGACACGCCGCCATCGGCCGCCGCCGTGGCGCCAACAAACCGCGGCCTGGGTGGCGTCCTCGACAGGCGTCGAGGCCTCCGCCGGCGGGAGCGAGGACTCCTCGGTCGTCGAGACGGCCCCCTCCTCCACCGGCGGCAGCGGGACCAGCTGGGCGCCGGCCTGTTGCGCGGCGGCGAGCGCGCCGGTCTCGTCCAGACCGACGTCGAGCGCGTCGGTGGCCACGCCGTTGCGGCGCGCGCAGTCCGTCAGGGTGAGCTCGCCCACGAACTGGCCCTGCACGAAGCAGCGGAGCGGCTTGCCGGCGTCGATCTTGCCGTCCTCGGCCGCGCTCGAATCGATAACGAGGCCGCCCTCCGAGGCCGGCGGCGGAGCCGATCCCCGATCGCCCGACACGAGGACCCAGGCGATCGCGCCACCGGCGAGCAGCGCGCCCAATCCGCCGAGTACGACAAGTGGCGGACCCCGGCGCGCCGGTCGGGGATCTTCAGGGCGCTCGGGGGCCGGAGGCGTCTCCATGGCGTCTGGCTAGCCCCCTGGAGACGGCCTTTCAAGCCATCTAGCCGCCGAGGCGGGTGAGCGCGGCCTGATAGTTGGCGATCTGGTTGGTCAGATAGGCCGGCACGGGCCCGGACGCAGCCGCGGCCGCGGCGGTCGCCTGCGCGGTCTTGGGCGAGGCCAGCGCCACCAGTTCCTTGTACGCCTTGCGGATCACGCCCATCGCCGTCGCGATATCGGCGACGGTGTGGGCGATCTCGGTCTCGTTATCGAGGTTCAGGTCGGCCTCGAGGCCCAGGCCGAAGATCTGGCCCTTGCCGTCCGCCGGTCGGCTGACGCCCTTGTCGTCCACCTCGGTCTTGCGAATGATCCCCTCCGGGATCCCGAGCAGTTCGAGGGCGTCCTTGCCGTCCTTGCCGGCCGCGAACTCCACGATGGTGCGGTCGTTCAGCGGCGCGACGGTTATCTTGCGCACGCCTTCGGACGTGCCGACCGTGACCTTCGCCTGGAAACCCGTGGCCCGCTTGATCTTCTGGGCCAGGGTGTCGACCGTGTCGTTGTTCTCGATGGTCACGGTCTGGAAGCGCCCCGTGCCCACCCGCACTTGGAACTGTTCGCCCGGACGCAGCGAACTGCCGGCCGTGATGCGCTGGCTGTCCACCAGGTCCAGCGTGCCCTTCGGGAGGCCGAGGCGGTCCAGCGAGCTCGCGCCCGTGGCGTCGATCGCGATCGAGGTGGGCGCCGCATAGCCGTCCTTGCCGGTGAACCGCCGCTGCCAGGCGACGGCGCCCGTGGCGGTGTCGATCTGGGCAAGGAAGCCGTCCTTCTTGCCGACCGCCGCCTGGCCTTCAACGTCGCCGGTCCCGGCGGACCCGGCGATGTAGATCTTGCCGTTCGACACTGTCAGGCCGGTGGCCCTATCGTCGCCGGCCCCGCCGTAGAAGGCGATCGAACCGCCGGCGGAAAGGTCCTTGGGAATCCGCGCCGCGAAGGCGTCGAGGCCGCCGTTGTGCGCACCAGCCCCCACGCCGCCGCCCGCGAGCGAGGCGTTTGCGGTCGAGCCGGCGATGACCACGTCGCCACCGTCCAGCGCCAGGCCGGCGATGTCGCCCCCCTGCAGATCGCCCAGGTCGCGGGTCGAGGTCAGCACCGGCGAGCCCGACGAGATGTCGAAGCGGCGCAGCACCGCGCGGCCGTTCTCGACGCTGGCGGTCACCAGGTTCGTGCCGTCTAGCACCATGCCCGCCGGACGGTCGTCGCCTGCGGAGCCGAAGTTCATCGTAAAGGTCGCCGGGACCTTGCCCTTGGTGGCGAGCGCGGTGGACGGTGGACCGAAGCCTTCGATGTAGCTGTCCCACCCGCCGATCTGGGAGCCGCCGGGCAGCGCCGACTTCGAGCGGCCGGCCACATAGACCATGCCGTTGTCGCCGAAGGTGATCTGGCTGGCCTCGTCCGCCAGCCGCGCCCCGCGGCGCTGGGTCCACTCCTCCTCGCCGTCGGCATTGAACACCGTGACGAAGCTGTCCGTCTCCTTGGCGAACGTGCCGGTGGCGCCCGAGTTCAGCGCGCCTTCCTGCGCGCCGTTCAGCGTCCCGGTCACCGAACCGGCGATGGCGATCTTGCCGTCGGCCGAGACCGCCAGGCCCAGGCCGGTGGCTGTGTCAGACGCCCCGAGGGTGCGCGTGAAGAGCAGGTTGCCGGCGGCGTCGTACTTCAGGAGCGCCACGTCCTGGTCGCCCTTGATCTCCTGCCCGCCCGTCTTGTTGACGACGTCGGCCAGCATGTAGACCGAGCCGTCCGGCCCGACCTTGCTCTGGCGGACGGTCTTGATCTCCGGACCGAGCGTCTTGGCGAAGGCGCGGCCATCGACCCAGTTGGCGTCGTTCTGGCCCTGCACGGGATCGCCTACGCCCACCGCCGATTCGGTCTGGAACTTCAGCAACTGCTGAACCGCGCGGCTGTCGTTGGTGGTCGTCTTGCCGTCGGGGTTCGGGTCGCCGACGCTCTGGGTCATGTAGACGGCCGGCGCGGTGGCCGCCGCGCCGAAGGTCACCGTCTCGCCGTTCGGCTTGATCTTGAACGCCCACTGGTCCGGCCCGGGACCGAGGCTGATGGTCTTGCCGTTGGCGACGACCGTCTTCTCTGCGCCCGGCAGGCGTTGGGTCGCGAACCGCGTATCGACGCCGGCGGCCTGCAGCTTGCCATTGATGAAGTTGACGACATTGGCCACCGAGCGGGTGTCCGAACCCATGTCGTTGAGGTCGACGTCCACATTATAAGTTACGCCCGACCGCTTGACCGCAATCTGGAATTTCACATCGCCGGCGAACTGCGGGACGGCATCGTTGCTGGTGCCGGCGAAGATCGGCGCCGTGGTGTACTCGGTCTTCTTGGCGGCCACTGGAGCCGTCGTCTTGGTGGTGGCGCCGACGTCGCCGGCCGTGAGGCGCACCATGTCGAGGTTCGCGCCTTTGGCGTAGGTCAGGATCTCGTCCAGCCCGCTGGAGAAGGTCTTGGCGATGCGCGCCTGCTCGGGGCTGGTTAGGCCCTTCTTCTGATACTGGTCGACAACGCCCTGGAGCGTCGAGAGGCCCTGGTAGAGCGAGAAGAGCTTGCGGTAGTCGTCGCTGGCGCCCGGCAGATCGAGTTGCGCCGAGTTCGGATTGACGAACTTCCGTCCCGCCAGGACCGCCTTCACGGCCGCAGAACTCTCCGCCGGCGTGGTTTCCTGTGTCCAGGGGGCGGTGGGCGCGACCTTCTTGGTCGCGCTGGAGCCCAGGCCCGAAAGGCCCGCGCCGCCGCTCACGCCGAGGCGGGCGTTGTAGATGCCGAGCAGCAGACTGGGATCGATCGGGGTGACCATGGCGCTCTTCGGCGGTTAGCTATTCCGCCATTCAGACCCTAGGGCCCAGATCGTTTACGGGTTGCTAAGGCGACAGGAAAAAGGGCCCGGGCGACACGCGCCCAGGCCCTCGTACGCCCCAACGGAAACGTCTGGCGGCCTAGCCGCCGCGGAAGAGCTGCAGCACGATCTGCGGCGCCTGGTTGGCGATCGACAGCGCCTGGGCGCCCAGCTGCTGCTGCACCTGCAGGCCCTGGAGGCGAGCGCTTTCCTTGGCTAGGTCGGCGTCCACAAGGTTGCCGACCCCAGCTTCCAGCACGTCGGTGAGCTTGGAGACGAAGCCCAGGTGAGCCTCGATCTGCTTGCCCTGCGAGCCGAGGTTGCCCAGCGCCTGGTTCACCTGGCTGATCGAGGTGTTCAGCGAGCCGAGAACGCCCGTGGCGAGCGTCACAGTGGTGATCGAGGCCGTCGAGGCCACGGTCAGGATACCGCCGCCCAGCGACATGTTCTGAGTCGAGAGCGTGATCCGCTGCGTCGCCTCGGCGTTCGCCAGGAACTGGATGTTGGCGCCCACCGAGCCGTCCAGGAGGTTCGCGCCGTCGAACGTGGCGTTCGCCACGACCTGGGTGATCTGGCGCAGGATCGAGCGGAAGTCGGAATTCAGCGCCGTGCGCGAGGCCGTATCCAGCGAGGTGTCCATCGCGGCGACGACCTTGGACTTCAGGTCCACCAGCAGGTCGGAGATGGTCTCGCCCGCGGTCATGCTCACTTCGGCGATGGATTGGGCGCGATCCAGGCTCATGCGCACCGCGCCGAGGGCGCCGATGTCGGCCCGCTGCCCCTGGGCGATGGCCCAGACGGCGGCGTTGTCCTTGGCGTTCGCGATCCGAAGACCGGTGTTGACGCGGTTCTGGGTGTTGGCCAGCTCGTCGTTGGTCCGGTTCAGGTTCTGCAGCGCGGTCAGCGCGGACTTGTTCGTGTTGACGCTGATCGTCATGACGCTCTCCTAGCGGCGGGACGCCCTCGGCAGCGACTCGCTACCCGGACGTGGCTTCAGGCTAGGAAGCCCTGGTTCCAATATGGTTAACAACATTAACGACGTTCGCCGCCGCCAGGCGCGCCTGGGGCGGTTGGGACAATTTGTCCCGGTTCAGGAGGCAGCCGTAGCTCCCGGATCAGGCCTTGGTCTGGATGACCGAGCCGGCCTCGTATTGGAGGGCGTCCCGCAACTTCAGGATCTCGGCCCTGGGAAGCTGCTGGATGACCTCGCCGGTGACCCGGTTGATCGTCTTGTAGACGTAGGAACCGGTGGCTTGATCCTGTTCGATGACCAGTCGCATCTCGACCGTGTCCGGACCCTTCGCCGCCGGCGGCTCGCTCTGGGCGGGCGCGACAGGCTGCGGCTGGGTCGTTGCGGACACCGGCGCGGGCGCGACGGCCGTTGCCTTACTGTCCATGTCTCCTTCGCTGAACTGGCGTACAGCGCTCCAGACTTAGTGCGACCGGCGGACGGGGTTTCCCCCGCCCGCCGATGCAACTGATGAACCGGCCAGCCGCGCGGGCGGCTCCCCGGCGCCAGGCCTTAACGGAAGAGGCCGAGCAGGATCGACGAGGACTGGTTGGCGATGCCCAGCGCCTGGACGCCCAGCTGCTGCTTGGTCTGCAGCGACTGGAGGCGGGCGCTTTCCTTCGCCAGGTCGGCGTCGACGAGGTTGCCCACGCCGGCGTCGATCGAGTCCTGAAGCTTGTTGACGAAGTCCAGGTGCGAGCCCAGCGACTTCGAGCCGGTGCCGAGCTTGCTCAGCGCCGTCGAGACGTTGGTGATCGACGTGTTCACCGTCGCGATCATCGCCGTCGCCGACGTGATCGTGCCGATGGTGCCCGCCGCGGCGACGGTCACGTTGGAGCCGCCCAGGGCAAGGCTCTGGGCCGCAACCGTGATCTTCGAGGTCGCATCGGAGTTCGCCAGGGCCGCGATCGTCGTGCCGCCCGACTTGACCATGTTGATGCCGTTGAATTCGGCATTGTCCACGGCCTTCTTGAGCTGGTCGCGCAGAGCCTTGAAGTCTTCGTTCAGGGCGGTGCGGCTGTTGGTGTCCAGCGAGGCGTCGGCCGAGGCCAGAGCCTTTTCCTTCATCTGCAGGAGCAGGTCGGAAACGGTTTCACCGGCCGAGATGGCCACGTCCACCGTCGATTGACCACGCTGCAGCGATTCACGAACCGCATTCAGCGACTGGGAGGCGGCGCGTTGGTTCTGAGCGATAGCCCAGACGGCGCCGTTGTCCTTGGCGTTGTTGATCTTCTTGCCCGTGTTGATCCGGGCTTGAGTCGTTTGCAGGTCGTTGTTGGTCTGATTCAGGTTTTGCAGCGCAACCATGGCGCCGACATTGGTGTTGACCGAATTGGTCATCGTAGCAGTCCTTCATTGTAAGGAGCCGGCTCCGTTCTGGCGCCGGTGGGCGTTTTGCCCTGCACGTGAAGCAGCAATCCGCAGGCCATTCCGGCGTTAACGGAATGACGGTCAACTCACTGGGATGATTACGTTATTGGGTTGTAAGGGTTACTCTTGCCCGGCAACTCTTGCCTAGCTGGACCCCTGATCGGCAAAAATTGCCGCGCCCATGCGGCAGCTTCTGCCGGGGCGGAAAGAGGCCCCGGGCGGGCCGTGAAGCGCGCCCGGGGCTTATGAACTCTACCGGAACAGACCCAGCAGGATCGACGAGGACTGGTTGGCGATGCCCAGCGCCTGGACGCCCAGCTGCTGCTTGGTCTGCAGCGACTGGAGCTTGGCGCTTTCCTTCGCCAGGTCGGCGTCGACGAGGTTGCCCACGCCGGCGTCGATCGAGTCCTGGAGCTTGTTGACGAAGTCCAGGTGCGAGCCCAGCGACTTGGAGCCCGTGCCCAGCTTGCTCAGCGCAGTCGACACGTTGACGATCGAGGCGTTGACCGCCGTGATCATCGCCGTGGCCGACGTGATCGTGCCGATCGTCGAGGCCGCGCCAACCGTCACGTTGGAACCGCCCAGAGCCAGGCTCTGCGCCGTCACCGTGATCTTCGACGTCGCGTCGGAGTTCGCCAGAGCCGCGATCGTCGTGCCGCCCGACTTGACCATGTTGATGCCGTTGAACTCGGCATTGTTCACGGCCTTGGCGAGCTGATCACGCAGAGCCTTGAAGTCTTCGTTCAGGGCGGTGCGGCTGTTGGTGTCCAGCGACGCGTCGGCCGAGGCCAGAGCCTTTTCCTTCATCTGAAGGAGCAGGTCCGAAACGGTTTCGCCGGCCGAGATGGCCACATCCACCGTCGATTGGCCGCGCTGGAGCGACTCACGGACAGCGTTCAGCGACTGGGACGCGGCGCGTTGGTTCTGGGCGATGGCCCAGACGGCGCCGTTTTCCTTCGCGTTCGCGATCCGAAGCCCGGTGTTGATCCTCCCTTGAGTCTTCGCCAGGTCGGCGTTGGTCATGTTCAGGTTTTGCAGCGCGATCATGGCGCTGACGTTCGTGTTGACCGAATTGGCCATTGGGTAGTCCTTCCATTCTGGAGGGGTGTCCGGACTTCTGCCGGCGAGCGATTTTTCGCTCCCTCAAGGCCTCGCAAGCGCCGGGCCAGGATTAACCACGACCGACCGTTGATATGTGCTTGTTTTGCCTATGGTTTTTGGATAACGCCGCAACGCGACTTCTAGCGCTGCTTAGCTATATTCTGCAGCCCGGCAGGACCTGCCGAGCGCCTTTTCCCCGACGCAGCAAAAAGGCCGCAGCATGGCTGCGGCCTTTGTCAGCTCGCGATCAAGGTGAGGCTCAGGCGGCGGCCTGAGCGCCCTGGTTCGCGAGGCCCTGCATGATCATGCGGTTGACCTCGATCAGGGGCTCGAAATCCTCCTGGTTTCGGATCACCAGGGTGGTGTGCTTGCTCACCCAGATGCTCAGCGAGATGATCGACGCCCGCAGGGGGGCCGGCAGTTGGTTGCCCGAGCTGGAACAGTCGGCGCCGAGCGTCGCCCACAGTCGGCGGTTCCAATCCAGGGCGTCGACGCGCTTAGCCACTTCCGTCCGGTCGAGCTTGGAAGCTTCCATCAGCGCGCGGGTCACCTGCGCGAACAGACGGTATTCCATGTCGCGGGGATTCTCAGCCCGCGTCGCCGCCTGTTGATACGCCTGAAGGGACATTCCCCAGCCTTTCGTCTTCGTACTCGATGAGTTTCCGGCAGAGCATGAGCGCCTTGTAGTACTCGCGCGCCATGCAGTGCTTCGAGATGTTCACGCACTCCGCCAGGATCGTGGGGTTCGAAATGACCCCCATGAATTCCGTCAGCCGTCGGACGAACTCGTCGTAGTGACGTTCGGCCGCCGTCTCATCGAGGTACATCATCATCACGGGGAAATAGATCCGCCGCGCAGGTGTCTGGACCTCGTCGGGCTGCATGATGTCCTTCTCGCGAAGGACGGAAGCCTTGTTCTGGAGGACGAGCACGGCCCGGCGATCACCGTTCTGAACGACCGCGCCGTTCAGAACGAATTTCTCTCCGGGCCTCAGTGACAGCTTCAGCGGCAAGTCCCGCCCCCTGTTTTCGGAGTCCAAGAACCGGCGATGCGATTCGAATGAACCATATTCGCCCTCCTTGGGTCCGAACGCACCCTACGCTTACCCATTGTCCGTTAACGCCCGATTGCCGGGCGCTTTCGGCGACCACCTTAAGCGCGGATTAAGCATAATCGGGGCAACTGGCGGACCATCCTCCGGAGTCCCTGTCCCATGACGCCCAAGGCCCCGCCCAGCGCCGCGTCCGCCCACGCGCTCGAGAGCGCTGTCGGACCCGCAGCCAGCGCGCCGCGGATGGTGGGCGGAACGGTGGGCCAGGCCGGCTCCAGGGAAGCCCTGTCGCGGCTGACCCAGGCCATGAGCGAGCTGCGGGCCCTGGCCGTGAAGCCGATGCTCGACCGGGCGGTGGCGGCGCTCAACGCCGAGCGCCACCAGGAAGGCGCCGAGTGGGCGCTCAAGGCGCTCGACAAGGACGAGACCAACGGCTTCGGCTGGTACCTCCTGGCCATCAGCCGCGAGCGCGCGGGCGACTTCGGCACGGCCATTACGGCCTACGAGACCGCGCTGCGCCTGCTGCCCGACCACGCCGAGGTCGCCAACGACCTGGGCCGCCTCGCTTACCGCCTCAACATGAAGGAGCACGCTGAAAAGCTGTTTCGCCATTTCCTGGCGCGGCATCCCGGGCATCACGAGGGCAGCAACAACCTGGCCTGCGTCCTGCGCGACCGCCAAGCTTACGACGAGGCCACCGACCTTCTCCGATCGGCCATCGTGGCCAAGCCCGACGTGCCGATGCTGTGGAACACCATGGGCACGGTGATGGCCGAGCAAGGCGACTACACCAACGCCGAGATCTTCTTCCGCGAGGCCGTCCGGCTGGACGAGAACTTCGCGAAGGCCATCTACAACCTCAGCACCGCGCGGCTGTCCCAGGGCGACGCTGATGAAGCCCTGACGCTGTGCGAGCGGGCCATGACGCATCAGATGTCGGACGAGGAGCGCCAGCTGATGCGGCTGTCGCTCTCGACTATCCTCCTCACCCTGGGCCGAACCGGCGAGGGCTGGGACGAGTACGAGTCGCGTCTCCATCCGCACCACCCCGATTCGACGTTCTTTGTGCTGAACGTCGCCGACTGGAAGCCGGGCGCCGACTTGGCCGGAAAGTCGCTGCTGGTCGTCGGCGAACAGGGCCTTGGCGACGAGGTGCTGTTCGCGAACCTGCTGCCCGACGTGATCGAGGCCCTGGGGCCCGACGGCCGGCTGACCATCGCTGTCGAACCGCGCCTGGTCCCGCTGTTCCAGCGCAGCTTCCCCACCGCGACGGTCGGACCGCACGCAACCTTCCTGAAGACGGGCCGCACCTATCGCACCCTGCCCTTCATCGAGGACTTCGCGGCGTTCGACCTCTGGGCGCCGATGGGGTCGCTGTTGCGCGAGTTCCGGCGCTCGATCAACGCCTACCCGGACCGCGCGGGCTTCATGGCGCCGGACCCCGAGCGCGTCGCCCACTGGAAGCGGGAGCTCGAGAAGGCGCCCGAAGGGGTCAAGGTCGGGCTGCTCTGGAAGAGCAACCTCGTGAACAGCGCCCGGCGCCGCTTCTTCTCGCCCTTCGCCGACTGGGCGCCGGTGCTGCAGGCCAAGGGCGTGACGTTCGTGAACCTGCAATACGGCGACTGTTCGGACGAGATCGAGGTCGCGGAACGCGATTACGGCGTTCGCATCTGGACCCCGCCCGGCATCGATCTGAAGCAGGACCTGGACGACGTCGCCGCGCTCTGCTGCGCCGTGGACCTCGTCGTGGGCTTCTCCAACGCGACGCTGAACCTGGGAGCCGCCTGCGGCGCACCGACCTGGCTGATTTCGGTGCCAGGCGCCTGGACCCGCCTCGGGACGTCCCGATACCCCTGGTATCCCCAGGCGCGCACCTTCACCACGCCGGCGTTCGGCAACTGGGGCCCGGTGATGGAGGCGGTGGGCGAGGCGGTCGAGGCCTTCGCGGCGGAACGCTGACCCGTTCCAGGGATTGATCGCGCAAGGCGCCGAGACCGGCGCAGCGCGAGGAGTCCCCGATGTCCGAACGACCCGATCTCGACGGCCAAGACGCCCAGGACGGAGCCGAGGCCTATGACGCCCTGCTCGACGACGACGGCTCGGAGCTGGGCGAAGAGCGCACCTTCGAGGAACTGCCCGAGGTCGAGGACCTGACCCAGGTCGACGGCGACCGCGACGACGACGAGGCCCTGGCACTCGACGCCGACGAATTCGACCCCGACGCCATCGACGACGCGGACACGGAAGAGGACGACGAGCTGGACTACAGGGCCGCCACCGCCGAGCGTGAAGACGACCTCGACGGCCAGGGCCCGGAAGACAGTTACGACGACGCCCGGATCGCGCGCAGTGACATCGATGGCCTGGAAGAGACCCGCGACGCCGACGCGGTGGACGGCGGTGAGGACGACTTCAGCAACTTCGAAGCGCGAAAGGTGGACGACGCCGACGTCCAGGACCTGGGCTACACCGGCCCGGACGGCCGGGCGAAGCGCTAGTTGAGGTCGAAGCCCTTCTCACGTAGCCGGGCAAGGCTGTGCGGTCTTTGCACGGCCCAGTCCTCCGCGAGCAGGCCCAGGCCGACGACGTCGAGCGGCGCGCCGTTCTTCCATACGTGCGCGCGCAGCAACGCCTCGCGTCGGAAGCCGAATGACTCGTGGAGTTTCCAGACCGCCTCGTTGCCGACGAGCACCTCGCAGCACAGCTTGTTGAGGCCGTGGTCCGTGAAGACGTGCTCGATCACCTGGAACTCGACAAAGGCTCCGACACCCTTCCCCCGGGTCGACGGGTCGGCCAGATAGTAGGCCCACGAGCATTTCCGGTGCTGTGGAGCGATGTCGTAGAGGTTGGCCAGGCCAACCGGGCGGCCGTCGAGCTGGATGATCCAGTATTTGCGCGCCGGATCGGCCAGTGCGGCGTTGAACCACCGCTCATGCTCGGCTTCCGAGATCAGGTGGTCGCTGTACATCCACGCCGAGATTTCGGGCAGGTTCCGCCAAGTGCGAAGCCGGTCCTTGTCGGCAGCCTCGACGGGGCGGAGGAGGATTTCCGGCGCGCTCATGCGGCGGCTCCCGAACTGTTGTGCGCCAGGGCTTCGACATCGGCGCTCGTGAAGGCCGGATTTCCCGGATAGAGGCGCTGGTAGACGTCGCGCACGAAGGCGAGGTCCTCCGGAAAATCCACCGTCCAGCGCAGATGCGCGCGCGACGGCGACTGGGACAGGTAGGCCAGCTCGAACAGGTCCGGCCGGCGGT
This sequence comes from Phenylobacterium sp. FG114, assembly GCF_057809855.1. Classification (NCBI taxonomy): domain Bacteria; kingdom Pseudomonadati; phylum Pseudomonadota; class Alphaproteobacteria; order Caulobacterales; family Caulobacteraceae; genus Phenylobacterium; species Phenylobacterium sp. FG114. Next base: position 18,617 of record NZ_JBMDKU010000012.1, on the reverse strand, counting down.
AGATGAACGGGGTCACGTGCTCGCGCTCGTAGGGATCGGTGGCTTCGCGGCAGGCCCGCTCCAGCGCCGCGCGACGCATCACCTCGGTATCGAGGCCGTGGGGGTAGGTGCGCACCGCCGGCGTGTTGCTGGCGTAGTCGGCGCCCGCATCGTGGTAGCAGTCGATGGTGGCGTCGATCACCTGCCAGTCCGCCAGCGGGCAGTCCGCGGTAAGCCGCACCACCGTATCGGCCTCCGGAACCAGGGCCATGGCGCCCGCGAACCGGTCCAGCACGTCGGTCAGGGACCCGCGGAACACCAGATGCCCCAGCCCCGCCACATACGCCGCCAGCGGGTCGTCCGAAGGATCGGTGCTGGTGGCGACCACGATGCGACCGATGCGCGCGGATCGAGCCAGGCGCTCCAGCTGCCGACCGATCATCGGTTCGCCCTGGACCGGCGCCATCACTTTGCCGGGCAACCGGCTGGAGGTCATCCGCGCCTGAAGGATCGCCAGGTTCAAGTCCGATGACCTCGTGAGTGCGCCTGCTGATCGCAAGGACTATTCCGCGTCTCCCCGCCGGGCAATGGCCTGCGCCCTTCCCTAGCGTCGGGGCGAACGCGCTTGAACATCCGGTACAGGCCTATAGTCTGCGGCCAGACAAACAACTGTTCGAACGTGGGCGTGGCGCCCACGCGGGGAGCCTAGATGAGCCAGCGTTTCGAAGGGACCGACAACTACGTCGCTACCGAAGACCTGAAGGTGGCGGTCAACGCCGCCATCGCCCTGGAGCGCCCGCTCCTGATCAAGGGCGAACCCGGCACCGGAAAGACGGTCCTGGCCTACGAGATCGCCAAGGCGCTGGGATCCGACCTGATCACCTGGCACGTCAAGTCGACCACCAAGGCCACCATGGGCCTCTACGAGTACGACGCGGTCAGCCGTCTGCGCGACAGTCAGCTCGGCGACGAGCGGGTCAAGGACGTCAAGAACTACATCAAGAAGGGCAAGCTCTGGGAGGCGTTCGAGCACGGCGGCCGCCCCGTCCTGCTCATCGACGAGATCGACAAGGCCGACATCGAATTCCCGAACGACCTCCTGCAGGAGCTCGATCGGATGGAATTCTACGTTTACGAGACCAATGAGACGATCAAGGCCGCCGTCCGCCCGATCGTGATCATCACGTCCAACAACGAGAAGGAGCTGCCCGACGCGTTCCTGCGCCGCTGCTTCTTCCACTACATCCGCTTCCCCGACGCCGAGACGATGCAGGAGATCGTCGACGTCCACTATCCAGGGATCAAGAACAAGCTGGTCGCCGAGGCGCTGCGCATCTTCTACGACATGCGCAAGGTGCCTGGACTGAAGAAGAAGCCGTCTACCTCGGAGCTCCTGGACTGGCTGAAGCTGCTGATGGTCGAAGACATCGACGGCGATGCGCTGGCCGAGAAGGATCCCACCAAGCTGATTCCGCCGCTGCATGGCGCTCTGCTCAAGAACGAGCAGGACGTGCACCTGTTCGAACGCCTCGCCTTCCTGGCGCGGCGCGAAGGGGCGGCGCGCCCCGGGCAACAGTAACTCAATACGCCTCGGCGTTACGGCGAATTCACTCGCCTTTTCGAAGGGCTCCGGCCAGCCTTCAGGGCTAGGACGGAGCCCTTTTCATATGAAGCCGCTGTTTCTGCTCACCGCCTCGGCCCTGGCCCTGACCGCCGCGGCCTGCGGCCCCCGGGTGCCGCCGACGCGCGCGGCCTTGGACTGCCCCACCACCCAGGGCGACCTGACCCGGACCTCCGCCTCGCCTGACGGCAAGGCCTGCACCTACGCCACCAAGGACGGCGCCGAGGTCACGCTGCAGCTCGTCAATGTGACAGGGGGCGTCGACGCCACCCTCGCCTCCGTCGAGAAGACGCTGCTCGCCGATCGGGCTCCCGCGGCCGTCAGCGAAGGTAAGGACGCGACCGCCCCCGGCAAGGCCGGCGCCGAGGCCGTCGCGGCCGCCGAAAAGGCGGCCAAGGAGGCCCGCGAGGACACCAACGGCCTGGACATCAAGGTCACGGTGGACGGCGAGGACCAGAAGGGCGTGGTCACGGAGAGCAACGGCAAGACCCGCGTGAACCTGCCCGGCGTCCACATCGTCGCGGACGATGCGAATGACACCGCCGACGTCCAGATCGGCCCCCTCCGCGTGAATGCGGGCGACGACGGCGCCACGATCCGCATGCGCCGCGACGTGCGTCTGCGCGGCGAGGCGCTGAATCCCGAGAAGCGCGGCCTGCGCGCCATGTTCATCTACACCGGCGAGGACCTGCCCGCCGGCTACCGTTTCGTCGGCTACGAGGCAGGCGGACCCAAGCGTGGGCCGCTGACCATCGCTGTCGTGAAGTCGAAGTCCGAAGGACCCGACGGCCACGACATCTATCCCGATGTGAAGAAGCTCGTGCGGAAGAACGGCGGCGTCTGACGCCGCCGCGGGCCGCCGGCCGCAGGCGCGGCCAACGGCCTTGCGGTCCTCAGGCCGCCGGTTGCACCTCGACCACCTTGTAGGTCAGCGGCCGGCCGTCTTCGTCGGTGACCGTGACATACTCTCCGACGGCAAAGCGGTGCTGCCCGAGGCGGTGCACGGGCTCGTCGTCGGCCGAGTCCTCTTCGTCGTAGTCGAAGAACCAACGCTGGCCCTTGCGCGCCAGGCGGCCGTCGACGGGATCTTCATCCGGCGCGAACCGGCGCACGGTGCAGGCGTCGCGCGCCTTGCCGTAGGCGGCCTCGTCCAGCATCCCGTCGGCCGTCAGCGGCGCGGTCAGCGAATAGCCGCGATGGTCGTCGCCCCCAGCGAACTCGGTTCCGGGATTGCGGGCCAGCCGCATCACGATGCGCGACAGGGTCATGGCATCACCTCTAGGTTTTGGATGGAAATTCTAGTGTGAGAGAAACAGGCTGGGGCTGTCCGAGTTCAGCAGCGTACGGGTGGTCCCGCCGAAGATGAACTCCTGCAGCCTCGGGTGGCCGAACGCGCCGGCTACCAGGATGTCCGCGCCGGCCGAGGCCGCCGCATGCAGGATCGCCGGCGCTGCGTCGCCGCTATCCGTCAAAAGCTGCACCTCGGACGCCACGCCGCGAGCGGCGTAGTAGCTCTGCAGACGCGTCGGATCGAAGGTGCGCGAACTGGCCTTAGGCGCGGCGATGATCACCACCTTCGACGCCTTTTCGAGCAGGGGCGTGGCCAGCCGCGCGGCGCGCGACGCTTCCTTGCCGCCATCCCAGGCCACCGCCACGACGCCGCCGACCTTGAGGCCTTCGCGGGCGATCAGCACCGGGCGCTGCTCGTCGGCCACCATCTGCTGGAAGGCCTCGGCGAGCGGGCCGCGGCCGCGCGCGGGGTCGCCCGTGAACACAACCACGTCCGAGAGTCGGCTCTCGGCGGAGAGGCCGGCCCACACGGGGGTCTGCAGGGCCACGAACTGGCTCTTGGCGTATCGAACGCTCTCGGCCGCCTTGCGCGCGTTGGCCTCGCCGGCGGCGGTCGCCTCCTTCAGCGACTCCAGGGCCGTGGTCTGGACGCCGCCCAGGAACCCCTCGCCCATCCAGGGCATGACGTCGGCGACGTCGGCCGGTGTGTAGACGCAGGCCAGTTCCGCGCCGAAGGGCTCGGCGATCATCGCTGCAGCGGCCACGGCCGCCGCGTCGCCCTGTCCGCCCGACAACGGCGCCATGATGCGCGCCCAACTCATATGTGCATCCTCTTCACGCCCCATCATCTTCTATCCTGTTCCGACCCGGATTGATCTTTGTCAGTCCCTGGGCCAGTTCACGACCTCGACAGTGAAAGGAATGCGCGGGTGAGGAAAGGGCTGCGTCGCACGAAGGAGGCGCCCCGAGCCTGGCAGCGGATGTTGTCGGGCCGCCGGCTGGACCTTCTCGACCCCTCCCCCATGGATATCGAGATCGAGGACATTGCCCACGGGCTGGCCCGGGTTGCGCGCTGGAACGGCCAGACCGTCGGCGAGCATGCCTTCTCGGTGGCGCAGCATTCGGTGGTGGTCGAGGAGATCGTCGCCCACATCCAGCCCGACATCGAGCCACGCTGGCGGCTGGCGGCTCTGCTGCACGACGCATCGGAATATGTGATCGGCGACATGATCAGCCCGTTCAAGGCGGCGTTGGGGTATGACTATAAGCTGTTCGAAGAGCGGCTGGAGAACGCGATCCACGTGCGCTTCGGCTTGCCTGCCAAGACGCCGACCGCGATCAAGAAGCTGATCAAGCAGGCTGACCGCGCCTGCGCGTTCTTCGAGGCCACGCAACTGGCCGGCTTCAGCCACGCCGAGAGCCTGGACTTTTTCGGCGCGCCGCCGGCCGGCTATGCGCTGACCATCGAGCCGCAGGCTCCATTCGAGGCCCAAGCGCACTACGTCCGCCGCTTCGAGGTGCTCTCCGAGGCGGCAGGCTACGTCAGTCACGCCCAGGCGTTTGACACCGAATGACCAGCACGCTCGTCATCGGTCTGTCGGCGGTGGTGGTGGCCATCAAGGATGGCGAAGCCGTCGCGCTCACCGTCCGACAGAAGACGGCGGGCGGCGATCTCACCAGCCTGCCGTTCGGCCCGTTCGACCCCGATGGCCACCGCACCTTCGAGCTGGCGCTGCGGGCCTTCGTGACCGAACAGACGCGGTTCGACCTGGGTTATGTCGAGCAGCTCTACACCTTCGGCGACAAGGGCCGCGACGCGCCGCTCGCCGACCTGGGCGACGGCGACGCCGCCGCGCGGGTGATTTCCGTGGGCTACCTGGCGCTGGCCCCCGCGGCGGTCGACACCCACTTCGCGGGGAGCGAATGGCGGCCCTGGTCGCGGATCTTCCCGTGGGAGGACTGGCGCATGGGCCGTCCCGCGGCGTTCGATGCGGTGGAGGCGGCGCTTCGGACCTGGGCCGGCAACGACGCCCAGCGGCTCGCCCGCGCGCGGCTGCTGTTCGCCCTGGATGGCGCACCCTGGAACGAGGAGCGCGTGCTGGAGCGCTACGAGCTGCTCTACGAGGCGGGCCTGGTCTCCGAGGCCGCCCGCGACCGCGGCGAAGCGGCCCCCGCGCGCGGCGAAGCGCTGACGGCGGCTCTGGGCGAACCGATGGCCTCGGACCACCGGCGCATCCTGGCGACCGCGCTGGGTCGGCTCCGCGGCAAGCTCAAGTATCGCCCGGTGGTGTTCGAGCTGATGCCGGACGCCTTCACGCTCTCGGCCCTGCAGCGGACGGTCGAGGCGATCGCCGGCGTCCCCCTGCACAAGCAAAACTTCCGGCGCGCGCTGGAGCGCGCCGAGCTGGTTGAGGGCCTGGGTCGCCTGGACGCCGACACGGGCGGCCGCCCCGCCGAGCTGTTCCGCTTCAGGCGCGAGATCCTTGGGGCTCGGCCGGTGTCGGGGCTGAGCCTGCCGCTGTTGCGGGACTAGTCCGCGCCTTGATCATCGCGCTGGTCTCGCGGCTGCCGTCGTGGCTCCAGCCGGGGGGGCCGAAAACGTAGCCCAAAGCGTGACGCGGGTGGCGTAGGGCGTCGGAGGCCATGGCGATCCACTCATGGAACGCCACGCGGAGGATGTTGAAGGTCGCGAGGTTCTTCACCACCCCGTACTTGCAGGGCTCCGCTTCCAACTCGGGCTGGAAGGTGCCGAACATCTTGTCCCAAATGATCAGGATGCCTGCGTAGTTGCGGTCGAGGTAGACGGCGTTGCGGGCGTGATGCACCCGGTGATGCGATGGCGTGTTGAACACCGCCTCGAACCAGCGCGGCAGCTTTTTGATCGCCTCGGTATGGATCCAGTACTGGTAGACGAGGCTGATCCCCTTCTGGATGGCGATCATGGCCGGCGGGAAGCCCAGCCAGGCCAGGGGCAGCCAAAGCAGCCAGGTGCCCGCCACGCCGCCGGTCCAGGTCTGCCGCAGCGCCGTCGACAGGTTGTAGTGCTGGCTGGTGTGGTGGTTCACGTGGGCCGCCCACCAGAACCGCCGCTCGTGGCTGACGCGGTGGAAGACGTAGTAGGTCAGATCCTCCAGCAGGAAGATCGCCACCCAGGCCCAGATCGCCGTCATCGGGATCGTGAACAGCCGGTGCTCGTAGACCCAGAGCGTGCAGGCGAAAACCAGGCCCGCCGTCAGCAGCCCGGCCACCGACGACATCAGCCCCATCCCCAGGGACACCGCCGTATCCCTGGTCTCGTAGCGCGCGTCCGCCTTGCCCAGGCGGGCCAGGACGATCTCCAGGATGATCGAGAGGATGAAGAACGGCGTCGCGAGGGTGACCGGGTCGAACTCGGCCTTCATCATGCGGCGAGGTCCTTGGGCGGCCACGACGGCAGCGAGATGGTGGCGCGCGGCGCGGCGATGTCCGCGAGGTCCACGCAGAGCTTGCCATTCTTGAAGCTGGCGGCGATGGCCTGGGCCCACGGGATCTGGCGGGCGGCAAAGCCGTCGCCCACCTGGCATATCACCAGGGCGAGACCGCCGGACTTGGCTAGCGCCCCGGCCCCATCCGAAGCCACCCAGACGGCGTCCAGCTTGCGCCCGGGGAACTCGTACTCGAACAGGCCGCGGGCCTTGTGCTCGTCCAGCGGGCCGGACGGCCTGGAAATCTTGGCCCAGGCCGCGATGGCGACCAGCACGCCGACCGCCGCCGTCGACGCGGCCAGTTGAACGAAGAAGGCCTCGTCCATGGCAGGCTCTCCCAAACTCGACTTTCGAGCCGCCGAGCGTGGGCGCGCGACGACGGCCGGTCAAGGAAAAGGCCACCCTGCGACAGGGTGGCCTTCCTTCAGGCGCTGGCGTCCCTGGGAGGGACTGGGAACGCGCCGGCGCCCGAAGCTCCGGGCGCCTTAGAAGCGGCGCGTGTAACCGACCGTCCACACGTTGGCGTGAGCCGAGCTGTCCTCGAACTCCTTGCGGGTGAAGTCGACGCGGATGCCGTTCTGACCGTCGAAGTGGTGCTGGGCGCCCACGCCGAAGTTCCAGGACTCCTGGGAATCGGAGGCCGAGACCCCGGCCGCCTTGGCGCGCAGCTTGGTGGTGCCGTAGCCGACGCGGGCGAGCATGTCGGTGTTCGGGCCGATCGGCAGGAAGCCCACGCCATAGGCGGCGGCGTCGTACTTCAGCTTCGTGTTCACATCGACGCCGGCGATGGTGTCGGTGTCGCTCTTCAGGCCGGTGCCGAGGTCGCCCTCGACGCCGATGAAGTTGTTGAAGCGATAGCCGAGCCTGGCGCCAATCACGCCGAGGTCGACGCCGCTGCCGTCGGCGATCCCGGCGCTGACGCCGCCGTATACACCCGTGGGGACCGCGGCGGTGGAGGCGATCTGGGCCTGCGCAAAGGCGGGGACAGCGGCGATGGCGGCCAGGGCGGCCGTGGCAATGAGAGCTTTTTTCATTTTGGGGGAGGAACTCCGTACTCGTTCTGGACAGCCCGCCCAGTCCCGTGAGGGATCGACGCCAAACGCGGCCCGGCGCAGACGGTTCTTTGGCGAAGGTTTGTTCAGTTGGTGTCTGTGGCCTTCCTGCAACAGGCCTTCCCGACGTCCAAGGTGACGCGGCGCATGGTCGTGGTAATCAGGCGGCCAAAGTCCGGAAGGAAGACGAATGACCGACGCGGTGATCGCCGCCACGGGGCTCTATACGCCGCCCTACAGCCTCTCGAACGAAGAACTGGTCGAGACCTTCAACACCTATGTGGCCCGCTTCAACGAACGGAACGCGGAGGCCATCGCCGCGGGCGAGGTCCAGGCGCTGACGCCCTCCTCCGCCGAGTTCATCGAGAAGGCCTCGGGCATAAAGTCGCGGTTCGTGGTCGACAAGACCGGCCTGATCGACCCCGAGCGGATGGCGCCGAATATCCCCGAACGTCCGAACGAGGAGATCTCCCTGCTGGCCGAGATCGCCGTCGCCGCGGCGAAGGATGCGATCGCGCGCTGGGGCAAGGACGTCAGCCAGATCGGCGCCGTGATCTGCGCGGCGTCCAACATGCAACGAGCCTATCCGGCCATGGCCATCGAGGTGCAGCAGGCGTTGGGCATCGAGGGCTTCGCGTTCGACATGAACGTGGCGTGCTCATCGGCGACCTTCGGCATCAAGACCGCCGCCGACTTCGTAGGCTCGGGCTCCGCTCGGGCCGTGCTGATGGTCAATCCGGAGATCTGTTCCGGCCACCTCAACTTCCGCGACCGCGACAGCCACTTCATCTTCGGGGACGTCGCCACGGCCGTGATCGTCGAGCGCGCCGAGGACGCCTCAGGTTCAGGCAAGGGGGCCGGCTGGGATATCCTCGGCACGCGGCTCAAGACCCAGTTCTCCAACAACATCCGCAACAACTTCGGCTTCCTGAACCGCGGCGCGCCCGAGGGGATCGGCAAGCCCGACAAGCTGTTCGTGCAGGAGGGCCGCAAGGTGTTCCGCGAGGTGGTGCCGATGGTCTCGGAGATGATCGTCGAGCACGCAAACGAGCTGGGCCTCGATCCCCACGGCCTGAAGCGCCTCTGGCTGCACCAGGCCAACATCAACATGAACGAGATGATCGGGAAGCGCGTCCTGGGCCGCGAACCGGCGCCGGGCGAGAACGTGATCATCCTGGACGAGTACGCCAACACCTCGTCGGCCGGCTCGATCATCGCCTTCCACAAGGCCAACGACGACTTCGCGGCGGGCGACACCGGCCTGATCTGCTCGTTCGGGGCGGGCTATTCGGCCGGGACGGTGTTCGTCCGCAAGCGGTGAGGCTAGGCTCCCCCGGCTGAGGGAGTCCCGCATGACCAAGCTGTTCGCCGCCACCGCCGTGGCCCTGTGCCTGTCCGCGTCGACGGCAATCTCCGCGCCCCAGTACGACCTCGCGATCCGGGGCGGCGAGATCTACGACGGCTCGGGCGGCGCCCCGGTGAAGGGCGACGTCGCGATCAGGGGCCAGCGGGTCGCCTGCGTGGGCGTGTGCCCCGGCGCGGCGACGAAGACGGTCGACGCGACCGGCAAGGCCGTCTCGCCCGGCTTCATCAACATGCTGTCCTGGTCGACCGAGAGCCTGATCCAGGACGGCCGTGCGCTGTCCGAGCTCAAGCAGGGCGTGACCCTGGAGGTGATGGGCGAAGGCGACTCCATGGGGCCGCTCAGCCCCGAGATGAAGCGCCTGGCCGTCCAGCGGCAGGGCGACATCAAATACCCGGTCGCCTGGACCACGCTCGACGAATACCTGCGCTTCCTCGAGAACAAGGGCGTCTCGGTGAACGTGGCCTCGTTCATCGGCGCCGCGAGCACCCGCATCCATGTGCTGGGCGAAGGGGACGTGGACCCCACCCCCGAGCAACTGGCCCAGATGCGGGCGCTGGTGACCAAGGCCATGGAGGACGGCGCGATGGGCGTCGGCTCCTCGCTGATCTACGCCCCGGGCAGCTACGCCGAGACGGACGAGCTGGTGGCCCTGGTCACCGAGGCGGGCCGCTGTGGCGGTATGTACATCAGCCACATGCGCTCCGAGGGAAACCGGCTGGAGCAGGCGGTGGACGAGCTGATCACCATCTCGCGGCGCTCGGGCGCGCCGGCCGAGATCTATCACCTGAAGGCCAGCGGCAAGCCGAACTGGGGCAAGCTCGACGGCGTGTTGAAACAGATCGAGGCGGCGCGCGGGGATGGCCTGCGGATCACAGCCGACATGTACACCTATCCCGCCGGTTCCACCGGCCTGGACGCGGCCATGCCCACCTGGGTGCAGGCCGGCGGCGTCGAGCAGTGGATCGCGCGGCTGAAGGACCCCGCCACCCGGGCGAAGGTGAAGGCCGAGATGATCGGCGAGCCGGTCGGCTTCGAAAACCTGCAGCGGCACGCCGGCGCCGAGGGCACCCTGCTGGTCGGCTTCAAGAACCCCAAGCTCAAGCCGCTGACCGGCAAGACCCTGGCCCAAGTGGCCCAGGAACGCGGCGTCAGTCCGCAGGACGCCGCCATCGACCTGGTCATCGAAGACGGCAGCCGCGTCCAGGTGGTCTATTTCCTGATGGACGAGGCCAATGTCGCGCGCCAGACCGCCCTGCCCTGGATGAGCTTCGGCTCCGACGCCGAGGGCCAGGCGCCGGAGGGACCGTTCCTGCTGTCGTCGACCCATCCCCGCGCCTACGGCAACTTCTCACGCCTACTGGCCAAGTACGTGCGCGACGAGAAGCGGCTCACGCTCGGCGAAGCGGTGCGGAAGCTCTCGGCGCTGCCCGCCCACAACCTGGGCCTCCACGACCGGGGCATGCTGAAGGTCGGGAACTACGCCGACGTGGTGGTCTTCGACCCGGCGACCGTCCAGGACCACGCCACCTTCGAGAAGCCGCAGCAGTTCTCCACCGGCGTCAGCGAGGTGGTGGTCAACGGCCATCTCGCGCTGGCGAACGGCGAACCCACGGACGCGCGGCCCGGCCAGGTCGTCCGCGGCCGCGGCTGGACCGGCTGGAAGGACGGCGGTTGCCGCAAGTCGGCGAAGGACTGGAGTTGGTGATCTAGTCCCTCCCCCGTTGGGGGAGGTGTCGCCGAAGGCGACGGAGGGAGGTTTCCTCTTCCGCTTCGAGGCAAGGGGCGTCCTACCCTCCGGGAGGAAGCCCCCTCACCTGCTTCGCGGGAGCTCCCCCAGCGGGGGAGCAACTGGAAGCACTACCGGTCCTTCTCGCGCTCCCCGATGGCGGCCTGCGCCGCCGCGAGCCTCGCGATGGGCACGCGGTAGGGTGAGCAACTCACGTAGTCCAAGCCCACGGCCTCGCAGAATTGGATCGAGGCCGGGTCGCCGCCGTGCTCGCCGCAGATGCCGAGCTTGACGTTCGGCCGGGCCGCGCGGCCACGTTCGGCGGCGATCTTGATCAGGTCGCCGACCCCTTCCTGGTCGAGGCTGACGAAGGGGTCCTTCTCGAAGATGCCCTTGTCGATATAGGCGTTCAGGAACCTGCCGCTGTCGTCGCGGCTGATGCCGAAGGTCGTCTGCGTCAGGTCGTTGGTGCCGAACGAGAAGAACTCGGCGTACTCGGCCAGGTCGCCGGCCCGGATCGCCGCGCGCGGCAGCTCGACCATGGTGCCGACCATGTACTCGATGGCGACGCCCTTCTCGGCGATCACCTCTTTCGCCGTCTTGTCCGTGAGCTGGCGCAGGAACTTCATCTCCTCGCCCTTGGCGACCAGCGGATGCATGATCTCCGGGATCGGAGCGGGGCGGCCCTCGGCGGCGACCTCACAGGCCGCTTCGATGATGGCGCGGACCTGCATCTCGTAGATCTCGGGGTACGACACCCCCAGGCGGCAACCGCGGTGGCCCAGCATCGGGTTCACCTCGTGCATCTCCTGGGCCCGACGCAGCAGCTTGGCGGCGTCCAGGCCGGTGGCCTCGGCCACCGCCTGCACATCCTCTTCGGTGTGCGGCAGGAACTCGTGCAACGGCGGGTCCAGCAGGCGGATGGTGACCGGCAGGCCCTCCATGATCTTGAACAGGTCGACGAAGTCCTGGCGCTGCATGGGCAGGATCTTGGCCAGCGCCTGCTTCCGGCCGGCCACGTCGTCGGCGAGGATCATTTCGCGCACGGCGGCGATCCGGTCCGGATCGAAGAACATGTGCTCGGTGCGGCACAGGCCGATGCCCTCGGCGCCGAATTGGCGGGCGGTCTGTGCGTCGAGCGCGGTCTCGGCGTTGGCGCGAACCTTCAGGCGGCGCACCTCGTCGGCCCAGGCCATCAGCGCGGCGAAATCGCCCGACAGCTCCGGTTCGATCATCTTCACCGCGCCCTTCAGCACCTCGCCGGTCGAGCCGTCGATGGTGATGATGTCGTACGCCTTGATCGACTGGCCGCGCGCGCGGAACTCGCCGGTGCGCGCGTCGATGTGGATCTCGCCCGCGCCCGAGACGCAGGGCCGGCCCATGCCGCGCGCCACCACGGCCGCGTGGCTGGTCATGCCGCCGCGGGCGGTCACGATGCCGCGGGCGGCATCCATGCCGCGGATGTCTTCCGGAGAGGTTTCCTCGCGGACCAGGATCACCGCCTCGCCAGAGCCGCCCAGCTTCTCGGCTTCCTCGGCCGTGAACACCACCTTGCCCGTGGCTGCGCCGGGCGACGCCGGCAGTCCTGTGGCTACCACGTCGCGCGGGCTCGCGGGATCGATGGTCGGATGAAGCAACTGATCCAGCGACCCGGGCTCGACGCGCATCACCGCTTCGGCCTTGGTGATCAGGCCTTCGTTGGCCAGGTCGACCGCCACTTTCAGCGCCGCCTTTGCGGTGCGCTTCCCGTTGCGGGTCTGCAGCATGTAGAGCCGGCCCTGTTCGACCGTGAACTCGATATCCTGCATGTCGCGGTAGTGCTTCTCGAGCTTACCGACGACCTCCTTGAACTGGGCGAACACCTCGGGAAGCGCCTCTTCCATCGAAGGGTTCGTGTCGCCCATCTCCTCGCGGGCCACCTTGGTCAGGGGCTGCGGCGTGCGGATGCCGGCGACCACGTCCTCGCCCTGGGCGTTGATCAGGAACTCGCCGTAGAGGCGGTTGTCGCCCGTCGAGGGATTGCGCGTGAAGGCCACGCCCGTGGCCGAACCGTCGCCCATGTTGCCGAACACCATGGACTGGATGTTCACCGCCGTGCCCCAGCTCTCGGGGATGTCGTGCATGCGGCGGTAGAACTTGGCCCGGTCGTTCATCCAGCTGGCGAACACGGCCCCGATGGCGCCCCAGAGCTGTTCGTTCGGGTCCTGCGGGAACGGCTCGCCGCGCTCGTCCTCGACGGCGCGCTTGTAGTCGGCGACCACGGCTTCCCAGTCCTGCGCGGACAGGCCGGTGTCGACGTGGATGTCCAGGCGGTCCTTATGGTCGTCCAGGATCTCTTCGAACATGTGGTGGTCCAGATCGAGGACCACGTTCGAGTACATCTGGATGAAGCGGCGGTAGCTGTCGAACGCGAAGCGGCGGTCGCCCGACAGCTTGGCCAGGCCTTCCACCGTCTCGTCGTTCAGGCCCAGATTGAGGACCGTGTCCATCATACCGGGCATCGAGGCCCGCGCCCCCGAGCGCACCGAGACCAGCAGCGGGTTCGCCGCGTCGCCGAACGTCTTGCCGGTGATCTGCTCGACCTTCGCGAGGCCTGCGGCCACCTGCTCGCGCAGGCCGTCCGGATAGGCGCGGCCGTTCGAATAGTAGTGGGTGCAGGCCTCGGTGGTGACGGTGAAGCCTGGAGGCACCGGCAGGCCCAGCGACGACATCTCAGCCAGGTTGGCGCCCTTGCCCCCCAGCAGGTTCTTCATCGAAGCATCGCCGTCGGCCGAGCCGCCGCCGAAGGCATAGACCCACCGCGTCTTCACCATCGTCTCGGCCATCTCGTTTCGTCCCCTAGCTAGCCCGTAACCTGAGCGAAATCCGCCACTTGACCCATGGCGTCACGAACCTTCGCCAGGAGGCGAAGGCGGTTGTCCCGCTCTTCGGATACCGTGGAATTTACTAACACCTTGTCGAAGAAAGCGTCGACGGGCGCGCGAAGGCTCGCCAGCAGCCGCATGGCGCCGGCGAAGTCCTCGGCGTCCAGGGCCGCGTCCAGCTTCGCATCCGCCGCCGCAACCGCTTCGATGAGCGCAATTTCCTCGGCCGAGGACGACGCCATCCGCACCGGCGCGCCGGCGGGCAACGGACCCTTCTTCTCCTCGGCCTTGAGGATGTTCACTGCGCGCTTGTATCCCGCCAGAAGGTTCGCGCCGTCCTCGGTCTTGAGGAAGGCGTCGAGGGCGTTCACGCGCGCCACGATGCGGACCAGGTCGTCATCGCCCAGGGCGAAGATGGCGGCCACCAGGTCGTGCCGCTGGCCCCTGTCGCGGAGCCAGACCTGCAGGCGGTCGGCGAAGAACGCCACGATCTCGTCGGCCACGTCGTCGTAGGGCCGGAACTCGTAGAGCACGCGCCCCGTGGGCTTCTCACGCTCGAGGCGGTCGAAGACGATGTCCACATCGCGATCCATGGCCACCACCTGCGGCGGGCCGCCCAGCAGCGCCTCGTCGAATTCCCGCAGGTAGACCTCGAACTCCTGCGACTTCGCCCGGCCGCCCGCGCCGAGGTGCACCGTCACCTTCGGCGTCGAGACCCACAGGGCCCGACCCGGATCCACGAAGCAGCGCAGCGATCGGTACCAATCGGCCACCGCCTGGCGCAGCGGAATGCGCAGCTCCGAGCCCAGCACGATGCGGATCACGCCCAGGGCGGCGCGGCGCAGCGCGAACGGATCGCGCGAACCGGTGGGCTTCTCGTTGATCGCGAAGAAGGCGGACAGGGTGTCCAGCTTGTCGGCCAGCGCCACCGCCATGGTCACCGGGCGGTCAGGAACCTCGTCGTTCGCCCCGACCGGCTTGTAGTGATCGCGGATCGCCTCGACGACGAGCGGCGAAAGCCCCTCGGCCTGGGCATAGTAGCCGCCCATGACCCCTTGGAGTTCGGGGAATTCCCCCACGACGCCCGTGCCCAGGTCGGCCTTGGCCAGGCGCGCGGCCTGCGTGGCCTTGGCGACGTCGGCCCCGACCCGTGGCGCGAGGGCGGCCGCCAGCATCTCGAGGCGCTCGACGCGCTCGTACATGGCGCCCAGCTTGGCGTGGAACGTCACGCCCTTCAGCTTCTCCAAGCGGTCTTCCAGCCTGGTCTTGCGGTCTTCGTCCCAGAAGAAGCGGGCGTCGGAAAGTCGCGCGGCCAACACCTTGGCATTGCCCCTCGCGATGGTCTTCCCGCCATCGGTGGCGTCGATATTGGCCACCGTGAGGAAGTGCGGCGCCAGCTTGCCCGACTTGGGGTCGCGCACCGCGAAGAACCGCTGGTGGACCCGCATGGAGGTGCGGATCACCTCGGGCGGCAGGTCCAGGAAGGCAGGATCCATGTCGCCCAGGACCGGGACCGGCCATTCCACCAGGCCCGCCACTTCCTCGAGCAGGCCCTGGTCCTCGACGAGCTCCAGGTTTCGCGCGAAGCAGAGCGTCCGGGCGGCGTCGACGATGCGATCCTTCCGCTCCTGCGGGTCGAGAACGACGTAGTGCTTCTCCAGCTTCTCGGCGTAGGCCTCGAAGTCCTTCGCCTTGAACGACTGGCCCGAGCCCATGAAGCGGTGGCCCTGGGTCGTGTCGCCGCTCGGGATGCCGTCGACCTGGAACGGCACGACCTCGCCGTCGAAGGTGCAGAGGATCCGACGCAGCGGGCGCACCCAGCGCAGCTTGCTGGTCCCGGACACCATCGACTTCGGCCAGGGGAACTCGCGGACGATGCCCCCGACCATCTCGGCGACGATCTCAGGCGTCGGACGGCCCTTGCGATGGACGTGGGCGAACCACACGCCGTCCTTCTCGGTGAGATCGGCCTTCTGCAGGCCGTTCTTGCGCAGAAAGCCCTCAAGGGCCTGTTCCGGCGCGTTGGTGCGCGGACCCTTCAGCTCCTCATGCCGGTCCTTTTGGGCCTCGGGCAGCCCCTCGGCCACCAGGGTCAGGCGGCGCGAGCCGGCGAAGGTCTTCAGCGCCTCGGGCAGGAGGCCCTCGGCGGCCAGGCGCTCGCGGGCCATCCGCTCCAGGTCGCGGGCGGCCCCAGCCTGCATGCGCGCGGGGATCTCTTCGGAGAGCAGTTCGAGCAGGAGCTGCGGCATGGTCTCTAAGCGTTCCCGCCTTGGTCGGCCACCCAGGCCTCGGCGCACATCTTACAGAGGTCGCGGATACGTCCGATGTAGCTTTGGCGCTCGGCGACGGCGATGGCGCCGCGGGCGTCCATGATGTTGAACAGGTGGCTCGCCTTCAGCACATGGTCGTAGGCCGGCAGCGCCAAGGATTGGCCCTGGCGTCCCTTCGCGGCCAGGATGCGCGGCACCTCGCGCTCCATGTCCTCGAACTGGCGCTTGGCCGTGGCGACGTCGGCGACCTCAAGCTCGAAGGCCGAGAACTGCTGCTCGTTGGCCAGGTAAATGTCGCCGTACTTGAACTCGTCGTTGAACTGCAGGTCGTAGACGTTGTCCTTGTCCTGCAGGTACAGGCTGAGCCGCTCCAGCCCGATCGTCAGCTCGCCGGCTACCGGGAACACGTCTAGGCCGCCCACCTGCTGGAAGTAGGTGTACTGGGTGATCTCCATCCCGTCGCACCAGACTTCCCATCCCAAGCCCCAGGCCCCCACCGTGGGGTTTTCCCAGTCGTCCTCGACGAAGCGGATGTCGTGCACCCGGGGATCGATGCCGATGGCCTCCAGGCAGCCCAGGTAGAGCTCCTGCAGATTCTCGGGGTTGGGCTTGAGGATGACCTGATACTGGTGGTGCTGGTGGAGCCGGTTGGGGTTCTCTCCGTAGCGGCCGTCGGCCGGCCGGCGCGAGGGCTGCACATAGGCCACCTTCCACGGTTTCGGCCCCAGGGTTCGCAGCACGGTCATCGGCGACAGGGTGCCGGCCCCGATCTCCACATCGTAGGGCTGCAGAATCGCGCAGCCCTGACGGCTCCAATAGTCATGGAGTTTCAGGATAAGGCCCTGAAAAGACAGTGGTTGGTCGGGCATTGGGGGACGGGCTGTTCGCAGTCGCAAAAAAGTCGGCGGACCATAGGGCCCGCCGACCTTCGCTTCAACCCGCCGAAGCGGGGTGATTTCAGGACGCGCGCAGGATCAATTCCCGCGGGCGGCCGTGCGCTTGCCGGCCCGGGACATGGGCTGGCCGTACTTGGCGCGGTTCTCCGCCGTGTCGGGCACCGGCCCATTGGTGACCGTCGTGGTGGTGACGCTGGCGGCCTGGGCGTTGTCGGTCGCCGAAGGCGCCGGGGTGGTCACGTCGGTCGAAGCCGTAGCCGCGACGCCGGTGTCGACGGGCGGCGCGGCGATGCCGGCGGACGCCGGGGCCGAACCCACCGGCACGGTCACCTTCTCGGTGTACTGCTTGTCGTCGGTCGGGGAATGGGCCCCGTTCCAGTCGCCGGTGACCGACCCGGGGGTCGGCGCCTTGGGCGCGGGATCCTGGGCGTAGGCTGCGCCGCTCACGAGGGCGACAGCGGCCGTGGCGGTGGCGAAAAGGGCGATCTTCATCGTCAGAACTCCGGTTGATGGCGCGATCTCTGGCCCCATCCTCGATGTGCTGACGCTCTACGGCTCAGGCGGGTGGTTGGTTCCCACCTGAGCCCTAGGTTTTATCGCCTACTGCTTGGCCGGAGCCGTGGCGGAGGCATCGGCGGCCGGGGCCGCGGCGGGGGTTTCTACAGCGCCCTGCCCCGAGACCAGGACATGGTCCACGACGTGCAGCAGGCCGCTGCCGGTGCGCAGGTCGGCCTGGGTGATGGTCGCGCCATCCACCTTCAGCTTGCCGCCCTCGTCGCTGCCGTCGAGCAGGATGGTGTCGCCGGCGCCCGAAGGAATGGGGCCCTTCGCGCCCTTGATCTTCGTGGAGTCGATCGGTGCGTTGACCACGTGGTGCAGGACGAACTTCTGCATCGCGGTCTTGTCGGACTTCAGCTTCGCCAGCTCGGCGGGCGGCATGGCTGCGAACGCCGCATCGGTCGGCGCGAAGACCGTCAGGTTCTTGTTGGTCTTCAGCAGGCCGGCGAGGTTCGTGGCGTCGATGCCCCCTACGAAGGTGGTGAACTGCCCCGAGAGCTTCAGGGTGTCGACGAGATCGCCCTGAACGGCGACAGGCTTGGCGGCGTCTGCGGAAGCGGCGGCCGGCTCCTGGGCCTGGGCGGCGAGCGGCGCGGCGCCGATTGCGGCGACGGCGGCGGCGGCGAGGAGGAAGCGGGTCGGCGACATTCGTGGTCCTTGTGGTTACGGCGGCCCGGTGAGCGTCGGACCGCAGGTGACTACGCTGGAGACATAAAGGCGGTTCCCGTCCCCGGCAGTCGCGAGATTAGGGACGGAAAGCGCCGGATTTACGACGACCTCTAGATGCGTCAAGCGCCCGCCGTCCTCTCTGGACGGCCATATTTGCGCAAATTCCCGGCGCCCGCGGCTCTCGGCGCCCAGGATTTGGGCTCCAGCCGGCTTCTTCATCGAACCGTCACCCCAGCGGTCCGCGCCGTGCGGCGCCCCGACATAGCGTCGCTTCGACCGCCGCCAAGGGGATGAACGGCGCGGCGGTCTTCGGACGAACGAGAGGGGTTGGGCCCGCCCTCAGGGCCGGACGCGGGAGCGAGCGGATGAAACTCATCATGGCGATCGTCAAACCGTTCAAGCTGGACGACGTGCGCGAAGCGCTCGTCGGGGCCGGCGTGGAAGGTCTGACGGTCTCGGAGGTCAAGGGATATGGCCGGCAGAAGGGCCAGACCGAGATCTATCGGGGGGCGGAGTACCAGATCAACTTCCTGCCCAAGGTGAAGCTCGAGGCCGTCGTCGACGACGCGGCGGCGGGCAAGGCGGTGGAGGCCATCAAGGCCGCGGCCGCCACCGGCAAGATCGGTGACGGAAAGATCTTCGTCCTCGACGTCTCGGAGGCGGTGCGCATCCGGACGGGCGAGACCGGCGCGGCGGCGCTCTAGCGACACGGGACAAGGGGATATGATCATGAAATTCTTCGGAAAACAGCGGCTGGCAGGGCTGATGCTCGCCGCCGCCGTGGCCGGGGCGCCGCTGGCGTCGACGGCCGTAGCCCAGGAGGCTGCGGCGCCTGCCGCCGCGGCGCCGGCGGCGGCGCCCG
>NZ_JBMDKU010000011.1:0-191359 GCF_057809855.1 Phenylobacterium sp. FG114 | reverse complement strand
CCCCCCCCCCCCCCCCCCCCGGTCCCCGCCGCCCCCGCCGAGGCGGCGCGTTGGGCGGATGAAGGCGACCGCCTGCGCCTGGCCGGCGACGTCCGGGCCGCCGATGACGCCTACGCCCGACAGATACGCGCCACGGTGTCCGATCCCGAGCTGGTCCAGGCCGCCGACGCCCTGGTGGCCGGCCGGCCCGCCGAGGCGCACGGCTTGCTGCGGGCCGCCCTGGCCCGGCGCCCCTCCGACCCGCTGGCGCTATGGATGGCCGGCGACGTGGCCTCGCGCGGCGGGTTGAACGTCGAAGCCGAGCGCCTGCTGGCGCGCTGCCTCGAGCTCGCGCCCGGCTTCACGGCAGCGCGCTACGCCTACGCCATGGTGCTGACCTGGCTCGACCGGGTGCCCGAGGCGCTGGCCGAGGCCGACCGCCTGATCGCCGCGGCCCCCGACAACGCGCTCTACCGGCACCTGAGGGCGTCTTCCCTCTTGCGCCTCGGCGAGGAAGAGGCCGCGGCCGACGCCTATGCTGCGGTGCTGGAGGTTCACCCCGACCAGGCCCTGAGCTGGATGAGCTACGGCCACGTCCTGAAGACCCTAGGCCGGCAGGCCGAGGCCGTGGAAGCCTATCGCCGCTGCCTGGCGCTGGACCCTCGGCAAGGTGAAGCCTGGTGGAGCCTCGCCAACCTGAAGACCGTGCGCTTCGACGCGACAGACGTGGCGGCGATGCACGCGGCCCTGGCGCGCGACGACCTCTCGCCGCCCGACCGCCTCCAAACGCACTTCGCCCTGGGCAAGGCCAACGAGGACGCCGGTCGCTACGCCGAGGCTTTCGACCACTATGCGCAGGCCAACGCCCAGCAGCGCGTCCGGCTGAACTACGACGCCGACGAGACGACGGGCCAGATGCGGCGGGCCAAGGCCCTGCTCTCGGCCGGCTTCTTCGCCGCGCGGGCCGGGCAGGGCGCGCCGCGGCCCGATCCGATCTTCATCGTCGGCTTGCCACGCTCGGGCTCCACCCTGGTCGAACAGATCCTGGCCAGCCACAGCCAGGTCGAAGGCACGCAGGAACTGGACTACCTGCCGGCGATCGCCGCGCGACTGGGCGGCCGCGCGCGCCGCCCGTCGGAAGGCGCCTATCCCGACGTGCTCGCCGCCTTGTGGCCGGCCGAACTGGCGGCGCTGGGCGAGGAATATCTGGAGCGCGCGCGGGCGCACCGGAAAAGCGGGCGACCGTTCTTCATCGACAAGCTGCCGAACAATTTCGAGCATGTCGGCCTGATCCAGCTGATCCTGCCCAGGGCGAAGATCGTGGATGCGCGCCGCCATCCGCTCGGCTGCTGCTTCTCGGCCTTCAAGCAGCACTTCGCGGCGGGGCAGCCTTTCACCTACGACCTCGCCGATGTCGGCCGCTACTACGCCGACTACGTCGAGCTGATGGACCACTTCGACGCGGTGTTGCCGGGCCGCTTGCACCGGGTGATCTACGAGCGCCTGATCGCCGACCTGGAAGGAGAGACGCGCGCGCTGCTCGCGCATTGCGGCCTGCCGTTCGAGGACGCCTGCCTGCGGTTCCATGAGAACAGGCGAGCCGTCCGCACCGCCAGCTCGGAGCAGGTGCGCCGGCCGATCTTCACCGACGCGGCGGACCATTGGCGGCATTTCGAGCCCTGGCTCGAACCCCTCAAGGCCGCGCTTGGGCCTGTTCTGTCGCGTTATCCATAGGTTGCATCGATCTGGGCGCGCGTTGCATCGCCGCCGCTGCTAGGTTAGGCGCCGGTTTTCGTGTGGGAGCGGCATGCCTTGAGCCAGTGGAAGGTCGGACGGATCAATGTGAAGTCGGGCTACACCCCCGCGCCGCAGGCCCAACCCGCCGCGCCGGCCGCGGGCCGCAGCCCTGACGCCGACCGGGCGCGTCTGCAGGCGATACACGCCGCGACTCAGGCCCGCGATTTCCCTCGCGCCGCGGCTATGGCGGATGAGGCGTTCAAGGACGGCCTGCATCATCCCATGGTCCTGAACCTGGCGGCGCTGAAGGCCGAACAGGAGGGCCGGTTCGAGGATGCGCTGACGGTGTTGGCCCGCGCCATCGAGATCGCGCCCGAGGACCTGGGCGCACGCAACGCGCTGGGTCTCGTGTTGACCCGCCTGGAGCGCTATCCGGAAGCGCTTGCGGCCTTCGAGGACGTGGTCGCATTGCAGCCCGCCTTTGCCGGCGCCCACTGCGCGCGCGGCGCGACGCTGGAATCGATGGGTCGTCTCAAGGAGGCCGAGGCCGCCTACCTGCACACCCTCGAACTGGATCCGGACAATCTGGGCGCCACGCAAGGGTTGGCCAACCTGCTGAGCCGTCGCGGCGCGCACGCCCAGGCCCGTCCGCTCGCCGAGGCGGTGCTGGAGGCCGAGCCGAACTTCCCTGACGCGGTGATGGTGCTGGCCGCCGCTGACGCGGCGGAGGGGCACGGCGAACGCGCCAAGGGCCGGTTGGAGCTGCTGGCTGGCGACGAGCGCCTGACCCCGCACCAGCGGGCCCTGGCCCAGGGCCAACTCGGCGACGTGCTCGACAGCCTCGACCTGCCGGCCGAGGCGTTCCAGGCCTATGCGGCGTGCAACATGGGCCTGTGGCGCGCCTATGCGCCGGTCCACGGCCAGGGCGTCGGCGCGCTGGACTTCGCGCGCGCGATGATCACCGAGCTCGACGCAATCCCACCGGACAGCTGGACCTCGGCGCCCGTCGAGACCGTGGCCGGGGCGCCGAAGGTCCACGTGTTCCTGCTGGGCTTCCCCCGTTCCGGCACGACCCTGCTGGAACAGGTGCTGGCGAGCCATCCCGACGTTGAGGCGCTGGAGGAGCGGGAGACCCTGGTCGACGCCCAGCGTGTGTTCCAGATGCAGCCCGCCGACGTCCAGCGCCTGGCCAAGGCCTCGGAGCGCGAATTGGCGCCGCTGCGGGCCGCCTACTGGGAGCGGGTGCGCGCCCACGGCGCCGACCCTGAGGGCAAGGTGTTCGTCGACAAGCACCCGCTGCACACCTTTCGCCTGCCGCTGATCCTGAAGCTGTTTCCCGACGCCAAGATCCTGTTCGCCCGGCGCGACCCGCGCGACGTGGTGCTGAGCTGCTACCGTCGCCGGTTCGCCATGAGCGGCTCGGCCTACCAGCTTCTGACCCTGCCGGGGGCGGCGGGCTACTACGACGCGGCGATGCGGCTGGCCGACCGGCTGGCGGCGCCGATGAAGGATCGCACCCTGGTCGTGCGTCACGAGAGCCTCGTGGAGGACTTCGACAAGGCGGTCGGCGAGGTGGTCGAGTTCCTGGACCTGCCCTGGGCGGACTCGATGCGCGACTTTGCCGACAAGGCCCGCGACCGGGCCGTCGCCACGCCCAGCGGCGCCCAGCTCTCGCGCGGCCTCAGCGCCGAGGGGGTCGGGGCCTGGCGGCGCTATCGCGACCAGCTTGCCCCGGTGCTCCCGATCCTTGCGCCCTGGGTGGCCGAGTACGGATACGACGCGGCATGACGATCGACCGGCGACACGCCGTGCAGACGCTGCTGGTCGGCGGTCTGGCGAGCGCGTGCGCGACGACGCGGCCGCCGGTCCGTGAGCCGCTGGTCTCTATCAACCTCACAGACGTTCAGCCGCCTGCCCAGCCAGCCACCGGCACCCGCCTGGAGACCGCCTTCGACGACGCGCGGCGGATGACGGTGCCCGTGCGTCTGGGGCGGCGGGGGCCGTTCCAGTTCGTGGTCGACACGGGGGCCAATCGCACGGTGATCGGGGTCGAGACGGCCGAGCGCTGCAGCCTGGTCAGCGACGGCGTCGCGCCCGTGCATGGCATCGTCGGGACCCAGCCCGCGCCGCTGGTGAAGGTGCCGGCGCTTAGGGTGGGGCAGGTCCACTCGGCCAACCTCAGCCTGCCGGTGCTGCCCAAGGCCAGCCTGGGCGCGGATGGCCTGCTGGGTATCGACGTCCTCAAGAACCGGCGCATGCGGCTAAACTTTCGCGGCAATACGTTCGAGATCGGGCCCTCGGGCCGCGGCGCGGCGGTTCAGTCGCTGGGCGGCGGAGGCGGCACCCGCATCCCGGATCCCGCGAAGGGCATCATCGTGCCGGCGCAGTATCGCTCGGGCCAGTTGGTGATCTTCGACGCCGACGTGGCGGGCGTCCCGGTGCGGGCCTTCCTGGACTCGGGCGCCCAGATCACCTGCGGCAACGAAGCTCTCCGCGACCATCTGCTGCGCGAGCGTCCCGACCTCGCGCAGCGAATGACGGAAACGCAGCTGATCAGCGCCACCGGCCAGACCTCGTCGGCGCTGCTGGGCCCGCTGCCGCGGCTGCGCCTGGGGGGCATGGGCCTCAACAACATCCGCGCCGCCTTCGCGCCGTTGCACATCTTCAGCCTGTGGGAGTTGAACGACCGGCCGGCCATGCTGGTCGGCATCGACGTGCTGCGCCATTTCGACGAGGTGACCCTCGACTTCGGCCGCCGCGAAGTGACCTTCATGCGCGCCCGCAACAACGGGCCGCCGGCGCCCTGAAACGCGCTTTAAATCAAAGAGATCGAGCCTGTTTGTTGGGTTCAGACGAGTCCATCTGAACCCAACAGGCTCTAGCGGATGGGGGTCGGCGCCAGCACCGTGCCGCTGTTGCTGCTGCGCAGCTTGGCCTCGGCCACGTTGTCTAGGATCGACTGGGCGCGCGGATCGCCGAACACCCAGGCCGCCGCCGCCAGGCTGCGGGCCGAGGTCGCCGAGACCCCGAGCGCGTTCTGCAGGGCCTCGAACGCGCCTTCCTGCGGCGTCATGCGCCGAAGCGGAACGTCTCCGTCCAGCTTGGCCAGCTGCTGGGCCTTGTCGACGGCCTGGTAGAAGCCGCCCACCTCGTCGACCAGACCCAGGCTCTTGGCCTGCGCCCCGGTCCAGACGCGACCCTTGGCGATCTCCCGCACCCGTTCCGGCGGAAGCTTGCGGCCCGTGGCGACGCGGGTGACGAACTCGCCGTAGATGCGGTCCATCCAGCCGGCGAAGGCGGCGCGCTGGGCGGCGGTGAACGGCTGGCCCAGGCCAAATGCGCCGGCGTACTGCCCGCCCACGCCGGTCTCGCGGACGTCGACGCCGAACTTCGCCAGCGCGGGCGCCAGCGCGAACTTGCCCCCGAAGACGCCGATGGAGCCGGTCAAAGTCGTCGGTTGGGCCACGATCGCCGAAGCCTCCGAACTGATCCAATAGCCGCCGGAGGCCGCGTAGGTGCTCATGGAGACCACCACGGGCTTGCCCTTCGACTTGGCATAGCGGATCGCGTCGAGGATCTGCTCCGATGCCGTGTCAGACCCGCCCGGCGAATTCACGCGCAGGACGATGGCCTTGATCGAACTGGCCTTGGCCGCCCTGAGGATCGCGTCGGCGAGATCGTCCGAGTAGATCGTTGCGCCGCCCGTGAAGGGATTGGAGCCCTGGTCCTTGCCGGTGACGATCGGGCCCTCGGCCTCGATCACCGCGATGGCGTCGCCGCTCTTCGCCGCGCGCGCGGGGCGGTTGTCGGCGTAGTCGTCGAAGTCCACCGAGCGGGCGTCGTCACCGGCCTTGTCCAGCAACGCCTGCTCGGCTTCGCGCACCTGGCCGAGCCGGTCCACCAGCTTCAGCGCCAGGGCGTCGGCGGCGATATAGGGCCCGGCTTCCAGCGTCCGGCGCAGGGCGGCGGGATCGGCTTTCCGGTCGGCCGCGGCGAAGGCGAGGTTCGACGCGTAGACCGAGCCCATCCAGCTCAGCGTCGATTCCTTATGAGCCGGGGTGTAGTCGGAGTAGAGGTAGCCGTTGACGGCGTTCTTGTATTCGTACCGTTGCTCGTACTGCGGGACGACGCCGTACTTGTCGAAGAAGCGCTTGAAGAACAGGTCCTCGTTGGCGACTCCGGTCACCTGCAGCGATGCGCCAGGCTGCATCCAAAGCTGATCGGACGCGCGGCCCAGCATATAGGTCGTGGTGACGATACCGGCGGGGTAGAGCCCCTGGCTGTGCGCGAAGATCGGCTTGCCGGCCGCGCGGAAATGGTTGAACGCCAGGCGGATCTCGTCGGCCATGCCCGGCTCGATGCCGCTTTCGGGCAGGCGGACGAAGAGGCCCTTCACCCGATCATCCTTCTCGGCGCGCCGCAGCGTCTCGATGATCGACATCACCGAGGTGGAGTTGCGGCCGATGCCCCAGAGCGGATTGTGCGGCGCCTGGTCGGTGAGAGGCTCGCGCAGGTCGAGCTCCAGCACCGTCTTTGCCGGAATGGGCGCCGGCGCGGTGGCGTTCATCGCCATGCCGATCAGCACGATCGGAACGCCGATGAGGAAGATCACCAGGCCCGCGAAGACCCCGGCCGCCGTGATCAGGAACTGTTTCATGGTCTCTAGGTTGCGGGTGCGCCGCCTGTACTCGGGAATCGGCTCTCGCACACATTGCCGGGCCGCGCAAAGGGCGATGCGACGCAAGCGCCGGAATGGCGGCATTCCGCGCCTGTGAGCGCCGCCACCGCCCGTGCTATGCGGGGCGAATGGGAGATTCCGGCACGACACGGCCGCCCTCTGAGGCGCAGGCGCTGTTCCTGCGGGCGGTGGAGCTTCAGAAGTCGGGCCGCGTGGCCGAGGCGGCCGAGCTGTACGGCCAGGTGCTGGCGAGCACGCCCGATCACTATCCAGCGAACCTGAACCTCGGTGTCGCGTTGCGCCGCCTGAAGCGTCCGCAGGAGGCCCTGGCGGCCTACGACCGGGCCGTGGCGCTGCGACCCGGCGAGGCCGGCGCCCACGCCAACCGGGCCAATCTGTTGCGGGAGTTGCGCCGGCTGCCGGAAGCGTTGGCCGCGCTCGATCGGGCGCTTGAGCTGACGCCCGGCGACGCCACCCTGCACAGCACGCGCGCCGGCGTGCTCCAGGACGCGCAGCGGTTGGACGAAGCGCTGGCCGGCTTCGACCGCGCGCTGCAGATCGACCCCAACCTCGCGGAGGCGCTCAACGGACGCGGCACCGTGCTCTTCGTACTCGACCGGCTGGAGGAGGCGCTCGCGCACTACGACCGGGCGATCGCCGCGAAGCCCAGCCTGGCGTTGGCGCATCGCAACCGGGGCGTGACGCTGCGCCGGCTGCGGCGGCCGCACGAGGCAATCGAAAGCCACGACCGGGCCCTGGCCTTGGCGCCCGACACCATGGATGCCTACTGGTATCGCAGCATCTGCCATCTGCTGGTCGGCAATTTCGAGGCCGGGTGGCGCGACTACGAGCGGCGCTGGCAGGTGGCCGAGTTCGTGAAGGGCAGTCCGGGCGAGACCACCCCGAAGCTGCGCGCGCGCTTCCCGTCGAATCTCGCCCGTGCCGACCTCGCCGGCCGCCAGGTGCTGCTGATCGGAGAGCAGGGGGTGGGGGACGTGATCATGTTCGCCAGCATCCTCCCCGACCTCCTGGCTGATGCAAAGGCAGTGAGCCTGGCCTGTGACCGGCGCCTTTGGGGCCTGCTCGCGCATTCCTTTCCGGCGCTGGCTTTCCTGGACAAGGCGACCGCCGAGGCGCGCGCGGACGATTTCGACGTCGTGCTGGGCATTGGCAGCCTGCCGTCCGTCTACCGCCGACAGGCCGGGGATTTTCCAGGCTCGCCCTATCTGTCGGCCGGCGACGAGGCGCGGGCGCGCTGGGCGGAACGGGTGGGACCGGCCCAGGGCCGAAAGCGGATCGGCCTTTCCTGGCGCGGCGGCGCGGCCAGCACGGGCCGCGAGGCCCGCTCGATCCCGCTGCAGGCCTTGCGGCCCGTCCTGGAACTCCCCGGCTGCGAGTTCGTCAGCCTCCAGTACGGCGATCATGGCGAGGAGATCGCGGCGGTGAACGCCGGCCTGCAACGTCCGATCCGGACCTTCCCGAAGGATGAGATCGACGACTTCGAGGATCTTGCCGCCCTGGTCGCCGCGCTGGACCTGGTGATCTCGGTCCAGACGTCGATAGTCCACCTGAGCGGCGCGGTCGGCGCGCCTGCCCTGGTGATGGCCCCCGCGACGCCGGAGTGGCGCTACATGAACGCGGGCCCGTCGATGCCCTGGTACCGATCGATCACGCTCTTCCGCCAGGGTCCGGACGCCGACTGGGCGCCGGTGATCGCCCAGGTCGCGGCCGAGGCCGGGCGACGTCACCGACTCGGCTAGCCAGACCTTCCCAGCCGCCGCCTGGCGCCCGTCGTGCGCCAGCCTGCGCGAAGCGCGATCAGCGGCCCGCGACACTGCCAGCGATCGAGCCGGCGACTTCGGAGGCCATCTTGATCTGCGCCTGGCGGTCGCGGATCTCGTAGCGGTCGGCGATCCAGGCGAAGTCGGTGTAGGCGACCCAGACCTTCCCGGTCGCGTCCTGGGTCACCAGGATCCGAACGGGCCAGTCGAGGCCGGCATACGGGTTCGAGGTGAGGAATTGCGCGCCCAGCGGCGGGTTGCCGAAGATGAGCAGCTTGGAGGGCCGCAGCGGGATGTCGGCGCCCTTCGCCAGATCGGCCTGGTCGATCTCCGTGAAGAAGCGGATGCCCTTGGCGGCGATGTCGGCCCTTATGCGGCTGACGGTCTCGTCGAAGCCATAGGCGCTGGGGGTCCGGACGACGCCCTGGGCGGTCTCGGCCGCGGCAGCGGGCTCGGCGACGGCGGCGATGGCGACGGCCGTCAGGGAGAGGCTCATGCCCATGGCGACGGCGCGGAGCGAGTGGCGGGTGAAGCGGGTCATGCGGGGAGTCCTTGGTCGTTGGCGGGGAGGGTGGTTTCCATCATCCGACCCGCCTCAGCCTCGTGGAGGATGATGCCCTCCATCGGGTCGACGCAGGTGGTCCAGGGCGCCTGGGCCAGCACGCGGGCGGTGTGCGCATAGCCGGCCTCCCAGCGCGCCTTGATGCCCGGAGGCGAGAAGTCGATGTCCTTGGCGTGGTCTTCGCCCACCAGCGGCGGGGAAAGCAGCCGGATGACATGCATCTGGGTCGGACAGCCGTAGGCGGCGAGCTCGCGCGCCTCGTTCGTCGCCCGAACCTCGGCCGGCAGCTTGTCGGCGAGCATCGCGATGATGTGGCGCAGTTTGTGGATCTGCTTCTGGCGCGCGATGTGGGTGATCGCGCGGCTGGAATACTGCAGGTCCTTTTGGCGCGAGAGCACGCTCCAGATGCTGTCGGGCTCGGGACCGTTGGGGGCCCACATGTGCACGGCGAAGACGACGCCCGAGCGGCGCGGCTTGTCGTCGAAGACCGCCTCGACAGGCGTGTTGGAGAGTATGCCGCCGTCCCAGTAGAGCTCGCCATCGATCCGGACGGCGGGGAAAGCCGGGGGCAGGGCGCCCGAGGCCATCACGTGGCGGACGGTCAGAACGTCGTCGCGGCTGTCGAAGTAGCGCATCTGGCCGGTCTGGACGTTGGCGGCGCCGACGGTCAGGCGAGGGCGGCCTGCATTCAGCAACTGGGCGTCGAGGAGTTCGCCCAGCGTCTTCTCCAGCGGGTCGGTGGAATAGTAGCCCGCGAGTTCCGAGCCGAGCGGCGTCTGCATGCCGAGGAAGGCCCAGGGATTCGGACGGAAGAAGGCCTCCAACCCGTTGGCCACGGTCATGGCGTTGGCCATCAGGGCCCCAACGCCCGGGATCATCCCGGCGAACTGTGTGGCGCGGGAGTGGGTCATGCGATCCCAGAACTCGCGCAGGCGTTCCAGGCGCCGTCCGGGTTCGTTGCCGGCGACGAGGGCGGCGTTGATGGCGCCGATCGAGGTGCCGATCACCCAATCGGGTTCGACGCCCGCCTCCTGCAGGGCCTGGTAGACCCCAGCCTGATAGGCGCCCAGCGCGCCGCCGCCCTGGAACACCAGGACGACCTGGCCCAGCTTGGCTTTGTCGAGGGCGGATGACGTCTTGGCGGTGGTCTTCATGCCGCCCTTGTCCCAGGCGTGCAGGTCGAGCGGAAATGTCGGCTGGCTAATCGCACCATGCGCGAACTGCATCGGTGGAGACGCCTCGCGCGCGGGCGAAGGAATCAACAGTATCGGCGTCGCCAGAGCCGCCACGCATCGCCGCGATAACTTAAAGCGAATTCAGTGCATGACGGCGGGCTTCTAGCTTCCGGGCCATCGGACAACCCGAAGAGAGAAGACCATGAAAGCCCCCCTGATCCTCGCGGCGACCGCCTCGCTGGCCGCCGCGCTGTTCGCTTCCGGCGCTGCGGCCGCCGGCGAATGCCCCGCCGCCCAGATGCGCCCGGACGCCCGCACCTCTGGCGAGACCATGCCGGCCAAGGTGACCGACACCGAGCTCGCCTTCGTGGCCCTGGGCGACCAGATCGGCGGCCTCGACAATCGCCGTCTGCGCCTGCGTCGGCTGGTCGTCCAGCCGGGCGGCGTTGTGCCGTGGCACAGCCACACCGACCGTCCGGCGCTGATCATGACGGTCTCGGGCCAGATCACCGAGTACGCCTCGAACTGCGCGGTCGGCATCGACCACAAGGCCGGCGACGTGGCCCGCGAGGTCAAGGGCGTCAGCCATTGGTGGAAGAACAACGGCAAGGTCGCGGCGGTCCTGATCGCCGCGGACATCAAGAACGACGCCGACACCACGGCGGCCGCCGACCACATGTGAGCACCGCCCGCGGCGCGCTATCCCCCGCCGGCGCGCCGCGGGTTCCCGAGAGCCTGCGCTCCCCCAAGTCCCAGGCCTCTCGAAGGCGTGCGGAGTCTTCGGAAGATCCCGAGGCCCCGCACGCCTTTTTCGCGCCGGAACCTCAGAATGACACCCGACCCCAACGCCCCCGCCCGACGCGCCGTCATCGGCCTGATCGGCTTCCTCACCCTCGTCGACCTGTTCGCCGCCCAGGCCATTCTCCCGACGCTGGCGGCGACGTACCGCGTCTCACCCTCCGCGATGGGCGTGGCGGTGAACGCCTCGACCATCGGCATGGCCGCCGCCGGCCTCGTCGTGGCGCTCCTCAGTCACCGGCTTCCGCGGCGCGGTGGGATCTGGGTCAGCCTGGCGCTGCTCGCCATCCCCACCGTCCTGCTGGCGCACGCCCCGGACCTGGCGACCTTCACGACCCTACGGATCGTGCAGGGCGTCTTCATGTCGGCGGCCTTCACCCTGACCATGGCCTATCTGTCGGAGCAAAACACCGGCGCGGCCACGGCAGGCGCGCTGGCCGCCTACATCACGGGCAACGTGGCCTCGAACCTGGTTGGCCGGCTGATCTCGTCGGCCGTGGCCGCGGCCGCGGGCGTGGCGGTCAACTTCTACGTCTTCGCGCTCTTGAACGTGGCCGGGGCCGCGCTGGTCTGGTTCACGCTGCAGAGCGCGCCCGCGATGGCCGTGGCCAGGGCGCCGATGCGCCGATCCGCCTTGTCGCGGATCGCGACCCACTTCGGAAATCGCTGCCTGGTGGCGAGCTTCGGCATAGGGTTCTTCGTGCTGTTCGCCTTCCTGGGCGTCTTCACCTACGTGAACTTCGTGCTGGCCGGACCGCCGCTGCGGCTTGGGCCGATGGCGCTGGGCCTGGTCTATTTCGTGTTCCTGCCGTCCATGATCACGACGCCGCTCGCGGGGTCGGTCGCCAACCGTTTCGGGCCGCGCCCCACCTTCTACGCGTCGCTGGGCCTGGCCGGGGCCGGACTGCCCCTCCTGCTCGCTTCCAGCATCGGTCCCGTGGTCGCGGGGCTGGCCATGGTCGGCGTCGGCACGTTCTTCGCCCAGGCCACGGCGACGGGGTTCGTGGGACGCGCCGCGCGGACGGACCACGCGGCCGCCAGCGGTATCTACCTCGCCAGCTACTACCTGGGCGGCCTGGCCGGCGCCGCGGTGATCGGTCAGGTTTACGACCAGGCGGGTTGGCCCGCCGCGGTGCTGGTGATCGCTGGCGCGCTCGCCGCCGCGGGCGGCCTCGCCGCCAGCCTTCGCCCCGCCACCGCCGGCCGCCGCTTCGACGCCGCCATGCACCCGGCCTGAGGGCGTCGTTCGCCCCACCGCGCGATCTGCTAAGGTCTGCACTGCGGATGGACCGTGCTGGAGACTCAGCGATGTCGTTCGAAGCCTGGGCGCTGTTCGCGGCGATGCTGCTGGGACTGGCGCATCTCACTGCCGCCTCATTCACGTTCAAGGCCCAGGTCGGCAACGCCTACACGGTCGGTCCGCGTGATGCTGGAATCCAGCCTGCCGGTGTGGCTGCGCGTCTCGACCGGGCCCAGCGAAACTTCCTCGAGACCTTTCCGATCTTCACGGCGGCTGTGCTGCTGCTCGAGGTGCTGGAGCGCACCGGCGGCTTTCTGGGCATGATCGGAGCTGGCGCCTATGTGGCCGGCCGCGCGCTCTTCCTCCCGCTCTATGCGGCCGGAATCCCGTGGCTGCGCACATTCAGCTGGAACATCGCCACGCTCGGCCTGGTGATGGTCATGACGGCCGTCGTCTGGGGGCCGTGAAGGGCCGCGTCAGCCCGCCGGGGCCGGCTCGGGATCGCAATCTTGCGGCGCGCCCGGGGCGGCGTCCAGCGCGCCAGGCGGCCACTTGAACGCCCGCGCCTGCTGCACGAAGGCGCCTACGGCGGGGGAATGCGGACGACCGCGAACGGTCACCAGCATGATCGTGCGGGTGAATTCCGGATCGATCAGCCGGCGCGTGACGAGCGCCGGATCCGTGACGCTCAGCTCGGGGAAGAAGCCGATGCCGAGGCCGGCCTTGATCATCCCTTGCACCCAGTCGTCACGCTCGGACGAGAAGACCTTCTTCCAGAGCACGCCGGCGGCGCGGAGCTCGCGGCGGGCGTAGTCGAAGATCTCGCAGTCCGCGCGGCTGACGTAGGGCTGCTCATGGGTGTCGCGACAGGTGACGACGTTCTGGGCTGCCAGCGGATGGTCCGGCGGCAAGGCGATCACGAACCGCTCGCTGTAGAGCGGCAGGCCGTGGAAGCGAACGTCCAGGGCCTCCGGCAGGCCGAAGAGCGCGAGGTTGAGGTCGCCCTTCGAGAGCATTTCCTGCAACTCGTGGGAGCCCTCCTCGATGACCTCCAGGTCGACGTTGGGATGCGCCACGCGAAACTTGACGATGAGATCTGCGACCATCTGGGGCCCGATCGTGCACATCACCCCGATCCGCAGCGTGACGTTGTCGAGCTTCCGGGCGCTGCGCGCCTGGGCCTTGGCCGCCTCGGTCTGGGTCTGGATCTGCTCCAGGTAGGGCAGCATCATGCGGCCCAGCTCGGAGAGGTGGGTGTTCTGCCGCTCGCGGTGAAACAGCGGCCCGCCCAACTCGTGCTCGAGCTGCTGGATGGCGCGGGTCAGCGCGGGCTGGCTCACGTTCGACTGCTCGGCCGCGCGCGTGAAGTTCAGCGTCCTCGCCAGGGCGAGGAAGTAGCGGACCTGCTGCATTTCCATGGCGGGATCCCCCGATGGCCAGGTGCTGCGGTCAGGAGGCGATACGCGCCTCCGCCGACGGCGAAGCTACACGGATTGCGGGTTCGCGCCCACGCGTGACGGCCTCGAAGACCAGTCGCGCGCCGCGCTCGAACGTCAGGTACGACCAAAGCCAGTCCAGCACGACCTGCAGCCGGTTGCGGAAACCGATCAGGAACCAGACGTGGGCGGCGCACCAGAACAGCCAGGCCGGGAAGCCGGTGAGCTTGACGCGCCCGAGGTCGGCGACCGCCGCCTGGCGGCCGATCGTGGCGAGACTGCCGAGGTTACGGTAGCGGAACGGTCCGGGCGCGGGCCGCCCGGCCATGCGCGCGGCGATGACGGCGGCGGCGTAGGCGCCGGCCTGCTTGGCCGCGGGGGCCACGCCGGGCACGGCGCCGCCGGTGGCGTCGCGGACGCTGGCGCAATCCCCCACCAGGAAAACCTCGGGACGACCCGGCAGGCTCAGATCCTTTTCCACGAAGACCCGACCGGCGCGGTCGGTCTCGGCCCCCAGCCACCGGCCCGCGGGAGACGCCTGGACGCCCGCCGCCCAGATCACGTTGGCTGCTTCGATGCGCAGCTCGCCCACCGTCACGCCCCCGGTCTCGCAATCGCTCACCGGGCGGCCCAGCATCAGCTCCACGCCCAGCTTCTCGAGCGCGGATTTCGCATAGGCCGACAGCGAGGGGCAGAAGGTCGCCAGCACGCGGGGCCCGCCGTCGATCAGCAGAATCCGTGCCCGTTGGCCGCGGATTCGCCGGAAGTCGCAGGCCAGCGCCCGGCGGGTGAGCTCGGCGATGGCGCCGGCCAGCTCGACGCCCGTCGGGCCTCCCCCCACCACCACGAAGGTGAGCAGCCGGCGCCGCGCGGCGGCGTCCATGTCGAGCTCGGCGGACTCCAGCGCCAGCAGGACGCGGCGCCTGAGCGCCAGCGCGTCCTCGAGCGACTTCAGGCCAGGGGCGTGCGCCGCCCAATCGTCGCGGCCGAAATAGGCGTGGGTGGCGCCGGTGGCGACGATCAGCTGGTCGTAGGCGATGCGGCGGGCGCCCAGCAGTACGCATCGCGCGTCGAGATCGACGCCGGTCACCTCGTCCAGTTCGATGTGCAGGTTGGTCAGCCGGCGCAGGATCATCCGGATCGGGCTGGCGATCTGGGTTGGAGCCAGGCCCGCCGTGGCCACCTGGTACAGCAGCGGCTGGAACAGGTGGTGGTTGCGGCGGTCGATCAGCGTGACGTCGGCATCGGTCTTCGCCAGGGCATGCGCCGCGGCCAGGCCGCCGAAGCCGGCGCCGATGATCACGACCTTAGGGCGGGGGCGCATCAGTGCGCGGTCCAGCCGCCGTCGACCGCCAGGGCGGCTCCGGTGATCGAGGCGCCGTGCTGGCCACACAGGAAGGCGGCCAGGGCTCCGATCTCCTCCACCGACGCGAACTTGCGGTTGGGCTGCGCGGTCAGCAGCACGTCGGTGATCACCTGTTCGGCGGTCATCATGTGGGCGCGCGCCTGATCGGCGATCTGCTTTTCCACCAGCGGCGTCCAGACGTAGCCCGGGCAGATGGCGTTGCAGGTGACGCCCATGCGGGCGGTCTCCAGGGCGACCGTCTTGGTCAGGCCGACCACGCCATGCTTGGCGGCGACATAGGCCGACTTGAACGGCGAGGCGACCAGGCCGTGCGCCGAGGCGATGTTGACGATCCGTCCGAAGCCGCGCTCCAGCATCTCCGGCAGCACGGCCTTGGTGGCGTAGAAGGCCGACGAAAGGTTGACGGCGAGGATCGCTTCCCACTTGGCGTTGGGAAACTCGGTGACCGGCGCCACGTGCTGGATGCCGGCGTTGTTGACCAGGATGTCGATCGGGCCCAGCACGTCGCGGGCGAAGGCGACCATCTCGCAGATCTTCTCGGGCATCGAGAGGTCGGCCGGCGAATAGATCACCTCGGTTCCATGCAGGGACGCCAGCGTTTCGCGGGTGCGTTCGATCTCCTGCGGATCGCCGAAGCCGTTGAGGACGATCTGCGCCCCCTGTTCCGCCAGGCTCTCGGCGATGCCGAGACCGATGCCGCTGGTGGAGCCGGTGACGATGGCGACCCGTCCGGCCAGCGGGCGGGCGAGGGCGGAGGCGGTCTGGGCGGCGGTGAGCGTCATGGCGGGGTCCTGTGTCCTGATCGGGACTTCAGCGTGGGCCGTGGGGACCGGCGGCTGAAATGCCCGGAGCGCATGGCCTCACGCCGCGTGGCGCATGAAGAGCGGCCGCCAGAGGCCGGTCATCCCGAGTTCGCCCGACAGGTCGATGACGCCGCGGCGATAGAGGTCGAACAGGTGGGCCAGCACCGAGTGGCAGGCGGCGGGGTGCAGACGCCGATCGGTGTCGGCATAGAGCTTCGCCACCAGCTGGCGCGCGGTCGCCGGGCCGCCCGTCTCGAGGGCCACGAGGATCTGCTTCTCCCGCTGGCGACGGTGGACGATGTAGGCGGCCAGGAAACTGTCGACCCGGCGGATGGGCGGGCCGTGCGCCGGGAACAGGGTGTCGTAGCGCCGGGCGCGGATCCGCTCCAGGCTGCGCATGTAAAGGCCCATGTCGCCGTCGGGCGGGCTGACCACGCTCGTGGACCAACCCATGACGCAGTCGCCCGGGAACAGGGCGTTCTCCTCGATCAGGGCGAACGCAAAATGGTTCGAGGTGTGGCCTGGCGTGGCGACGGCTTCGATCGTCCACCCCGGTCCGTGGAAGTACTGGCCGTCGCTCAGCACCACATCGGGTCGGAAGCCGAGATCGTCGCCGGCTTCCAGCCGATCGCCGCCGCCCGAGGGTCGGGACTGCGCCGCGCCCGCGTGAATGACCGCGCCGGTGCGCTCGGCCAGGGGCCGTGCCGCGGGCGAGTGATCCAGATGACTGTGGGTGACGAAGATGTGGGAGATCCGCTCGCCCGCTGTGGCCTTGAGGATCGCCTCGATCTGGCGCGGATCGTCCGGCCCGGGATCGACCACGGCGACCTCGCCTCGGCCCACGATGTGGGCCCCGGTGCCGGTGAAGGTGAAGGGGCCTGGGTTCTCGGCGACGACGCGGCGGATCATCGGGCCCACGCGGTCGGCGCGGCCGTACTTGAACGCGAACTCACGCACGAAGGGGATCATGGCGCAGGCTCCGTGACGAGCGCCCGCAACGCGCGACCTAGGCGGGCGACGGCGGCGAGCTTCTGGAAGAAGGGCAGGGCGATGGGAGGACCCATGTCGGTCTTGTTGACGTCGACCACGTAGAGCCGGCCGTTGGTCCGATCGCGCAGGATGTCCAGGCCGCCCCAGTCCAGCCGCATGGCGCGGCAGAAGGCGCCCAGCTTGTCGATCTCGTCGTCCGAGAAGACGTCGCGCGGCCGAGCCATGCCGACGCTGCAGTTGTGGTTCGCGAAGCGGTCCTCGAGGCGGCGGCGCTTCAGGAACACCACCACCGGCCGGCCGCCGACGAACGGGGTGCGCAGGTCGACCGCGAGGCCGTTCTCGATGTTGTCGATCAGGCGCTGGTAGGTCCGGCCCGCGCGGGGTCGCATGGGCAGATGGACGACCCGGCCGTCATGCAGGCCGTTGCCCTCGCCCTTCTCGACCGCGAGGCCGGCGCCGGCCTCAGGGTCCAGGGCGAGGGGATAGCCGAACACCTCGGCGAACACCTCCGCCACCCGGCTCTTGGTGATGTCGACGCAGCCATAGTTGAAGGCGCGCGAATGCCAGCGGGCCGGCGGCGCGCCGACGGCGGAGTCCTCGAAGTAGAACGCGGCTTGCGCCTCGGCCGGCGAACGGGCCACCCGCACGCCGTTCCAGGCCGCCGCCGCCCAGATCAGGTACCAGGGCCGCGGCCGGTCCGGCGCGAACCAGACCGCCGGGCCCGGCGGCATTAGGCGGTTGAGCAGCATCTTGCCCCGGATCGCCAGATAGAGGGCGAGCCACGTCGCCGCTTCCGAGGCCAACGCACGGTCCAGTGGGATCACCGCGCCGGTCTTCTTGACCTGCACGGTCCGTCCACGGACGGAGAAGTCGGATGTCCATAGGGTTTCGCTCATGGCCGGACGGCCGGGATCTGGACGGGCGCGAAGATCGCGGCCACGCGGCTCAGGAACACGCCGAACTCGCGCCGTCGGAACAGGCCCAGCAGCAGCATGGCGCAGACCAGGTTCACGCAAGCGGCCGCGAACAGGCCTCCCCCATCGTTGTTGGGATCGACGCCCAGCGGCGTGAACAGGTGGAAGCTGACCGCCCCGGCCATCACCAGCAGGCCGGCCAGGGCGCCCGCCGCTTGCAGATGCCGCAGGCGGGGCAGCACGCCGACGACGAGCAGGCTGGAGGCCAGCAGCTCGATCGAGCCGATCACGTACTGGCTGAAGAGGCCGGTGTGGGCGAACAGGCCGGGCAGGCCAAGTTCGCTGGTCCAGCCGTCCAATCGCCCGAAGATCACCTGGGTCTTCGGGTGGTCGGTGAACTTGTAGCGCAGGCTGTCCAGGAACACCGCGGCCATGAAGAGCGCGAGGCCGTGAGGGACCAGCCCCATGAGGCGGTGGCGCAGGCTCATTTCAGCACCCGTGGCCAGTTCTTGTCGCCCTTGGCGACGTTGC
This sequence comes from Phenylobacterium sp. FG114, assembly GCF_057809855.1. Lineage (NCBI taxonomy): Bacteria > Pseudomonadati > Pseudomonadota > Alphaproteobacteria > Caulobacterales > Caulobacteraceae > Phenylobacterium > Phenylobacterium sp. FG114. The sequence goes on along the minus strand of NZ_JBMDKU010000011.1, from coordinate 173,369 downwards.
CGGGGATGTCCTGGGCCCAGCGTTTCTGAACGTTCTGGTCGTAGTTCAGATAGAGCTTGCCGTTCACGACCTTCCAGGCCAGCGGGTCGCCCTTGGCGGTGTAGCCGCCGGCGACGGCCCAGGCGCAATAGCCGCCGTACTGGGGAGCATAGGCGGCGGGATTGGCCTTGAACTTCGCCAGGCTGGCGGCGTTGGCGAAGCGGAACTCCGCGCCCTTCCAGATCGTGGCGAATTTCGCGTCGCCCTTGACCGGCGCGCCCGCGAAGTAGCTCACGGCGTCGTAGCCACCCAGGGCGACCTGGCTGAAGGCGGGCGTATAGATCTCGGGCTTGGCGGCCATCGCGGGGCCCGCCAGCAGGGCGGAGCCGATGGCGACGGCGGCCGCCGCAGCGGCGATGGCCTTCATGTCGAAGGGTCTTGTTCTCAATGGGCGTCCTCCACTACCGCCGCCGCTGCGGCGCGACCGAACGTCGGTCGATGTGGAGGGGTACCGTCGCCTTGGCTCGGGCGCTCATGCCGAAAGGTTATGGACCCCGCCGCATGGTGCTCATCTCGCCGGCGGCTCGCAGATGGCGTTGCCGCAGGACCGACAGCTGTGGGTCGCCGGGCGCGGCTGCTCGGCCGGGGTCTTCAAGCGGAAGGGGACGGGGTCAATGCGCGGCTTCCGTCGGAGGGGTCGCGACCGAGAAGGCGCCCTTGCGGACGATCTCGTCGCTGGCCTGGGCGGCGATGAGGTCGGCTTCGGCGCCGGCCAGGCCGAGGCCTCGAAGGATCAGGGCGCACATCTGCTGCGACAGCGAGACGGCGAAGGCCAGGACCGGCTCCTGCACCACGCGGACCAGCGCCAGCTGGGTGACGCCCAGCACATAGAGCACGCCGGCCTCGACCGTCGGCACGGCGAACCGGCCGGAGGCCAACCCGCGCTCGATATCCTCCACAAGGCCGCGGTTCAGCGGCGCGGACAGCGAAGTATGGCCGCTGTGGATGCGCACCAGCACGCCGGCCGATTCGGCCCCGTCGAGCGCGAACCGCAGGTAGGCGCAGACGGCGCGCGCAAGCCGTCGAGCCGGATCCTCGACGCCCGCGTTGGCCTGGGTGATGGCCGTTTCCACATGGGAGCGAATCTCGCCGGATATCGCCTGCACTAGGGCGTCGCGATCCTCGAAGTGGTTGTAGAAGCTGCCTTTGCCGACTTCGGCCGTCTGGACGATGTCGTCGACGGTGACCGCATCTACCGGCCGCTCGCTGTAGAGGCGGCGCCCCGCGCTGATCAGCGCCGCGCGCGTTCGTTCCGCCCGGGGGTTGCTCCGCGCCTTCGCCATCCGCTCTACGCCTGCATCCTCAGCTTCATGTCCTCGCCCACGATGGCGGCCAGCGCCGGCCGGGAAAAGAGCTGTTGCTGGAAACGGTCCAGATTGGCGAAGGCGGGCAATTTCCCGACGAGCGCCGGAGACGCGCGCCAGAGCAGGAAGACCAGGAGGTAGAGGTCACAGACGCTGAACGCGTCCAGGATGGAATCCCGCCCCTTAAGGTGCGTGTCGAGCTCGCCGAGCAAATTGGCCGCCTTTTGAACGGACGCGGCGCGGGCCTCGTCGTTGTCACAGCCCGGCGCGGGGAACATGGCGTCGCGCAGCGCCGTGTGCAGGCTGCTGGACAGGAACGACAGCCAGGCCTGGGCCTGCGCCCGGGCGAAGGTTCCGGCCGCCGGGAACAGCTGCTTTTCGGGCGCGAGGTCAGCGATGAACGGCAGGATCGCGGTCGACTCGGTCAGGACGCCCTTGTCGGTCTCGAGGGCCGGGACCTTGCCGCGCGGGTTGACCCGCCGATAGGCGGGCGTGTTCTGCTCGCCCTTGGCGGTGTGGACGATCGCCACGTCATGGTCGAGGCCGGACTCGACCAGCGCGAGGCGGCTGGCCAGCGAGCACGCCATCGGCGCGTGATGAAGTCGTAGCATCGCGAGGTCTCAGGCGGCCTGGCGCAGGGGGGAAAGGCTCTGGTTCCAGGCGGCCAGGAGCGCCGCGGGATCACCCGCGCCGAAGACATAGCGGTCGGGGCGGATCAGAACCGCGTCCACGCCCAACTTGCGGAGCCAAACTTCCAGCGTTGCCCGGAAGGGCGCCAGCGCGTCGGTGTCGAGCGCCAGGACGCGCACGCCGGCGGCGGGCTCGACAGGGCGTCGGGACACCAGACAGGCGTCGTGACGCAGCAGGTCGTCGAAGCGTTGACGGGTCTCACCCTCGCCGGAGACCGGCTGCGGGAACATGCCGCCTGCGCCGGGCGCGCCGGCCAGGATGCAGCCTGTGGCGAAGACCGGGGGCTGCAGCGGGGGGAGGGGCGGGGCTCCGCTCTCGCGGGCGGCCAGCATCCCGGCGTCGCGCGCGGCGGCGGCGTGCGGGTCCAGCATGCAGACCACACGGCCCATGCCGATCGCCAGCTCGATGGCCGAGCGCACGTGCGGCTCGCGTTCGGCCTGATAGCTGTCGAGCAGCGCCTCGCCGGCTTCGCCCTTCAGTACGGCGGCCAGCTTCCAGGAAAGGTTGGCCGCATCGCGCAGACCCGAGCACATGCCCTGGCCGGCGAAGGGCGGGGTCTGATGCGCGGCGTCGCCGGCGATCAGGGCGCGGCCGTCGCGCCAGCGGTTCGCCACCAGCCCGTGGAACCGGTAGACGGCCATGCGCTCCACCTCGACCGGCCCGCAGTCCCAGGGCCTGATCAGATCCTGGACGACGGTCTCGTCCAGCATGGCCTCGGGTGTCTCGCCCGGCAGCAGCAGGAACTCCCAGCGGTGCCGCCCCGGGCCACTTAGCACGCAGGTGGTCGGTCGGGCCGGGTCGCAGACCTGGATGTTTACGTCCGGCACGCGGCAGTCCGGCATCACCTTCACGTCGACCACCAGCCAGGGCTCGTCGAACTGGTAGTCGAACAGGCCGCCACCGATCGTTTCGCGCACAGGGCTCCAGGCGCCGTCGCAGCCGACGATATAGCGGGCGCGGATCGTCGAGGCGCCCTTCGGCCCCGAGACCTCGGCCGTGACGCCTTCCGCGTCCTGGGCGAACCGCTCCAGCTTCATACCCAGGCGGGCGCTGGCGTCGGGCAGGCGGGCGACCAGCCCTCGCAGCACGCCGTCCAGGCTGGGCTGGTGGAACATGTACCCCGCGCCCCAGCCCGACGGTGTCTCGCGAGGCGGCGGCAGGGTCATCAGCAGTTGGCCGTCGCCGGCGCGGAATTCATAGGTGGGCAGATCCCTGGCATGGCGGCGCGCCTCTTCGGCGATCCCCAGCTGCTGGAACAGCCGCATGATCTCATGGTCGAAGTGCACCGCCCGCGGCAGGGGATAGACCTCGGCGTCCTTCTCGATCGCTATGACGTTCACGCCGCGCTGGGCGAGGAGGGCGGTTAGCACCGACCCGACCGGCCCCAGGCCCACCACCAGCACGTCGGTGTCGTATCCGGCCGACGGCATCTCAGGCCTCGTTCGCGCAGGGATTGTCGAGGGCGCCCAGGCCGTCGATCTCCACCCGCACCCGATCGCCGTCCTTCAGGAACCGCATGGGCTTCATCGCCGCGCCGATCCCGCCGGGCGTGCCGGTGAAGATCAGGTCGCCGGGCTCCAGTGTCATGGCCTGGCTGAGATGCTCGATCTGATCCCAGACGTTGAACACGAGGTGTCGGGTGTTGGAGTCCTGGCGAACCTCGCCGTTCACCAGGCACCGGATGCCCAGCCGGTGTGGGTCGGGGACCTCGTCGGCCGTTGTGATCCAGGGCCCGAACGGGGCGTGGGTGTCGAACGACTTGCCTATCACCCACTGGGGCGTGCGGTGCTGCCAGGCGCGCTCGGTGGCGTCGTTGCCGCAGCAGTAGCCGAAGATCGCCGCCGCCGCGGCGTCCTTGCCGATGTGGCGGCCGCCCTGTCCGATCACCGCGACCAGCTCGGCCTCGTAGTCCAGGGCTTGCGAGACCCGCGGCACCTGGATCGGGTCGTGGGGGCCATTGGCCGCCGTCGGGGCCTTGGAAAACCACACCTGATGCTCGGGCGTGCCCAGATTGCTCTCGGCGATGTGGTCCGCGTAGTTCAGGCCGATCGCCATGATCTTGCCCGGTCGCCGGATAGGCGCCAGCAGATGCACGCTGTCCAGGGCCACGGCGCCCGCGCCAGCCGCGGCGAGACGCCGGACCTCACGCTCGACCTGCGGCCAGGCGGCGATCAGGCCGATCATGTCGCCCGGGAGGCCCGGGCCGGCGGCGTTGAGCGGCACGATGCGGTCGCCGACCACGGCGCCGAGTTGCGGGGCGGCGCCCGCTTCGAAGGTTGCAAGCTTCATCGGGTCGTCCTCAGCCCATCGTCGCGGGCATTTGCGGACCCCACTGGACGCCCAGCAGATCCTGCAGGTTCGAGATGTTCGAGCCGTCCGCGGCGGTGAAGAGGTCGCCGTCGGTCCAGTGCTCCAGGGTGTGCCCCCAGGGATCGCGCCAGTAGTCGAAGACCTGGCTGCCCAGGATGTGGCGGCCCACGCCCCACTCGGCGTCGCGACCGGCCTCCTTGAGGCGCTGGTGCCCGCGCATCAGGTCGTCGAGGTCGGCCACCTCGTAGGCGGCGTGGTTGAAGCCCGGGCCCTTGGGGCCCTGCATCAGGAACAGCGTGTGGTGGTCGGTGGGCGTGTCGCCTCGGTCGCAACGCATGAAGGCGCCGATGGCGAACTCAGGCGCCACCTGGATCTCGTCCGAGGTGATGAAGCCGAAGCGGTCCTTGTACCAGCGCTCCGAGGCGCGGAAGTCCGAAACGTTCAGCACCACATGGCCCAGGCGCACGACGTTCGCCGCGCCCGCCGCTATCCGCCGGGTGGCCCGCAGGCGTTCGCGGGCCATCGCGCGGTTCCAGGGCGCGGTGGCCTCCAGCGGCAGGGGCGGGGTGGCGGCCTGGCCAGCGACCACGTCGACACGGTGGCCGTCAGGATCCTTCAGCGACACCACCTGTCCGCCGCCGGGCAGGTCGGAGTTCGAGGCGGCGATCCCCTCGGCCGTGGCCAGCCGTTTCAGATCCTCGGCGCTCTCGGCCCGGAAGGCCACGGCGACGAAGCGCGGCTCGCCCAGGTCGGTCACATGCGCGACGGGAGACGGTCCCGAGCCGCGGGCGACGAGGCGAGTGTCCGAGTGTTCGACGACCGCCAGGCCGAAGTCCTCCAGGAAGGCGCGCATCCGACCCAGGTCGGGAGCGCTGAACCGGACGTAGGCGACGTCCTCGATCTTGAGGATGCTCATGGGCGAGCCTTTAGTTGACGATATGGTCAGAATGATGGAACGGTTGCGATATGGCAAGTTGGAATGCCAACCGCACCACAGTTGACGCACGGGTCAGGCTCGCGGTGATGTCGGAAGAGGGCGAATGAGCCGCGAAACATGGACCCGCCGCGCCGCCCTGGCGGCGTCGGGCGGGGCGCTGGTGCTGGGGAGCGAGATGGCGGAAGCGAAGACGGCGGGATGTGGAGGCTGCGCCTGCGGACGGATCGACGTCCACCAGCATTTCCTGCCCGACTTCTATGCCGATGCGCTCGCGAAGGCAGGGCTGAGGACGGTGGACGGCGGCATGCCGATCCCCGCCTGGAGCGCCGACGCGGCCCTGGAGATGATGGATCGCCAGCAGATCGCGACGGCGATGATCTCGCTGTCGTCCCCTTCGACTCATTTCCTCCCGCCGTCCCGCCGACCGGCGCTCGTCCGACAGGTGAACGACGCCGGCGCGGCGCTGGTGGCGGCCCATCCGGGCCGCTTCGGCTTCTTCGCCACACTGCCCATGCCGGACGTCGAGAGCTCGCTGAGCGAGGTGCGGCGCGCCTTCGATGTGCTGGGTGTCGACGGGGTGATCCTGGAGACCAATATCGACGGGACCTACCTGGCGTCGCCGGCCTTCGCGCCGATCTTCGCCGAGCTGAACCGGCGCAAGGCGACCCTGTTCCTCCACCCCACCAGCCCGGCCTGCTTCGAGGCCGTCGGACTGGGGCGGCCCGCGCCGATGCTGGAATTCCCGCTGGATACGACGCGCACCCTGGTCGACCTGCTGTATTCGAGGACCCTGCAGGCGCACCCGGACATCAACGTGATTGTTCCGCATGGCGGTGCGGCCCTGCCGGCGCTGGTGGCCCGGATCGCGGCCTTCGCGAACCTGCCCTTCATCAGCCCGCGCCCGGCGTCCGAGGCCGAGGTCTTCGAGACGCTGGCGCGGCTCTATTACGACGTGGCGCTATCGGGGCATCCCGTCGCCTTCGCCGGCCTGCGCCGTCTCGCGCCGATCACCCAGGTCCTGTTCGGCAGCGACTGGCCCTTCACGCCCGAAATGGGTGTCGCGCGCAACATCCACCAACTCTCGGGCAACGGCCTGAGCGAGGCGGAGATGCGGGCGGTCGCGCGAGAGAACGCCGAACGCATCTTCCCCCGCCTCGCCGCGCTGCGGCGCGCGTGACCCCTCAGAACGTCTGCAGATCCTCGGCAAGGACGATCTTGCCCTTGAACTGCGCCGCGATGCCCGTGCGTGCGCCGTCCAGCTCGTCGCGCTCCAGCGAGTTGTGTGTGGCGACGACGGTCTTGGCGCCGCAGGCCGTGGCCAGCTTGCCCACCTCGGACGGTGACAGATGCTCGCGCCGGAAATGGTCCTCGACCAGGTCGTAGATCGCCGGCGGGCCGCCCGGCCGGTTGACCTTTATGCGGGCGATGGCCAGGGCCGGGTCCATCATCTCGCTGACCAGCAGGTCGACGCCCTTGCAGGCCTGCTCGACCTTCGGGCTGGGACCGGTGTCGCCCGTGTAGAGGATCGAGCGGCCGGGGGCGTCGAAGCGGAACGACAGCGACACGGGGCGCGGACCGGCCCCGGACTTGAGGGTGGCGTAGTGACTGTTCTCGGTGGCGGTGACCTTCACATCGCCGGCGTTGAAGGTGGAGCCGTCCTCGATTTCCACGACCTTCACGCCGGCGTCCGGTCCGCCGGACAGGCGCATGGTCTGGATCGCGTGGCCGCCGTGCTCCATGGCGGCGAACAGGCTGGCCACGGTCTCGCGCGTGCCCGCAGGGCCGTAGATGGTCACCGGGTTCGGCCCGCTGGTCTGGTAGCGCAGGCTCAGGAAGGCGAAGAGGCCGCCGGTGTGGTCGAAGTGCAGGTGGCTGATCAGCACCGTCTGGACCTGGTCGATGCCAACGCCGGCCTTGGCGAGTTGCTCGGCCGCGCCATCGCCCACGTCGACCAGGATCAGCCGATCGCCAAAGCGCACCAGGTTGGCCGGCTCGGACCGATCCTTGCGAGGGATCGGCCCGGAGTTGGTGCCCAGGGTGGTGAAGGTCAGCGTCGCCGGCGCGGCCGCGACGGGCGTGGCGAGCGCGGTGGCGGCGCAGACGGCGAGCAGCGTCAGGGACAGGCGGTGCATTCGGGATCTTTCCGGGTCAGAGGTCGGGCGGCGCTGGCTCAGGCCGGCAACTTGCCGGCCCAATCGCGCACGACGGTGGCGAACCGCTCGGGCTGGGCGGCGTGCATGGCGTGGGCGGCGTCCGGCAGCGACACGTAGTCGAACGGCTGTCCCGCCTTCCTGATGATCTCGCCGGCCTGCCGCGCCTGCAGGTCGGTCAAGGCGCCGACCAGCCGGCCGGTTGCCGGGTCGACGGTGCGGCCGTGGTGCGTCAGCAGCACAGGGACCTTGACCTTGGCCAGCATGCGGTCGTGCGGGCAGCTCGCCGCGACGGTTCCCTCGTAGTGCGCGCGGCCCCACTCGGGGTCGTATTCCTTGACGTTCTGCGGTGGTTCGGCCGGCGCGCCCATCCCGCCGCCCATGGTCGCGTAGGCGCCCACGCTCCACTGGTTTCCCAGGTAGGCGGCGAAGCGCTGGAAGATCGGGCCGACGATGGTCTGGCGCACCGAGGGGCCGAAGGCCGGCGTCAGCTCCGAGGCGAACAGCGGCGGATCCTCGTAGATCGCGCCGCGCAACTGGCCGGGCAGGGCGTAGGCCGATAGCCAGCAGGAGAGCACGCCACCCGAAGAGCAGCCGCTGGTGACGACGGGACGCTTGATCACCGTGGCGATGAAGCGGACCAGGTCGTTGCCCATGTTGTCCAGCGTGTAGCGGCCGGGCGTCCAAGTGGTGCGGCCCTGGCCGCGCAGGTCGATGGCGTAGACCTGGAAATCCGCCTCGAGAAGCCTGATCGCCGCTTCGTAGCCCCACCAGGATTCGGTCTGGCCCGGGATGAGGAGCAGCGCTGGTTTCGAGGGCGAGCCGCCGACCACATAGTTCATCACGACCTCGCCGAGGTCGACGGTCCTTTCCGGGTAGCCGTGCGGCACGAAGGCGGGCTTGTAGGCCGGCCCGCCGCGCCCAGGGAGGCCGGCGGCGAGGGGCGGCGCGGCCGCGGGTGAAGGTTGTGCGCCGGCGGGCGCCGCCGCGGCCATGGGCGCGACCAGCGCGCCCTGCACCAGAGTTCGCCGGGTGGTCCGACGCCGGGTGGCCGGTGGGGCTTCACCTGTCGTTTCGGGGGGCATCGCGCAGTTCCTCTGCCGTCGTCGCCGGATGGCCAGCTTTGATTGAAATGACGATATGGTCAACTAACCTATCGTCGTTGGCGGCGGGGCGACAAGGAGAATGTCATCGCCGAGGCGATGGCGTGTGGTGTGAAGCTTTTAGGAAGTGACCAAAGCGTCGATATTCGAGGCGTCGCGGTGGAGTAGCCATCACTGGTCTCTCCGCGCTTCCCTTCCGGACCGCGCCTGAAGGGGACCTGGATAGGGTCAGGCGACGGCCGGTCCCCTCGGCGCCGCATCCGCGCACGCACGGATGTTTCATGGAATTTTCGGGAAAGAGGTCTCCCCGCTTCAGTGGGGGAGATGAATGGTCGGAGTGGCAGGATTTGAACCTGCGACCCCTGCGTCCCGAACGCAGTGCTCTACCAGACTGAGCCACACTCCGACTTGGAGGCGCGCTTATAGAGGAGGGTCCGCCGGGCTGCAAGCGGGGGAAAAGGACGTTTGTTCAGGGGCGTTGCATCGGCCGGCGCGCTGCGCTATTTCCCCCGCTCCCGAGGGCCTGAGGGTCCTCGCCGGCCGTTCCTGCTGGGGAATGGTGTAATGGTAACACTGCGGTTTTTGGTACCGTCATTCTAGGTTCGAGTCCTAGTTCCCCAGCCACGGCCCGCCTGCCTTAGCCCCTCATCCGGCCCAAGGCAGAGCTTTCGGTTTCGCACAACCCGACATTGCCGCGACACCCTGTCACTCGGGGAATCTACTTAAGCAATCGTCCCGAATTTCCTCGGACCGAATCACTGTGGTTCTTGTCGTTAACCATAGTGAACACGACGGGCCGCAGATGATCCCAGGACACCTCTCCGAAGTGCGCGACACCCGGGGGCTGGGTCGCCTGCTCGAGACGGCGTCGTCCTAGGGGGTAGGGGCTTTTCATGGGTGGCAAGGTGCTGATCATCGACGACGACGCGGCGTTGCTGCGGCTGATGTCGATGGCGTTCCAGGCGGCGGGTTTCCAGACCGTCGCCGCAGACAACGGCCGGGCCGGCATCCGCATGGCGGGCGCCCACCGGCCCGACCTGGTGGTGACCGACATCGTCATGCCCGACATCGAGGGCATCGGGGCGATCCGGGCCATCAAGCAGGGGGCGCGTCCCCCCAAGGTCATCGCGATCTCGGGCGCCGGTCGCTCGAAAGGCGCCGACTATCTGAGCTGGGCTCGCCACCTGGGCGCCGACGAGGTGCTGGCCAAGCCCTTCCGCATGTCCGAGCTCATGAGGATGTCGAAGTCCGTCATCGCCCGGCCGTCCATCCAGTTGTCATCCGTCCATTCGAACGATCTCAGGGGTTAGATCCGATGCACATTCTTCTCGTCGAAGACAACGAAGCCACCGCCAAGAGCGTGAAGCTGATCCTGGGCGCCGAGGGGCACAACGTGTCCATGACGGCGTCGGGCGAGGAGGCGGTCGAACTGGCCGAGGTCTACGAGTACGACGCGATCCTGATGGACATCGACCTCGAGGACATCACCGGCATCGAGGCTCTGCGCGAACTGCGCCTGAAGAAGAACGCCACGCCGGTGATCATCCTGTCGGGGACGACCGACGTGGAGACCAAGGTCGCATCGCTGGCGGTGGGCGCCGACGACTACATGACCAAGCCGTTCCACAAGTCCGAGCTGACCGCCCGTATCAACGCCGTGGTTCGCCGTTCGCGTGGCCACGTCGAGTCGATCATCCGTACGGGCGCCATCGCCCTGAACCTCAACACGCGCAGCGCCGAAGTGTCGGGCCAGCCGATCCACCTGACGCCCAGCGAGTACAAGATGCTGGAACTGCTCTCGCTCCGGAAGAACACCGTCCTCACCAAGGAGGCGTGCCTCAACCACCTGTACAACGGCCTGAGCGAGCCCGAGATCAAGATCATCGACGTCTTCATCTGCAAGCTGCGGAAGAAGATCGCGGCGGCGGCCGGCGGCGACAGCCAGATCGAGACCGTCTGGGGTGGCGGCTACATGCTGCGCGACGCCAAGCCCGAGCGCCTGGCCGCCTGATCGGCCGCTTGAACGCCAGGGCGGCCGGTCTTCGCGAGGGCCCGGCCGTCCGGTTGTCCAGCTCCACCATGCGGCGCCCCGCCGCTCCGTAACTGTACCTAGGTAGTGGTCCCGGGATGTCTTCCACCAGCACGCATGCTCTTGATTCGCTCGGCCACATTTTGGCCACGGATGGGGCGGGACGGCGGCCAGCCATGGCATCGGACGGCATCGCGACCAGGGAAGACGCCGGGACCCGCCCGGGGCCGCCCGCAGCCACGCCGGCGCGCGCGCTTCGCCGCGCGAAAGCCCGCCCGGCCCGACGCTCCGAAATCCAGGCCGATACGCGCCCCGACGCGCGCCGGCGTCAGGCCGATATCCTGGTCCATGATTTCAACAACCTGCTGAACGTGATCCTCGCCGCCAATGAGGCGCTCACCGCCTCGCTGCCTCGTGATTCCGACCAATACGACCTGGCCCGCATCAGCCAGGAGGCGGCGGAAAAGGGCGCTGAACTGCTGCAGCGCATCGCCGAGCTCGCGCGTCCCGCCGAGCCGTCGCGCGAAGAGCGGGTCGACGCGGCCGAGGTCACGGTCGCCACCGCGCGGTTGGCGCAGGTGTCCACGGCCGCCACCGTGACCGTGGTGGCGCTGGCCCTGCCCGAGCCGATGGCCTGCCGCGCGGATCGCGGCGCGCTGGAATCCGCCTTGCTGAACCTCTGCGTCAACGCCGGCCACGCCATGCCGCGCGGCGGCGCGGTGCAGATCGCCGCCACGCCGCGAACGCTGGGCGGCGCACAGGCCGCGGCGCTGGGTCTGGCCCCCGGCCGCTATGTGGCCTTCTCCGTGATCGACTCCGGCGTCGGCATGTCGCCAGAGGTGCTGGCGCGCGCGGCCGAGCACTATTTCACCACCCGCGCGGGACGCGGCGGCAGCGGCCTGGGCCTGGCCGGCGTGCGCGACTTCGCTCGGCGGGCGGGCGGTGCGCTGAAGCTGGTGTCCGAGGTCGGACGCGGCACGACAGCGACGGTCTATCTACCGCGGGCCTAAGTCGGCTGCGCCCGGCGGAGCCTGGCGCGTCACCAGCTGTCGGGTATCGAACCCGAGGCCAGCGCCCCCAGGGTGAGGCCGATGGCGTAGGCGCCGGGATCCGCGTACCGGGCCTTCAGGGCCTCGGCCTCGGCGACCGCCTCCGCGGGGTCGCGATCGATGAACATCAGCCGCCGGAAGGTCATCAGGGTCGCCTCGAGCAGCCCGCGGGGCTGCGAGATCTGCGACGACATCGCCGCCGGCGACAGGCGCGCGAGGAAGGGAAAGCACATGCGCATCTGCAGCGCGCCTTCATGGCAGAGATCGCGGAGCTTCAGGTCGTAGGGGTTGTCGTAGCGCGGTCCATGCAGAAGTTCTGCGAGCCTGCGCTTCGCCGGGCCCCGGACCACATAGGCGCTGGCGCTGGCGAACCGCGTCGAGGCCAGGTCCGGCACCGTCACCTGGTCCGCCGCCTGCAGCCGCCGCCACTGCCGCGCGTAGTGGACCATGTCGTTCGGCTCCACGAGGTCCAGGTCGAGGAAGAGGACGTCCCAGGCCTTCGGCGCGTTCCGGACCTTGTCGAGGATCTCGAAGGCGCGCGGCGAGAAGTTCGCGTCGTCCTCGACGATCAGCACGTCCTCCTCGTCGTCCAGGCAGGACTCGATCGCCGCGCAGTGGCTGGCGTAGCAGGCCTTCTGGCGGGGCGTGAGGGATCCTTCCAGGCCGGTGACGTCGGCAGGTCCCAGCGCCGGCTGCCGGACCAACTCCCACCCCGGGCGCTGAGCGCCGGCGAAGCTCGCCTCCAGGGCGCCGCGGCGATCTTCCGCCTGGTCAAGGTTGATATAGATGCAGCGCATGCGGTCTCGGGGGCCTGACGATCGGCGTCTAGGCCGCCCCGGCCGTGATCGTCGAGCGGATCAGGTCGGAGAGGCTCTCCGCCCGCATCTTCGACATGACGTTGGCGCGGTAGATCTCGACGGTCCGCGGGCTGATCTCAAGCGTGGCGGCGATGATCTTGTTGCTGGCTCCGTCCACGATCAGGTCCAGCACCTGCCGCTCGCGCGGCGTAAGGCTCTCCAGCCGGCGCAGGATCCGGGTGCGGGCGGCGCCGGCGTCCACGGCTGCGTCGTTCTCCTCCAGGCAATGGCGCACGCCCTTCAGGATGACCTCGCCCTCGAACGGTTTCTCGATGAAGTCGATGGCGCCCGCCTTCATCGCGTCGACGGCTCGGCTCACGTCCGCATGACCGGTGATTACTATCACTGGTAGTATGCAGCCGACGTCCCTGAGCGCCCGGATCAGCTCGATGCCGTCCATGCTGGGCATGCGTAGGTCGGTGATGATGCAGCCCCTCGCCCCGGGGTCGAAGGTGGCGAGGAAATCGTGAGCCGAGGCGAACCCCCGGGAGGTGAGGCCGTCGGACTTCAGCAGCATGACCAGGGAATCGCGAGCCGCATCGTCGTCATCGACGACGAACACCGTCCGATCGGCCGTCCCGCTCGCCATCTTCACCTGCCCGCGCCAATACAAAACTAAAAGCGGCGCCACCCAGGCGGCTCTGTTCGACCCAGATCCGTCCCCTGTGATTTTCGACTATAGCACTGGAAATCGAGAGGCCTAGCCCCATGCCTTCGGGCTTTGTGCTAGCCAACGGTTGAAAGAGTCGCTCGGCCACGCTCTGGTCGATACCAGGACCACTGTCCTCGACTGTAGTTACGAGCCGGTCGTCCGGTTCCAGACGGGTTGAAATGTTAACTTGGCGGTTCGGGTACTTCGTCACAGCTTCGATGGCGTTGCGCGCCAGGTTGACCACCAGCTGTTGAATCTGGATGCGGTCGGCGATCACCGTGTCGCGACCCTTGTACAGATCGTAGACCAAGCGGACGTTCGCATCGCGGGCCATCACGGCGATGATGAAGTCGACCTCGCCGATCATCGCCGACAGGCTTTCGAGCTTCTGCAGCGTGCCGCCGCGCGTGGCCAGGTCGCGCATGGTGCGGATGATCTCGCCAGCCCGCACGGCCTGGTCGCCGGCTCGGGCCACGGCGTCGATCAGGTCGTCGTCGTCCAGCTCCATCCGGGCGATCAGGTTGCGCGCCGCGCGGAGGTAGTTCGCCACGGCCGACAACGGCTGGTTGAGTTCGTGCGCGAGCACCGAAGCCATCTCGCCCATGGAGTTGGCGCTCCAGACCTGGGTGAGCTGTTCGCGCAGTTCTTCCGAGCGGCGTTCGGCCTCGAAGATGGAGGTCATGTCGCGGACCACCATGGTCAGCAACCGCCGCCCTCCGATGGCCACCTCGCCCACTCGCACCTCCATGGGGAAGGTCGCCCCATCCTTGCGAAGGCCGGTCAGCTTGCGGGTGCTGCCGCTGATGTCGCCGTCATGCCGCGCCGGCTGGCCGGTCAGGGCGCCGTCTTCCCCGGGGGGCATCAGCTTGCTGAAGTTCTGGCCGACCGCCTCCTCGGCGGGCCAGCCGAACAGCCGCTCGGCCGGGTGGCTGAAGCTTTGGATGACGCCGCGGTCGTCGATCAGCACCAGGGCGTCGGCGACGATCTCCAGGCTGGCCTGCAGCAATTCCTCGCGCTCGGCCTGGTCGGCGATGATCTCCGCCGCCGCCAGGCGCTGGGCCATCAGCGAGCGCACCCAGCCCGTGACGCCGAGCCCGAGCGCCAGGAACAGCGCCGCCCGCACCGTGCGCTCGAGCAAGGGCAGGTTGTCGAGGCCTTCCAGGGTGAAGCCGCCGAGCGCCAGCAAGAGCGCCGCGGTCAGGGCGGAACCGACGCCGCCAAACGCTGCGCACGCCAGCAACGCCGGCGCGCAGACCAGATAGACCGAGTGGCTGAACATCGGACGCAGGGCATAGAGCGCGGCCAGGATGGTCGCGGACACGCCGACCGCCAGAAGCTGGCCCCTAACTAGGCGGAGACCAGAACTCGAGATTGCCACGCCGGTTGTGCGATTTCCCGTCCACAACCTTGCCATGTATTCTACATTCCGCGTCGGCCCCGTTCCGACAAACGTGTTGTGCGAAAATTTTTCGAGCTGAGCAATTACGTACAACTACATAAGGGTACGTACATGTGGGGAAACTCGCTTCGTGCGCGAATTCCCGCGAAGACTGTCTCTGTTGAGGCGAATAGCTTCGTCAGCTACCCGACAGTTTGATCCCGGAGGCTGACGGGGCGGTTTCACTTCCGCCATTCAACGATTTTTGCATCCAGACGATGTCGACCCACCGTCCGTGCTTGAAGCCGAGGCTCTTGCCCACGCCGGCGTCGGTGAAGCCCAGCGAGCGATGCAGGCCGATGGAGGCGGCGTTGCCGCTGTCGCCGATCACAGCCACCAGCTGTCGCAACCCGAACGCCTCGCAGTCCTGTACCACCTGGGACAGGACGGCGCGTCCGATCCCCTGGCCGACCGCATCGGGGGAGACGTAGACGCTGTCTTCCGCGGTAAACCGATAGCCGGGACGGGGGCGAAACGGACCGGCATAGGCATAGCCCAGCACGCGTCCCTCGCGCTCGGCCACGAGGTACGGCAGGCCATAGCCCTGGATCTCTCGGCGGCGGCCATCCATCCAGGCGGCGTCCGGCGGCTCGATCTCGAAGGTGCCGAAGCCGTGCAGCACATGGTGGCCGTAGATCGCTGCCAGCGCCTCCGCGTCGCCCGCCGTCGCCGCCCGGATGATCATCCCGCCCCGACCTTTTCCGACATCGCCCACCCCTTCTCCAGCGCCCAGACGGCGAAGGCGTAGTCCAATGCGATTTCTTTCAGGAAGTCGAAACGGCCAGATGCGCCGCCGTGGCCCGCCTCCATGTTGATCTTGAGCAGGATCGGTGCGTCGCCTGTCGCGTGTTCGCGCAGCTTGGCCACCCACTTGGCTGGCTCCCAGTAGGTGACGCGCGGGTCCGAGAGCCCCCCAGTGGCGAGGATCGGGGGATAGGCCTGGGCCGAAACGCGGTCGTAGGGGCTGTAGCTCGCGATCAGGTCGTAGGCGGCGGCGTCCTCGATCGGGTTGCCCCATTCGGGCCACTCCGGCGGGGTGAGCGGCAGGGTGGTGTCGCTCATGGTGTTGAGCACGTCCACGAACGGCACGGCGGCGATGATCGCGCCCCAAAGGTCCGGTCGCAGATTGGCCACCGCACCCATCAGCATGCCGCCCGCGGAACCGCCGTAGGCCGCGATCCGGCCCTTGGTCGCGTAGTTCTCGGCGACCAAGTGTTCGGCGCAGGCGATGAAATCGATGAAACTATTTGGTTTTTTATCCTTGCGCCCGTCCAGGAACCAGCCCCAGCCCTTGTCCGAGCCGCCGCGGATGTGGGCCGTGGCCCAGATCCAGCCACGGTCCACCAGGCTGAGGTTGCGGATCGAGAAGCTGGGCTCCATGGCGTGGCCGTAGCTGCCATAGCCGTAGAGCAGCACCGGCGCCGAGCCGTCCTGAGGCGTGTCCTTCAGCATCAGGAGCGTGATCGGCACCTCGGCGCCGTCGGGCGCCTTCGCGTACAGACGCCGCGCCACATAGCGGCTCGCATCGTGGCCGGACGGAATCTCCTGGGTCTTGCGCAGCGTCCGCTCGCGGGTCGCCATGTCGTAGTCGAAGGTCTGCCGGGGCGTGGTCGGCGACTGGTAGACGAAGCGGGTGACGGTGGTCTCGTACTCGTAGCCGCCCTCGAGGTTGAGCGCGTAGGCCTCCTCGTCGAAAGCGACGGTGTGTTCGCCGCCGTCGCGGGTCATGACCACCAGCCGGTCCAGGGCGTTCACGCGCTCGGCGCGGACCAGATGGCGGGCGAAGGCCGCGAAGCCGGTGATGTAGCGGCCGGGCTCGTGGGCGATCCAGTCGCGCCAGGTCACCTTGGAGGGGACTGCCGCCTCCGAGACGCTCAGCTTGAAGTCGACCGCGCCGTCGTCATTGGTGCGGATCACCCAGCGGTCGCTCCAATGGTCGACGCTGTACTTCACGCCCACCCGCCGGGGCTCGGCGACGACCGGCTGCGCGGTGGGGTCGATGGCGGGGATCAGCCAGATCTCGGTGGTCTCCTGGTTGCCCACGTGAATCAGGACGTGGCTGTCGTCGGCGGCGACGCCGACGCCCAGGAACATGCCGTCGTCCTTTTCCTCATAGACCAGCGTATCGTCGCCACCTCGCGCCGGGCGGCGGAAGACCTTGGCCGGCCGGGCGTTCTCGTCCCGCCAGATCCAGAAGATCCATTGGCTGTCCGGCGAGAAACATAAGTCGCCATAGGCGCTCTCGATCGGCGGACCGGTCTCCTGGCCGTTCGCGAGGTCCTTCACCCGAATTTGATAGTACTCCGAGCCCTGCTCATCGGCGGCCCAGGCGTAGAGCGCATGGTCCGGGCTGTGGCTGGCCGCGCCCACCTGGAAATAGGCCTTGCCCTTGGCCAGGGCGTCCTCGTCCAGCAGCACCTGCTCGCCGCCGTCCTGGCCCCGTGGCTTGCGCGCATGCACCGGATGCTCGGCCCCGATGGCGTAGCGGGAGTAGTAGTCCCAGGCGCCGTCTGGCGACGGCACCGAGCTGTCATCCTCTTTGATCCGCCCCTTCATCTCCGCGAACATCTGCGCCTGCAGCGCCTCGGTCTCGGCGAGTACGGCCTTGGTGTAGGCGTTCTCGGCGTCCAGGTGCTGGCGGACGTCGGCGCGCAGCACCTTGGGGTCGCGCAGCACCTGCTGCCAGTTGTCGTCCTTCATCCAGGCATAGTCGTCCACGCGGACGCGGCCGAGCTGTTCGATGCGGTGGGGATGCTTGGGCGCGACGGGCGGTTTGGGAAGGCTCATGGCGGCTAGATGCGACGCCCGCCCGTATCACTCAAGCGCCTACGGACCCGGCGCCTGTGCGTTTCCGCGCGCGGCGTCCGGCCGCAGCCGAATGTGGCGACTTGTTGGCAGACCGGGTTCCGTGATTCACTACTTGTGCATCTGCATCGCGCATCAAAGACGCGAGTAGCGCATCGAGTTTTAGGGCAACCCTCATGGTCATGGATCTTGCGGTAGAGCTGATCCACGCGACCGTTCAGCTGGAACAACCGCTGGGCGACGGTACGCGTACGGTCGGGACTGGCTTTCTCATCTCAACGCCGGGGCCCGACGGTCAGACGCGGACGGTGCTCGTCACCGCCAACCATGTGTTCCAGAAGATGCCCGGCGTGAACGCCCGGATCGGCTACCGCATCTCGAATGCCGACGGTTCGTGGAGCTATTCGCCCCAGCAGCTGAAGATTCGCGACGACAACGGCCGCGAGCTCTGGACGCACCACCCGAACCGCGACGTCGCGGCCATCAGCATCAAGGCCCCGCCGGAATTCGCCAAGGCGGCGCTGCCGCTCGACTACCTGGCCGCCGACGAGACCTTCGACAAGGAGCAGGTGACGGCCGGCGACGAGATGATGGCCCTGGGCTTCCCGCGCGGCCTGTCGGCCAATTCGGCCGGCTTCCCGATCCTGCGTTCGGGCCGGGTGGCCTCGTATCCGGTTGCGCCGGCCAAGATCTTCCCGACCTTCCTGCTGGACTTTTCGGTCTTCCCCGGCAACTCGGGCGGGCCCGTGTTCATCAGCCATCCCGTGAAGGCCGAGCCCGGCGTGACCCAGGTGGCCGACAAGCCGGCCGAGAAGGGCGATACGGGCTTCATCGCCGGCTTGCTGACCCAGCAGGTCGAGCTGAACAGCGAGCGGCTGGAGATCGGCATCGTCACCCACGCAAAGTTCGTGCGCGAGACGATCGGCCTGATGCAGAATCCGCTGGCCCCGGCGACAGTGGCCGAGGGCATGACCGCCGTCAGCGGCGGCCGCACGGCCTCGGCGGAAGAGGCCGCTCGGGACTGACCCCAGGCCGTCGTCGACGGCCCGGGATCCTGCTGTCCGTCAGGCGCCGTACAGGACCGAGATCGTCTCGGCGATGCAGGCGGGCTTGGTCTCGCCCTCGATCTCGATGGTGCACTCGTTCTTGAGCTGCATGCCGCCGGCCTTGGGCTCGGCGCCGATCAGCTTCTGGCGCATGCGCACGCGCTTGCCGACGCGGACCATGTTGATGAAGCGGACCTTGTCCGAGCCGTAGTTGATGCCGCGCGTCACGCCCTTCACCGGCAGCATGCCGGCGCCGAGGAACGGGATGAGCGAGAGCGTCAGGTAGCCGTGGGCGATCGGGCCGCCGATCTCGCGGGTGGCGCGCTCGACGTCCACATGGATCCACTGGTGGTCGCCGGTGGCCTCGGCGAACTTGTTGACCCGGTCCTGGTCGATGAGGACCCAGTCCGATACGCCCACTTCCTGGCCGACCAGTCCGGGCAGGTCCTTGATCTCGACGGGGTTCATTTCGTCCGCTCCCTCGCGTGTTTGAGTTCGAGAGCAAGCCTCTAACATCTGTTCGGACGAGGGCAAGGCGGACGCAGCGTCAGACGGCGGGGCCGCCCGACGCGCGCTAGGCCAGGGCGGCCGACGCTCGGCGCTTGTGGCGCAGGGCGGCGCCGGTCGCGCCGAAGCCCAGGATCATCAGCGCCCAGGTGGTCGGCTCGGGCACCGCGCCTGTGGCGAAGACGAACGACTGGGTCAGCGACAGCGGGGTCTTGCCGTACTTGCCGCCATATTGCTGGACCGGCGTGATCAGGGTGAACCCGAAATCGCCATCGCCCAGGCCGTTGTAGAAGTAGTCGGTGAGGTTGGCGCCCGACAGGTTGTCGACCAGCAGGTCGAAGGCGGCGTCGTGATTGGTGCTCGTCACATTGCGGTTCGACGCCACTTGCCAGATCGCGCCCTGCACGGCCGACAGCCGCGTGTAGCGGGCCGCGACCGCGGCGTTGTAGTCGGCGACGGCCTGGGTGGCGGCGGCTTTGCGCGCGTTGTAGGCGGCCTTGGCGTTGTTGTAGGCCGTCGTGCCGGCCGAGCCCGCCGGGAAGTCGCTGCGCTTCGGCGCCACCTCGGTGAACGGCGGCGGCGCCACCGGGAGTTCGTCGAACAGGGCCTGGCCGTAGTTGGCCAGCAGGCCGATCTTGCGCACGTCGCCGTCGTCCAGCGCCTTGCCGTTGAAGTCGGTGCTGAGCGTGGCGGTGTCGGTGTACTGGAGGTTCGGCGCGTAGTCCTTGGCCGTGATCGAGTGATAGACGTCCACGCACCAGGCCACGAGGCTCTTGGGCGCGCCGTCGTAGATCGTCGCGAACTGCATCGGGGCGGCATAGACGGCGCCGATGCCGGAGATGTTCACGGTGCGGGCATGGTCCATCGCGCCCTTGTCCAGGACGACCGTGGCAGCCTGGGCCCCCGTCGCCGACACCGTCAGGGCCGCGCCGAACGCCAGCGCCGCGACCATCTGATTGAACTTCCGCATCTCACGCCCCGCCGATCGACCCCCAGCAACTCGGACGAGCGCTTTCCTGTGGTCTGCGGCTGTGCGGTTTCGAGACGCCAGCCTGATCGTGAGAGCGTGGGCTGCAAGGCCCGCGCCGCGTCGATCAGACGATGCGCGAGCCCTCCTTGCCCCAGTAGGCGTCGCGGATCAGGCGCTTGTAGAGCTTGCCGGTCGGGTGACGCGGCAGCTCCTCCATGAAGTCCAGCTTCCGCGGCGACTTCACGTGGCTCAGGTTCTTGCGGGCATAATCCATCAGTTCGTCGCGCAGCGCGTCCCCGGCGTCGGCCCAATCGGCCGGCTGGATCACCGCCACCACCTGTTCGCCCATCTCCTCGTGCGGCGCGCCGACCACCGCCACGTCCGCCACCTTCGGGTGGCCGATCAGCAGGTTCTCGATCTCCTGCGGATAGATGTTCACCCCGCCCGAGATGATCATGAAGCTCTTGCGGTCGGTGAGGTAGAGGTAGCCTTCCTCGTCGGCCCAGCCCACGTCGCCCAGGGTGGTCCAGCCGTGCTTGTTTGTGCCCTCGGCGATCTTCTCGGGGGCGTTGTGGTAGCTCAGCGGGGGGCCGCCCGCGAAATGCACCACCCCCTCGGCCCGCGGAGGCAGGGGCTCGCCGTCCTCGCCGCAGATGCGCAGTTCGCCGATCATCGCGCGGCCTACCGAGCCCTTGTGGGTCAACCACTCCTCGGACTTGATGAAGCAGAAGCCGTTGCCCTCGGTCCCGGCGTAGTACTCGTAGATCACCGGCCCCCACCAGGCGATCATCTGCTCCTTCACCGGCACGGGGCAGGGCGCGGCGGCATGCACCGCCGAGACCATCGAGCTGACGTCGTACTTGTTCCGCACCTCTTCCGGCAGCTTCAGCATGCGCACGAAGTGGGTGGGCACGAACTGGCCGACGTTGACCTTGTACTTCTCGATCAGCGCCAGCGCGGTCTCGGGGTCGAACTTCTCCATCACGATGACGGTGCCGCCCAGCTTGTGGACGCTCATGCACCAGCGCAGGGGCGCGGCGTGATAGAGCGGGGCGGGCGAGATGTAGACGCAGCCCGGCGGGAAGCCGAACAGCGTCTGGGTCATCATCACCAGGGCGTTCGGCTCGTCGATCGCCGCCCCGGTCAGCGCGGGCTTAATCCCCTTGGGCCGCCCGGTAGTGCCAGAGGAGTAGAGCATGTCCGAACCGGCGGTCTCGTCGGCGATCGGCGTGGTCGGGAACTTGTCCCGAGCGGCCTCGAAGCTCGCGTAGGGCGCCCGGGCGTCGCCCACCATGAACAGCTTCACCGACTTCGGCAGCACGCCCGGCAGCTCATCGACCACGCCGCCGACTCCGGGCGAGGTGATCAGGATCTGCGCGCCGCAGTCGCCCACGATGTACTCGACCTCGCCGGCGGTCAGCTTCGAGGAGATGCAGGTGTAGTAGAGCCCGCTGCGCTGCGCAGCCCAGGCGATCTCGAAGAAGCGGGGGTTGTTGTCCATGAAGAGCGCGATCACGTCGCCGGGATTCAGCCCCAGCGACCGGAACAGGTGCGCCCCCTGGTTCGAGCGTTCGTCGAGCTGTCGGTAGGTCACCGTCTCGCCTGAGCCCGCCATGATGTAGGCGGCGCGGTCCGGATCGGTCTTGGCGTGTGTCGCCGGATGCATGTGTTCACTCCCGGGGCCGGTCTTCGCGCCGGCCGGTTTCCTCAGGGGCGAATTGCGGACCTTGACGTCGGGTGCGTCAAGCCGCGCTCGGGCGCCTTCCGATCGAGCGAAATCGTCCGCGCCTGCCCGAACCTGCATCAGGCGCGACGCAAGCGTCACGATGTGACGCGCCGCCATCGCGATCCCCGCGGTGGGCGATCAAGGTTCCGGGACCGAATCCTGCTGGAGGTCCCATGGTCGCCCTGCTGCTCGCCGCGCTTCTGCAAAGCGCCACGCCCGCTTCCGACGCCGTTGCGCCCAGCGCGCCGCCGGCCAAGGCCGCGAAGCCTGTCTGCCGGAAGGAGACCGTGGTCGGCAGCACGATCAAAAAGAAGGTCTGCCCGCGCAAGTTCGTCGAAGAGGTCGCGCAGGGCGACAAGACCGACGCCGCCCAGTTGGCCCAGGCGCCGGCGAAGTAGATCGCCGCGGGCTTCGGCTTCGCGGTCGAACGGCGCCCCTCGAGCCCCCTTGACCTCCCGTCCGTCACCCGGTCCGAACTGACGGCGAACAAGGACGAGGACGTCGAACCCATGCCCACCTTCGAGACCCTGCTTTACGCCGTCGAGGACGGCGTCGCGACCATCACCCTGAACCGGCCCGACAAGCTGAACGCCTTCAACACGCAGATGATGAAGGACATGATCGCCGCCTTCGACGAGACGGACGGCGACGACAATGTGCGGGCGGTGATCGTCACGGGCGCAGGGCGGGCGTTCTGCGCCGGGGCCGACCTGTCGGCGGGCGGCGCGACCTTCGACTACGACAAGCGCAGCGCCGAGGACAACGAGGCGCGCACCCGCGACGGCGTGCAGCGGGACGGCGGCGGCCTGCTGACGCTGCGCATCTTCGACAGCCTCAAGCCGGTGATCTCGGCTTGCAACGGCGCGGCGGTGGGCGTGGGCGTGACCATGCAACTGGCCATGGATATCCGCCTGGCGTCGGACACGGCCCGCTATGGCTTCGTGTTCGCCCGGCGCGGGATCAACCCGGAAGCCTGCTCCTCGTGGTTCCTGCCGCGGCTGGTGGGTGTGCAGACCGCGCTGGAGTGGTGCTACACCGGCCGCATCTTCCCCGCCCAGGAGGCCGCCGAGCGCGGCCTGGTGCGCTCGGTGCACGCGCCGGACGACCTGCTGCCCGCGGCCCGCGCCATCGCCCGCGAGATCGCCGACAACACCGCGCCCGTGTCGGTGGCCATCACCCGCCAGCTCATCTGGCGCATGGCCGGCGCGTCGCATCCGATGGAGGCCCACAAGGCCGATAGCCGCGGCATCCAGGCCCGTGGCCGCGCCGCCGACGCGCGCGAAGGCGTGACGTCGTTCCTGGAGAAGCGGCCGCCGAACTATCCCGACAAGGTGTCGAAGGACCTGCCCGACATTTGGCCGCACTGGGCGCCGCCGACGTTCAGCTAGCCTGGCACTGTCAAATAGACGACGGACGGCGCCCCTCGCGGGCGTCGTTTCGTTTTGAACGTCTCGGGCGTGGCGGGGGCTGAAACCGCATTGCGCAGGTACTGGCGGGCGCGAACTCACCTACGCGAAGGCCTGTTGTTTGCGTTGCGCTGGACTTCTGTTCTCGGAATAGGCGAGGTGGCGTTGCTCTATTTCTCTGTTGTGTGCAGCCGACGATGCCGATAATGACGGCGCACCGATCTTGTGAATCACTGAGCGCCGCTGCTGGCGTCCAACCTTCGGAACCAAGAAAATGGACGAAAAGTCGGAAGTCATCGAGATGACCGCGGACATTGTTTCCGCGTATGTGGGGAACAACACTGTCGCGGCGGCGGACCTTCCCGGCCTGATCCAAAGCGTCCACCGGGCGCTCGCCGGTGTCTCTTCGGGGGCCGAGACGGTTGAAGTCGCGCCGAAGGAACCGGCCGTGCCGATCCGCCGGTCGATCACGCCGGACTACCTCGTGTGCCTGGAGGACGGCCGCAAGTTCAAGTCGCTGAAGCGTCACCTGCGCACCAAGTACAACATGAGCCCCGAGGAATACCGCTCCAAGTGGGGCCTCGCGAAGGACTATCCGATGGTCGCTCCGAACTACGCCAAGGCGCGTTCGGACCTGGCCAAGCAGATGGGGCTGGGCCAAGGCGGCCGTCAGGCGCCGCGCAAGAAGCGCTAGGCGCTTCCGCCCACCGATCGACGATCTGCGAACGCCCGCCGGCCTCCGGCGGGCGTTCTGCTTTCGGGCGCGCCGTTAACCACTTTTACAGCCCGGACGGCGTTTCGCGCTTGCCGCCGATTCGCGGATCAGGCGACATGTGATTCGTCATGAATCCAAGCCATTGTCCGAGTAACTGAAGATGGCGACGCAAATGGCGCCCCCGGCCGCGGCGATCCGCGCCCACGAAGAACTGTTCGCCTACTGGAGCTCGCTGCGAGCGGACACGTCCGTGCCGCCCAAGCGGCGGCTGGACCCCGCCGACATGAAGCGCCTGCTGCCGACCGTCAGCCTGATCGAGGTGGCGGACGACTACCGGGTCCGTCTCGCCGGCACCGGCCTCTACAATGTCTATGGCCGCGAAATCACTGGCCGCAGCTTCTCCGAAATCTACAACACCTCCGCCGCCGAATACTGGCGCCAAGAGCTGGGCCGGGTGGTGAAGCAGCGCAAGCCCGGCGTGGGCGTCCACAATCTGGCCTGGCGCGGCGCCTCGCACCTGTCGCTGATCTGGATCCGGCTGCCGCTGGCCACCAAGGGCTCGGAAGTGGACATGATCCTGGGCTACGACGCCGTCGTGGGCCTCGGGCCTGTGCAGAGCGGCATCCGCCCGGCGGCATGATCCGGCGCGCGGCCTTCGCGGGTCTGGCTCTTGCTCTGCTGGCCGGGCCGGCGCTCGCCCAGTCCGTCCTCAACGCGGACGCCGAGAAAGCCGCCATCCGCCAGGTGATCGCCGACATGGAGGCCGCCTGGAACCGTGGCGATTTCCCCGGCTACATGGCGGGCTTCCAGAACCCCGGCGTGGTGTTCGTGTCCAAGGGCCGGTTCCAGGACGGGTGGCAAGGCACGCTGGACCACTACGTCCGCGACTACGGCGGCGCGCCGGAGAAGCGCGGCAGGCTGCGCTTCTTCGACATCCGCATCGAGATGCTGGCCCCCGACGCCGCCCAGCTGATCAGCCGCTATCAGCTCGACCGGCCGCAGAACCCGCAGGACGGGATAAACACCCGCCTGATGCGCAAGGTGGATGGCCGTTGGGTCATCGCCCTGAACCACGTGTCGTCGAAGGAGCCGTAAGGCGCCTACTTCGGCTGCGGGACGATGCGCAGGTAGGGGCGCGGCGCGTCCCAGCCATTAGGGTAGAGGGTCTTGGCCTCGTCGTCCGAGACCGAGCCGGCGATGATCACGTTCTCGCCGGGCTGCCAGTTCACCGGCGTCGCGACCCGATGCTTGGCGGTGAGCTGCATGGAATCCACCACCCGCAGGATCTCGTCGAAGTTCCGGCCTGTGGTCATCGGGTAGCTGATCATCAGCTTGATCTTCTTGTCCGGGCCGATGACGAACACCGTGCGGACCGTGTGGTTGTCGGCGGCGGTGCGACCGTCCGAGCCGCCGTCGGTGGCCGCCGGCAGCATGTTGTAGAGCTTGGACACGTTCAGGTCGGTGTCGCCGATCATCGGGAAGTTGGGCGCGGTCCCCTGGGTGGCGGCGATGTCCTCCGCCCACTTCGCGTGGTTGCCGACCGGGTCGACGGAAAGGCCGATGATCTTGACGTTGCGCTTGTCGAACTCGGGATTCAGGCGGGCCATGTAGCCCAGCTCGGTGGTGCAGACCGGCGTGAAGTCCTTGGGATGCGAGAAGATGATCGCCCAGGAGTCGCCGATCCAGTCGTGGAAGCGAATGGGCCCTTCGGTGGTCTCGGCTTCGAAGTCGGGCGCGACGGCGCCGATGCTCAGGCTCATTGGGATGCTCCGTAGACTGGTGCGCGCTGCCCCGTGGGCCGTCGCTGCGCGGACACTTAGGCGCATGCGTCGCGCGACAGAAGGGCCCTGCGGAAGCTAGGCGGCCTGGGCGACCTCGGCGTCGCGGCGGATGCGGGCGACCATGGAGGCCAGGCCGTTCGAGCGCTGCGTCGAAAGGGCGCCGGCGAGGCCCAGTTGCTCGAAGGCCGCCTTGGCGTCGAAGGCCAGGATCTCGGCGGGGGCGCGGCCCGAGTAGAGGCGCATCAGGATAGCGATCAGCCCGCGGACGATGTGGGCGTCGGAATCGCCGCGGAAGCGCAGCGTCCCGTCGGTCTGCGGCTCGGTGACCAGCCAGACCTGGCTGGCGCAGCCGCGCACCTTGTAGGGGTCGGTCCGCTCGGCGTCGGTGAGCGGATCGAGCTCCTTGCCCAGCTCGATCACATAGCGGTAGCGCTCCTCCCAGTCGCCCAGGAGCTCGAACTCGTCGGCGAGTTCGGCAAGCGCGGTTTCGATCGTCATGCCGGCCACTTAGGGACCCGGCGGAGTGCTGGCAACCGTGGATCAGGCCGCCGGCAGGCGCACCTCGGCGGTGAGGCCCGCGCCCGGCGCCGAAGATAGTCTCAGCCGCCCGCCCATGGCCGCGCAGGTCATGTCGGCGATCGGCAGGCCCAGGCCCGCGCCCTCGGTCTTGCGGGTCAGCGCATTTTCGCCCTGCTCGAAGGGCGCCATCAGCCGCTGGAGCTGCGCGGGGTCCACGCCGTCGCCCTCGTCTCGGATCAGGATGTCCACTTCCCCGGCCACGACCGCCGCGCTGACCCGTACGATCCCGCCCTCGGGCGAGAACACGACGGCGTTGTGCAGCAGGTGGGTCAAGACCGAGCGCAGGCCGCGGCCGTCGGCGGTGACGGCCGGCAGGGCGCCGCGGCCGACGATCTCGATGCGGACATCGCGCACTCCCAACTCGGGCGTCAGCGCCGCGAGGGCGTCATCCAGCGCCGGCTCCAGCGGCTCGACGTCGGCGTCGAAAGCCACCGTGTTGCCCTCCAGGCGGGCGATTTCCAGCACCTGATTCACAAGTTTCAGCAGCTTCTGGCCGCTGCCATGGATGATCCCGGCATATTCCTTGTACTGCGGAGCTCCCAAGGGGCCGTACAGTTCCGCTGTGAGAATTTCCGAGAACCCCAGGATGGAGTTCAGAGGCGTGCGAAGTTCATGGCTGACCATGCGCAGGAACGAACGCTTCCGCTCGTCCATTGCCGCCTCGTATCGGGCGTGGGCGCGCCGTTTCGCGCTGGGAGGGGCCTCTTGAGGCATGGAACGGCGATAGGCCTGGTCGAAGGGGACCTGCAAAGTCGCGCATGGCGCTTACGAAAGTCTTGCGTCCGACATAGCGCAGCTGTGCGCGCTCGCGCGAATCCCCTGCGGCAAGTAGGCTCAGCCCTCGAACCTGACGGGGGTTCCTAGACGAGCCATGGCCCGGGCCCGAGCTCCATCGACGAAGATGCGCCGCCGCAGCGATGCGGCGCCCGGGCTGCCATGGCATGCCGCCTGGGCGCTGGCGGTCGCCGTGACGATGGGCGGCCTGTCCGTGCAGGGGCTGCTGCCGGTCGGTCCCGAGATGATGGCGCTGGGCATGGGCGGCGTGGCCGCCATGCTGGGCGCGCTGCTGGCCAACTTCGGCAGGGTCGGTCGCGCGGCCAGTGTCCTGATCTGGGGCGCCGCGGGCGCCGGGGCCTGCCACCTGACCGGTGGAACCGCGGGCCCGCTGGCGGCCTGGTGCCTCGCCCCCGCCGCGGCGGCCGCGGCCTACCGCAACCGAGACACCCTGGCCCTGGGCGCCGCGGCGTCGCTGGCCGCTGCCGCCGTTTCGGCCATGGACGCCATGCTGCTTCCACTGCCCACGGCCGCGCCGGCCGTCGCGCCCTGGCTGGGTCTCCTGTCCCTCAGCACCGTCACCCTGGGCTTCGCCGTCGGTTTGATCGGTGTCCAGGGCGCCGGGGTGCGAGACGCCCGCCGCCGCGACCGCGCCGAACAGGTGCTGGCCCTGCTGGATGGCCAGCCGCTGCTGCTGTCGCTGGTCGAACGCAGCGGGCGGGTGCTGAACGCCGCCGGCGCCACGATGGCCGGCCAGGCGGCCTCCCAGCTCGAAGGCCGTAGCCTGGGCCATCTCGTCGCCGACGACGATCTGCCCCTGCTGGCGGCAGCCTTGCACGCCGCCGCCCGCGACGGCCGGGCCAGCGTCTACGTCATTCCGGCCAACGACGCCGAGGGCGCGCTGGAGATTTCACTGCGCGCCGCCGGCCCCGACCGCTTTGTGGCCGCCGTGCGCGACGCCCGCGATCAGGCCATCCGCGAACGCCGCCTGGAGGCCGAACGCGTCGCCGCCGAGCAGCAGAACGCCGGCAAGTCACGCTTCCTGGCCAACATGAGCCACGAGCTCCGCACGCCGCTCAACGCGATCATGGGCTTCTCCGACATCATGCGGCAGCGCCTGTTCGGCCCCCTGGGCGACCGCTACGCCGAGTACGCCGAGCTGATCCACGAGAGCGGCACGCACCTGCTCGAACTGATCAACGACGTGCTCGACATGTCCAAGATCGAGGCCGAGAAGTTCGAGCTCAGCCTCGAGACCTTCGACGCCCGCGACGCCGTGGCCGCCGTCCTGCGCCTGATGCGCGGCCAAGCTGACCGCGCCGGGGTCAACCTGCGCGGCGTCCTGCCCATCGGCCCGCTCTACGCCGACGCCGACAAGCGGGCGGTCAAGCAGATCGCGCTCAACCTGATCTCCAACGCGCTCAAGTTCACGCCCCGCGGCGGCTCGGTGACCGTTACCGTCCAGGGCGCCGGCGACATGCTGGAGCTGGTGGTGGCCGACACCGGCGTCGGCATCGCCCCCGACGACCTGCATCGCCTGGGCCGGCCCTACGAACAGGCCGGCGACGCCGAGCAGCGGGCGGCGGGCTCCGGCCTGGGCCTCTCCCTGGTCCGCGCCTTCGCCCGCCTGCACGGCGGCGACATGACGGTGGAGAGCGCGGTGGGCGAGGGCACCACCGTCACCATCCGGATGCCGGTGCTGGCGCAGGAAGCCGCGGAACCCGTCCGCCTGCGCAAGGCGAACTAGGCGCGCCCAGCGCCGTTAGCGCGACGCCAGCTGCAGGAAGGCGCGGCCAGCGGCGAAGTCGCCGACCTCCACATAGGCCGTACGCACGCGTTCGCCGGCGAACAGGAATTCCACCGCCACCGCTTCGCGCGGGTCCAGGTCGGCCAGGGCCTGGGCGGCGGCGGCCGGGAAGCGGAACGCCCAGCCTTCGTCCGAACCCTTGGGCAGCAGCAGGTCGTCGGCCTGATCGCGCGCCTCGGCCATGAAGGCGCGGGTCGCGCCGCGCGGGGGCAGCTTGCGGCTGAGGGGCTGGCCCTTTGCGCGGCCGTCCAGGTACGGGCCCATCGTGCGGTTGTCGTCGCGCAGCACCAGGCGCGCCGCGTAAGGCGCCTGGCCGTCGGCGAAGTCCGCCACGGCCACCAGGGCGTTGGCCCCCTCGCGGCCCGCTAGGCCGAACGTCATCCGGCCGCCGCTGAACGCCGTGTCCTGCGCCAGTCGCCAACGGGCGTTGCGGCCGCTGCCGCGATCGGCGCGCCAGTCCGCGACGTCGCCGGGATAGGTCATCCGGGTGACACGGGCATAGCCGGAATAGGCCTGCTGGACGCGCTGCGCCTCGGCCAGCACCTGCGGGCTGCGGCAGTTCAGCCGCGCGGCATAGGCGCGAGCGGCGGACTCGCGTGCGGTCAGCATCTTGGGGTCGGCGCCGGCGCGCAGGGCCGCGCCCCGTGCCTGGGCCGCGCCGGCGGCCAGCGCGGCGGACACTTCGGGCGTGAAGAGGCCGCAGCGGCTGTCGGCCGCGGTCATCGCCGAGCGCTCGAAGAACAGGTCCGACGGCTGCGCGAGCGCAGCGCACGGCAGGGCGGCGAGCGCGCCTGCCACCAACCCCATCCACCGAGACGCCGGCCTCGCGCTTCTGCGCGTGCTCGTCATGCGTCCACCATCTGGCGCGGCCTTGGTTCGGCCGTCTGAACGCTCCGGCTTAGTCCCCCGTGGTTGAGGCGAGGTGGAAGGACAGGGTTAACGATTTCGTCCGCGCCGAAGACGCGCTAACTCCGCTGCATGCTGCTTTCCACCGACATCTGGGTCGGCGCCCTCATCCGCCGCGTCGAGATCGGCGGCGGCTTCGCCGTCGTGGCGCGCAAGGGCGATCCCCGGGCCGGCGCCGTGCTGGTCAAGGTGCTGAACCGCTCCACCGGCGAGGCGCGACTGCTGTCCGAGGCGACGCGTGGCGACGGCGAGCGCGTCTGGATGGAGCCGGCCGCCTCGCGCGAGGAACCGGACCTCGACCGCTACATCGAACGCGCCGTCCGCATCGACCCCGACGTCTGGGTGGTCGAGATCGAGGATCGCGAGGGCCGCCACTTCCTGGTGGAGCCCGTGGAACGGAGCTGAAGCTGCGGCTTTCCGCCCGCATGCTCTCCGACCTGCCGATCCCGCTCGATCTCGCGACGATGGAGGCCAAGCTCGTCGACGAGATCCCAAAGGAGGCGGGCTGGCGGTTCGAGCCCAAGTGGGATGGCTTCCGCTGCCTGGCCTATCGCTCGGGCGACGAGGTCCTGCTCAAGGCCAAGTCTGGCAAGCCGCTGAACCGGTTTTTCCCCGACATGGTCGAGGTGATGCGGAACCTGCCGGTCGACCGGTTCGTCGTCGACGGCGAGCTGACCATCGCCGTGGAGGGAGAGCCCTCGTTCGAGGCGTTGCAGATGCGATTGCATCCCGCCGAGAGCCGCGTCCGCAAGCTGGCGGCCGAACAGCCGGCGACGTTCATGCTGTTCGACTGCCTGATGGACGCGCAGGACGGCGCCCTGATCGGCGCGCCGCTCCGTGATCGCCGCAAGGCGCTGGAGGCGCTCTTCAAGCGCTTCGGCGGCGCGCCGCAGCTGAAGCTCTCGCCGGGGACGACGAAGCGGGCCGAGGCCTGCGCCTGGCTGGAGCAACTGGGCTCGTCCCTGGATGGCGTGGTCGCCAAGCGTCTGGACGGCCCCTACGTCCCCGGCGAAAGGGCCATGCTGAAGATCAAGAAGATCCGCACCGCCGACTGCGTGGTGGGCGGGTTCCGCTATGCCGAGGGGACGAAGGAAGCCGGCTCGCTCCTGCTCGGCCTCTACGACGACGCCGGGCTGCTGCACCACGTGGGCTTCACGTCGACCATCAAGCACGCCGAGCGGCCGGCGCTCACGAAGAAGCTGCTGGCCGTGAAGGGCGAAGGCTTCACCGGCGACGCGCCCGGCGGCCCCAGTCGATGGAGCGCCGAGCGCACGGGCGCCTGGGTCCCGCTCGCCCCCGAGCTGGTGGTGGAGGTGCGCTACGACCAGGTGACCGGCGGCCGCTTTCGGCACGGGACGCGACTGGTCCGCTGGCGGCCCGACAAATCTCCGCGCCAATGCACCTTCGAACAGATCCGCCGCGGCTGAGCGCGCGCAAGCTCTGCTGCATGACGGCTTTTGTGCGGCGTGGCCAAGCCGCAGGAATGCCCCACGAATCTCCGACCCCTATCGATCGGGGGCGCGCAGAAGCGAGACGCCCCGATCCCATTGAACGGACGGAGGCGCCATGGACGGCGCGGCGGATACGCTGCCTTGGGTCCGCATTCGGGGCCGCAGCTTCATGGCCATGGTGCTCGCGCCAGAGGCCCCCTTCGGCGACTGGTTCGCCGCCCTGGACCGCCAGCTCGATGGCGCGCCCGGCTTCTTCGCCGATCGCCCGGTGGTGGCCGACCTCTCGGGCGTGATCGACGCCCTGGGCGGCGATGGCCTGTCGATCGCGATGGATGGCCTGGCGGCTCGTGGCATGCGGATCGTGGGTGTGGAGGGCGCGACGCCGTCCCAACTGGCCGGCACGCGCTGGGCCGAGCTGCCCACCAACCTCCACGGCCGCGACAGCAGCCTGGAGGCCCGGCCCGGACGTACGCCGGCCCAGGCGACGCCGGCCTCGATGCTGATCGACCGCCCGGTCCGCTCGGGCCAGTCGGTCGTCTTCGAGGACGGCGACATCACCATCGTGGGGTCGGTCGCCTCCGGGGCGGAGGTGATCGCCGGCGGCTCGATCCACGTCTACGGCCCGCTGCGGGGCCGCGCCATCGCCGGCCTGAAGACGGTGGGCTCGCGCATCTTCTGCACCCGGCTGGAGGCCGAGATGGTCGGCGTCGACCAGCTCTACCGCACGGCCGAGAACTGGGGCCCCGACCTGCACGGCCGCGCCGTGCAGGTGCGCTGCGACCGCGGCGCGCTGCGCCTCACGGCCCTCGACTGAAAGTCTCGCCGCACGGCGGGGGAAGGAACGGTGAGTACAATGTCCAACGTCGTCGTGGTCACGTCCGGCAAGGGCGGGGTGGGCAAGACCACCTCGTCGGCCTCCCTTGGCGCCTCCCTGGCCCGCGCGGGGCAGAAGGTGGTGGTGGTCGATTTCGACGTCGGCCTGCGCAACCTGGATCTGGTGATGGGCGCCGAGCGGCGCGTGGTCTTCGACCTGGTCAACGTGGTCCAGGGCGACGCCAAGCTTCCGCAGGCCCTGATCCGCGACAAACGGCTGGAAAGCCTGTCGCTGCTGCCCGCATCCCAGACCCGCGACAAGGATGCGCTGACCGAGACCGGCGTCGGCAAGGTCATCGACGAGCTGCGCGAGAGCTTCGACTGGATCATCTGCGACAGCCCGGCCGGCATCGAGAAGGGCGCCACCATGGCCATGCGCTTCGCCGACACGGCGGTGGTGGTGACCAATCCCGAAGTCTCGTCCGTCCGCGACTCGGATCGGATCATCGGCATGCTGGATTCCAAGACCCGCCGGGCCGAGGCCGGCGACCGGATCGACAAGCAGCTCCTGCTCACCCGCTTCGACGCCGGGCGGGCGTCGCGCGGCGAGATGATGACGGTCGACGACGTGCTGGAGATCCTGGCGATCCCCCTGCTGGGCATCGTGCAGGAGAGCCCCGACGTGCTCACGGCCTCCAATGTCGGCTGCCCGGTCACGCTGCACAATCCGGCCTCGCCCGCCGCGAAGGCCTACGACGACGCGGCCCGCCGCCTGATGGGCGAGACGATCCCCTTGCGCACGCCGCGCCAGGAGAAGCCGGGCCTCATGGCGCGCCTGTTCGGCAAGAGGGCGGCGGCATGAGCATTTTGAACTTCTTCACCCGAGGCCGGACTTCGGCGCCCGTGGCCCGGGAGCGGCTCCAGGTCCTGCTGGCGCACGAGCGCGCGCTCACGGGCGGCGCGGATCTGGCCGCCGTTCTCAAGCAGGAGATCCTCGAGGTGATAGCCCGCCACATCCCGATCGACCGCGACCGGGTGATGGTGAAGCTGGACCGCGGCGAGCAGGTCTCGACGCTGGAGATCGACATCGAAATGCCGGATGCGGCTTTGGCGCCCCCGGCGCCGAAGGCCGCGGCCCCGAAGGCCCCGGCGCGGCGCCGGCGCAGCGCTTAGGCGCCCGGCTCCGCCGCCGGGATACGCGGATCAGGCCGCGTCGCCGTGGTCGCGGTGGTCTGCGCGGTCGGGGGGCCGGCGGTCGGTGTCCCAGGCGTTGAGCAGGCGCTGGAAGAAGGCCGTGCGCTCGCCGGTCTGTTCGTCGAAGAAGCCCTCCGTCGCGAAGTCGAGGGCCTCGCTCAACCGGGTGTGAGTCGCGGAGTAGATGATCGAGCGGCCGTCGCGGCGTCCCACGATCAGGCCGACGTTCGAGAGGACGCTGAGGTGGGTCGAGGTGGTGTTCTGCAGGTGGCCGGCCCTGCGGGCGATCTCACCCGCCGGCAGCCCCTCGGGCCCCGCGCTGGCCAGCAGCCGAAAGATCGTCAGCCGCCCCTCGTGACCGAGGGCCGCGAGGACCTTGGCGGTCGTAACCCCATCCATGTTTGCCCTCGCCTCCCTGAGCGGCAGGACGGTAACGCGTAAGAACGGAGTTCGTCCAGAAAGAGCGGGTTCCGGCGTAGACGCCCGCCGCCTATACGATCCGCGGCTCCCACCCCTTGGGGGCTTGCGCGACCCGGGCGTAGTGGGATTCGAACGCCCGGATGCCCAGCGCCTCGCGGGCCTGATCCACACGCAGGCGCCAGAGCGGCTCCCAGGACACCTGGATCATGGGCCGGGTCTCGCGACCATGCGCCCAGCCCCTGAACAGACAGTCGAGGACGACTTCCAGGTTGTCGGGGCGCATCACCGCCAGGCTGGTCAGGGTGACCGCGCTGGCCAGGGCGGAGTAGTGGTGTCCGACCTGCGCCATCAGGAAGCCGCCCAGCGCCACACGATCGAGGGCGCGCGGCGTGTAGCCCGCCACCAGGCTCCACAGCGACATCGACTGGATCACATGGACGTTGATGTAGTTCAGCGGCGTCGGCATGTGCCGCAGGTAGGGCAGGGCGCTGGTCCAGTAGGGATCCGAGGCTGGATTTCCGGGGCTCATGATCTCCTGGCTGAGGGCATAGGCCAGCGACGCCGGCGGAAACTGCGCCAGCCATTCGAAGTCGTGCGACTGCGAGAGCTCCCCCGCTGCCGCCTCCGCGACGCCGGGAAACTTCATGGCGGCGGCGGCCATCCTGGCGTTGATTCCGGGATTCAACTCCCCCGCCAGTTCCATCATGCGTTCGCCATAGCGCTGGCGGCCGGGCCCGGTGGGCGGGCCGGCGATGCTCCACAGCGTCCTCATCCAGCCCGCCGATATCGGAAGGGGATCGGCGCCGGGCGGCTGCGGCGGTGGCGCATTGCGGCCCAACCAGCCGGCGGCCGCGCTGTCGTAGACGTCCGCCATGCGCTCCGGCGCGGCGGCGGCCACATGCGCCGCCATGGCCGCCATCGCGCGTAAGCGCTGATCGCTCGGGTCACGACGCAGGTCGCGCGCCAATGCGCCGGCGTCCTCGAGACCGACCTGAGCGATCTTCTCGAAGGCGTCTCTCCCCGCCTTGATCAGTTGCGCCTCCAATCCCGGTCGGCTCGCGCCGACGTCCCACCTGCGGCCTTGCCGCCCCGTCGCGGACACTACGACATTTCGGCGCGAGAGGAATTGTCCAGCTGTGCGTCGAATTTGCGCGGTCGCCCGCCGTCCCTTTGAGGGCGGCAGACCCTTCGGCCCTTTCGCCCACCGGGCGCCGCCGCCGTGTTTGCTTCCGCCGCGGGCCCCCACATGATAGGCGCCGCGCCATGAGCACCTCTCCCGCCGCCGAGGCCGCGCGCCGGCGCACCTTCGCCATCATCTCCCACCCCGACGCCGGCAAGACGACCCTGACGGAAAACCTGCTGCTGGCCGGCGGCGCCATCCGGGCGGCCGGCGCCGTGCGCGCCCGCGGCGAGAACCGCCGCACACGGTCGGACTGGATGAAGATCGAGCGCGAGCGCGGGATCAGCGTCTCGGCCTCGGTCATGACGTTCGACCACGACGGCCTGATGTTCAACCTGCTGGACACCCCGGGCCACGAGGACTTCTCGGAAGACACCTACCGCACGCTCACCGCCGCCGACGCCGCGGTGATGGTGCTGGACGCGGCCAAGGGCATCGAACCGCAGACGCTGAAGCTGTTTGAGGTCTGCCGCATGCGCGACATCCCGATCGTCACCTTCATCAACAAGATGGACCGCGAGGCGCAGGACCCGTTCGAGTTGCTGGACGAGGTCTCGTCCAAGCTGGCGCTGGATCCGTCGCCGCTCTACTGGCCGGCCGGCTCGGGCGGCCGCTTCAAGGGCATGCTCGACCTGCGCCGCCAACAGTTCCTGCCGTTCGCCAGCAAGCGCGGCGGCGCCACCGACGAGGACGACGGCCATCCACGACCGGTCGCGTTCAAGGGCAACGCCATCGTCAGCTACCTCGACCCCGACGAACAGGAGGAGCTGGGCGAGAACGCCGAGCTCGCCATGGGCGGGCTGAAGCCCTTCGA
Organism: Phenylobacterium sp. FG114; assembly: GCF_057809855.1. NCBI lineage: Bacteria > Pseudomonadati > Pseudomonadota > Alphaproteobacteria > Caulobacterales > Caulobacteraceae > Phenylobacterium > Phenylobacterium sp. FG114. The sequence continues at coordinate 137,917 of NZ_JBMDKU010000011.1, read as the reverse complement.
CCCCCAGGCCTTCCTCGAGGGCCACATGACGCCCGTCTTCTTCGGCTCGGCGCTGCGCCACTTCGGTGTCGACCAACTGCTGGAGGGCCTCGGCGCCTACGCTCCGCCGCCAAAGGCGGTGGCGGCGAAGAAGGGCGGCGAGGATATCCACGTCGCTCCCGGCGACCGCGAGGTGACGGGCTTCGTCTTCAAGGTCCAGGCGAACATGGATCCGAACCACCGCGACCGGATCGCCTTCCTCAAGCTGTGCTCGGGGCGGTTCAGCCGGGGCATGAAGCTGAAGGTGCAGAACACCGGCAAGCAGCTCAGCGTGAACGCGCCGATGATGTTCTTCGCCTCGGATCGCGAGTTGGCCGAGGACGCCTATGCCGGCGACGTGATCGGCATCCCGAACCACGGGGTGCTGCGGGTGGGCGACAGCCTGTCCGAAAGCGGGACCCTGCGCTTCGCCGGCCTGCCCAACTTCGCCCCTGAAATCCTTCAGCGCGTGCGCGTGAAGGACCCGCTGAAGGCCAAGCACCTGAAGAAGGCCCTGGAGAGCCTCGCGGAGGAGGGGGTCACTCAGCTCTTCCGGCCCTCGATCGGCGCGGACTTCATCGTGGGAGCCGTGGGGCAGCTTCAGTTTGAGGTGATGGCTGACCGCCTGAGGGAGGAATACCAGCTCGACGTGATCTTCGAGCCCAGCCCCTACGGCGAGGCCCGCTGGATCCTGGGCGAGAAGGCCGATCTGGAGGACTTCATGGGCAAGCACCGCTCGGCCATGGGAACCGACATCGACGACCAGCCGGTGTTCCTGGCCAAGAGCGCGTGGGATGTCGGCTACGCCGTCGACCGCTATCCCAAGGTCCGTTTCGAACGCTCGCGGGAGCGGGCGTAGGGCCGTGGCCGGGGCGATCCTGTACGGCGCGCCCGCGCCCGGACTCGTCGACATTCCCGCCGGCGCCGTCCAGGTATCGCCGCTGACCCCGGGTTCCCCGGACCTGGCGGCCATGGCCGACGCCAGCGCCGAGCGCGCGGTGATCCTCGCGCCGGGCGGGGCTGTCGAGCGCGATTACGTGCTCGCCCAGGCGCTGCGGGTGCTGAAGCCCGCCGCGCCGCTGCTGGCCTTCGCGCCGAAAGACAAGGGCGGCTCGCGCCTGAGGAAGACGCTGGAGGCCTTCGGCTGCAAGGTCGCCGAGGACGCACGCAAGCATCACCGGTTCTGCCACGTGGCCCGGCCCGCCCTGCTGGACGGCGTCACCCAGGCCATCGCCGCGGGCGCGCCGCGGCTGTCGCCGACCCTCGGCGCCTGGACCCAACCGGGCGTGTTCAGCTGGGACCGCCTGGACGCGGGCAGCGCGAAGCTGATCGAGATGATGCCGGCGCTCTCCGGCCGCGGCGCCGACCTGGGCTGCGGCATCGGCCTGCTGGCGCAGCGGGTGCTGGCCTCGCCCGCGGTGACCGAGCTCACCTGCGTCGATATCGACCGCCGCGCCGTCGACTGCGCCCGGCATAACCTCGACGACCCTCGCACCAGGGTGGTCTGGGGCGACGTGCGCCGGCTGGAGAACCTGTCGGATCTGGACTTCGTCGTCATGAACCCCCCCTTCCATGACGGCGGGACCGAGGATCGCGACCTGGGCGTAGCTTTCGTCGCCACGGCGGCAAGGCTGCTGCGCAAGGGCGGGGTCTGTTGGCTGGTGGCCAACCGGCACCTGCCCTACGAGGCGACATTGACCGGAGCTTTTGCGAGCTTCGACGTCCGTCACGACGGCGGCGGCTACAAGGTGATCGAGGCGCGCAGGTGAACGCCAAGGCCCCGATGGCGCGGCTCGACCGCCTGCTCGCCAACCTGGGCTACGGCTCGCGGCGAGAGGTCGGCGCCCTGGTCGCCAAGGGCCAGGTCGTCCTGGACGGCGTGGCGCTGAAGGATACCGGAGCCAAGATCCCGGTCGTGGCCGAGCTGCCGCAGCGCCTGACCATCGCCGGCAAGCCGGTCGATCCCCCCGCGCCGCTGACGCTGCTGATGCACAAGCCGCTGGGCGTGGTCTGCTCCCATCGCGAAGCGGGGCGCAGCGTCTACGAGTTGCTGCCGCAGCGCTGGCGGGCGCGGATGCCGGCGCTCTCCACCATCGGCCGCCTGGACAAGGAGACCTCGGGCCTCCTGCTCATCACCGACGATGGCCCGTTCCTGCACCGGGTGATCTCGCCGAAGAGCCACGTCGCCAAGCGCTATATCGCCACCCTCGACCGCCCGCTGAAGGGCGACGAGGGCGAGATCTTCGCCGCGGGCGCCCTCATGCTGGAGGGCGAGACCGACCCACTGGCGCCCGCGGTGCTCGAGCCGGTGTCGGCGACCGAGGCGCGCCTGACCATCACCGAGGGTCGTTACCACCAGGTGCGCCGGATGTTCGCCGCCGTGGGCAACCATGTCGTCGCGCTGCACCGCGATCGCATCGGCGGCCTCACCCTCCCGGATGATCTGGCGCCCGGCGAATGGCGCATCCTCGGCGCCGACGAACAGGCTGCGATCTTCAGCTAGGGCTGCCAAGCCTACTCCTATCGACGAGCTTGGCTATTGATTGCCCACAGCTCGGATTCAGATCGGTTCGCGACCATGTCGGGAACCCGCCTTAGCGGTTCTACTGTCGGTGGTTCGGCGTTCCGAGGGTGCGGGCGGCCCGACAGTTGTCTCGCACCTCCGATCCCATAGCAGCACCCCGCCCCCCGGGCTGCGGCGAAGGATCGTGCGGACGATTTGAACCTCCCCGAGCCGTCTCCCCGCGGGCGTCATCCCGCCGGACCGGGTACAGCCGTCGCCGATCTGGATACCGGCGCCGGTGCAGCTCTATGTCCGGGAGGCGGCTCTGGGGACCCTTTCTCGTGACAACCCGAGCCGGGGCCGCTACAAGGCCCGCGATGACCTCCGCCGCTTACACCTACTTTTGGTATTTTAGCGAACCGACGCCCCTGGCGCCGGCGGAGGATCGTTTGGCCTGAGCTGAGCTCGCCGAACAACCCTTCCAAGCCGCCAGGGGACTGGCGGCTTTTTTCATGGCCGCTCCCCTCCCACACCCGGAGACGACCATGCCCAAGCCCACCGCCGACACCCGTATCCAGCGCCTCGACCCGCTCAGTCCGCCCGTCCAGGTGATCGGCGAGTCGCCGTCCACCTCGATGATCGCCGAGGTGGTGGGCGACAGCCGCGCGGCCATCCACGACATCCTGACCGGCGCGGACGATCGCCTCATCGTGGTGATCGGGCCGTGCTCGATCCACGATCCGTCCGCGGCCATGGACTATGCCCGCCGCCTCGCAGCCGAACGCGAGCGCCACGCCGGCGAGCTCGAGATCCTGATGCGCGTCTACTTCGAGAAGCCGCGCACCACGGTGGGCTGGAAAGGGCTGATCAACGATCCCGGCCTGGACGGCAGCTTCCGGATCAACGAGGGCCTGCGCCTGGCGCGCCGCCTGCTGGTCGACATTAACGCCCTGGGCCTGCCGGCCGCCTGCGAGTTCCTCGACGTCACCACGCCGCAGTATATCGCCGACCTGGTCGCCTGGGGCGCCATCGGCGCGCGCACCACCGAAAGCCAGATCCACCGCGAGCTGGCCTCGGGCCTCTCGTGCGCCGTGGGCTTCAAGAACGGTACGAACGGCGACGTGAAGATCGCGGTCGACGCGGTGCTGGCCGCCTCGCAGCCCCATCGCTTCCTGGCCGTGGCCCAGGATGGCCGCGCGGCCATCGCCGCTACCGCCGGCAACGAGGACGCCCATGTGGTGCTGCGCGGCGGCAAGGCGCCGAACTACGACGCCGCCAGCATCGCCGCCGCAGCCGCCGAGTTGGCCCGCGCAGGCCTCCCAGAGCGCCTGATGATCGACGCCAGCCATGCCAACAGCGCCAAGAACCATGAGAACCAGCCCAAGGTCGTCGCCGACCTCGCCGCCCAGATGGCTGCTGGCGAAAGCCGCATCGTCGGCGTGATGGTCGAGAGCCACCTCGTGGCGGGCCGTCAGGATCTGGTGGCGGGCCGGCCGCTGACCTACGGCCAGTCGATCACCGACGCCTGCATCGACTGGGAGACCTCGGTCGGGGTGCTGGATGCGCTTTCCCGCGCCGTCCGCGCACGCCGGGATTCGTGCCGGCCCAAGGCTCCCGCGGCGGAGGCCGTCAGTTGAGCCGCGAGAAAATACATAAATTTGATGTGCGTCTTCTCTAGGGGAGCAAGGTTCTGTTAACCATACAGGAGAAGTTAATGACTTGTTAAAGCCCGCGGCTCCGGCTTTGCTGTGTTCTGGCAGTACCTCTTAGGGGCGTTCCAACCTGGGACGCCGGTGCGTCGGAGCGGGTCGATGTTCGAGTTGGGTCGGGAACTCAAGCGCTTCTTCGCCGCCGATCGCGCGAAGGCGCCGGCGGATGGTTTGACGGGCGGCGACTCCTCGCTGCTCGAACTGCTGGATTCCCAACTGCTTGCGCAGGAAGCCAAGGCGGCCGATGTCGCCGCCGGACGGATCAGCGCCAAGGACAAGCCGCGGCGTCGCCTGGAAGCTGCGATCGTCTGGCGCGAGGTCGCCCGCCGCACGGCCGACGCCGTCGCCCTGCGCAAGGCCGCGGCCGGGGCCGAGACCGCCGCCGCCGGCTTCGAAGCCGCCCACCGTCGCGACGGCTGGGCCCGCGCCCGGTGCGAACAGGCTTTCTGCGCGCTGCTGGGCGCCGAGATCTTTGGCGACCCTGGCCTGAACGCCGCCGCCGAGGTCGCCTTCCAGGACGCCCGCAGCCATGTGAAGGGCGGCCTGGCCGCGCCGCTGGCCGACGTCGGCCTGCTGGCCATCGAGGGCCGCCGCCTGCTGGATACGGCCGACGCCACGGAGGCTCGCGCCTTCGCCGCTCGCTTCAACCTGCCCATCAACGCCCTGGACGCCATCGCCAAGCGCGTCACCGCCGCCCGTGCGCTGGCCGCCGAGGCCCGTCTGATCCGCGCGGACCTGCTCTGCGGCTGGGGCGCCCGCCTGAAGGACGGCGACCTGCTGGACCTCGCGGCTAAGGACGCCATGGCCGCGGGCGAACGTCTGGATTCGGCCTATGAGCCGCTCACCTGGGCCCGGGCCAAGATCGCCCACGGCCAGGCCCTGGCCCTGCGCGGCGAGGCGGTCGGTGACGTCGACGCCCTGGCCGCTGGCGCAGGCGCGCTCGCGCTGGCGCTGGACAGCCTGACCCGCGAACACAGCCCGATGGATTGGGCCCGCACCCAGGTCGCCCTGGCCCAGGCGCTGCAGGCGCTGGGCGAGGCGTCCAGCGACCCGCGCGCCTTCGAGCACGCCGTCTCGTGCTACGACCGTTCGCTGCTGGTGCTGAAGGATACGCCGACCCTGCCGCTCCGCGGCGTGGCCGCCGGTTCGCGCGCCGTCTGCCTGGCCCGCGCGGCGGAGCTCACCGGCGACGCCGCGGTGCTGGACGCCGCTGAGGCGGCCATGAAGATCGAGCTCGCCGCCCTCTCGCCCCGGCGCGACCCGGTGGGCTGGGCGCTGGCGCAACTCCACCTGGCACGCCTCTACGAGGCGCGCCTGGGCATGACCGGCAAGGACCGCGGCGAGCGCGCCGGCGCCCTCATCGCGCTGGACGCCGCCCTGGACGTCTTCGCCGAGCACGGCATGCGCTCGCTGAGCGTCGTGGCCAATGAAGCCATCGACCGGCTGCACGACCTGCACGAGCGGAACCTGCGGTAACCGTTCGTCGCAACGTTACGGCGAGCCGCTTCACAGGTTTGAAATTGCAGAGCATCCTCCTGCGCCAGGAGGATCCGCCATGTCCTGTAAGCTCGCATCCGCCCTCTCCGTGGTCGCGGTCTGCGCGGCCGCGCCGGCCGCCGCCCAGGCCATCTGGGTGTCCGCGCCCACCGCCGCCGAGATGGCCGCGCTCTATCCAGCCAAGGCCAGGGCCGAAGGGATCGGTGGCGGTGTCGAGCTGATGTGCACCGCGGCGCGCAGCGGCGCCATGACCGCCTGCGACGTGCTCGGGGAGAGCCCGCGGGGCTACGGCTTCGGGGCGGCGGCGCGCAAGCTGGCGCAGGGCTCCATGGTGGCGGCTGGCGTGTCCAAGGACCAGGAGATCCGCATCCCGATCACCTTCTCCCCCGACCTCGCCAAGGGCGCGATCTCCACCGTGAAGACGCCGCAGTGGACCGCGCTGCCCAGCGTCGGCGACATGCAGGCGGCGGTGCCGAAGACCGAAGGCGGGCCCAACGACGTCCGCGTCACCCTGGTGTGCGAAGTCCAGGCTGGCGGTTCGCTGAGCGGCTGCGCGGTGGATCGCGAAGAACCGGCGGGGCAGGGCTTCGGCGCGGCGATCCTGGCGCTGGCGCCCAAGTTCCAGGTCGGCCTGATGAGCGCCGAGGGCATGCCGACGGTGGGCTCGAAGGTCCGGGTGCCCGTGCGCTTCGACCTGAAGCCGGTTCAGCAGGCGGCGAAGTAGCTAGCGCGCATCCAGCCAAGCTGGGCGCCGGTTTGGCACCCGGGACAGCCTCTAGCGCCCGCGCCACCACTTGAGGCCGACGCGCTCCAGGGCCTCCAGCAACGCATGCAGCGCCACGCCCATGGCGCCCAGCACCACGAGCGCGGCGATCATCCGCGCCGTCTGCAGCTTGTTGCCGGCGTCCAGCATCTGCCACGCCAGCCCCTGGACCTTGCCGGAACCGGCTCCGAACTCGGCCACCACGGCGCCGATCAGGGCCAGGCCGGCGCCCACCTTGTGGCCTTCGAGCAGGAACGGCACGGCGGACGGGAGGCGCAGGCGCAGCACCCGCTGCCACCGGCCTGCGCCGTAGAGCGTGAACAGGCGCTCCAGATCGGGGTCGGCCGAGCGCAGGCCGGCGGCGGCGCCCGAGAAGATCGGGAAGAAAGCCACCAGCACCGCCAGGGCCACCAGGGCGCGGCCCGGATGGTCGATGCCGGCCCAGATCAGCAGCAACGGCGCGATCGCCACCACGGGGGTCACCTGCACCACCGAGGCGAGCGGGCGTATGGCCCTGTCCAGCAGGGGGCTGAGCGCCGTCAGCACCGCCAGCGCCTGCGCGACGATGCTCGCGATGATCAGGGCGATCACGGCGGTGGAGAGCGTGTGGCCGGCCGCCTTCACGAGGGTCGGGAAATGATCCTTCAGCGCGACGGCGACCGCCGAGGGCGCCGGCAGGAAGTAGGCCGGCACCTGCATCGCCCGGCAGGCGATCTCCCAGCCGGCCAACAGCGCCGCGACGAGGATCAGGGGCGCGAGGCGGCTCATGCGGCGACGCCCTGGGCGAGCGCGTCCGAGACGGCCTCAGCCGTGGCGCGAAAGCCCGGTTCTGTGCGGAAATGCGCGGGCCGCGGCATCGGCCCGGCGACCGCGACTTCGGCGGCGATCCGGCCCGGCCCCCGGGTCAGCACGACGACGCGCGAGGCCATGTAGACTGCCTCCTCGACGTTGTGGGTCACGAAGACGATGGCCGGCTTCGAGGCGGCCCAGAGGTTCAGCACGTCGTCGGCCAGGGTGCGGCGGGTGATCTCGTCCAGGGCGGCGAACGGCTCGTCCAGCAGCAGCAGTTTGGGCTCGGTCACCAGGGCGCGGGCGAGGGAGACCCGCATGGCCATACCGCCGGAAAGCTGAACCGGCCGCTTGTTCTCGGCGCCCGCAAGACCGACGCGCGACAAGGCCTCGTCGGCGCGCCGATGCGCCTCGGCCTGGGGCGTCCCGGACAACTCCAGCGGCAGGGCGACGTTCGCCCGCGCCGAAAGCCAGGGCGCGAGGGTCGGCGCCTGGAACACCACCGCGGTCTCGCCGCGGCCGGCGGCGCGGGTGACGGTCCCGCGGGTCGGCGCCTCGAGCCCGGCCAGCAGCCGCAGCGCGGTGGACTTGCCGCAGCCCGACGGCCCCACCAGGGCGACCGTCTCGCCGGCGGCGATATCCAGGGCGAGGGGCCCCAGCGCGCGGCCGGGGCCGTACTCGACCTCGACGTCCTTCAGCGCCGCGAGGCTCACTTCGGAACGAACTGCAGGGTGTAGGCGCGCTTGTAGTCGAGCGTCTTCGGGTAGACCCCCTGGCCCGAAGCCACGTCGAAAAAGGCCTTCCAGCGTTCATCCGACATCGAGCCGATCTGTTCGCCCTTGTCGCCGCTGACGATGCCGTACTGGCGCATCTTTTCGCGGGCCTGATCCAGGACGTCCTGGGTCATCTCGGGGTTGTCCTTGCGGATCAGCGCGTCGGCCGCCTTCGGGTCGCCCGTGAGATAGTCGGTCCAGCCCTTGGCCGAGGCCTCGACGAAGGCCTTCACCGCGGCGGGGTTCTTGGCGATGAGACTATCCGGAGCCAGCACCATCGTGGCGTAGCCGGGGTAGCCCTCGTCGGCCAGCAGGAAGACCTTCGGCTTCAGGCCGGCCTGCTTTTCGATCGTGTAGGGCTCGGAGGTGACATAGCCCTGCTGCGCGGCCCGCTTGTCGGCAAGGAATGGCGCGGCGTTGAAGGTGTACTTGCGGACCTGGTCGTCGGTGAACCCGTACTTCGCCTTCAGCCAGACCCAGAAGGCGCTGACCGAGGCGTCCGAGAGCAGGATCGGGTGACCCTTCAGGTCGGCGATCTTCTCGATGCCCACCCCGGGGTGGGCCATGAGCACCTGCGGGTCCTTCTGCATGAAGGCGGCCACCGCCCTCACCGGCGCCTTCTCCTGCGCCAGGTTCATGACGATGAAGCTGTTGGATCCCATGCCCATCTCGACCGCGCCCGAGGCCAGCAGCTGAGGCACGTTCACGCCGGGACCGCCCTGCACGATCTCGACCTTGAGACCGCGCTTGGCGTACTCGCCCGAGGCCAGCGCCTGGTAGAAGCCGCCCTGTTCGGCCTGGGCCTTCCAGTCGGTCGCGAAACGGATGGTGACCGGCGCGTCGGCCGACGGCTTGGCGTCCTCCTTTTTCCCTGGCGAGCAGGCGGCCAGCAAGGCGGCCGCGGCGATGACCAGGGTACGCAAGGCTTTCATGAAGACCCCTCGACTGAAGCGCCGGGAAGGTAGGGCTATCCTTGCTTCCGGCGCAACGCGGCCGTTGGGGCAAGCTTCAGATAGCAAGAGGGCGACGCTCCGGTCGCCCGGCTCCCTTCGGGAGCCGAACTCCAGATAGCAAGAGGGCGACGCTCCGGTCGCCCGGATCCCTTCGGGAGCCGAACTCCAGATAGCAAGAGGGCGACGCTCCGGTCGCCCGGGGCGTCGCCCTCTCATACAGATCCGTTGGGGGATCTGCGCCTTCCAGGCCAGTCTCCAGTTCCGTCCCGGGTCGCCCCGTTTCTTCCCTGGCTTCCGGTGAAGGACCTTCCGGTTCGATCCCGGGTCGCCCCGGTTTCTCGCCTTGGATCAGTCACTCCGCTCGCTTGGTTCTGGGTCCGCCGTTGCCGGTTTCTCCGTCGCCCGCGCCGCAGTTCCTGTCGGCAAGAGGACGGTGCGCCTGAAGCTTTTATGACGCAAGCGGGCGCATCGGCGGGGAAGCTTCGCCATTGTCAGGAAGCTGTTTCGAACCTGTTGATAGATGCGTATGGCGAGTAAGATTCTGCCACGAAATCAACGGGCCTGCGCCATCCACAGGAAAGCGTTAACGCAACCCTCAGCGGCCGGATTCGAGGGCTTCGCGGCGCTCTTCCAGCGCCAGCCACTCCTCTTCCGCCGCGGCCAGCTGCGAGCGCGCCGCATCCAGCGCGCGGCTGTAGCGGTCGAAGCCGGCCGGGTCGCGGGAATAGAGGGTCGGATCGGCCATCGCCGTCTCAAGGACGGCCATCTTGCCGGGCATGTCGGCGATGAGGGTCTCCAGTTCGGCGAGCCGCCGCTGGTCCTTGTACGAGAGCTTGGATGCGGCCTTGGGGGGCGCGGCCGCCGCCGGCTTCGGTGAGGTCTTGATCGGCTCGATCTTGGGCGGCGCGCCGAAGAAGCCGGGGTTCTGGCTCACGAAGTCCTGCCAGCCGCCTGGCGTCTCTACCGCGCGCCCCGTGCCGTCGAGCCCGATGGTCGACGTGGCGAGGCGGTCGATGAAGTCCCGGTCGTGGCTCACCAGGATCAGCGTGCCGTCGTAGTCGGCCAGCAGATCCTCGAGCAGGTCCAGCGTGTCCATGTCGAGGTCGTTGGTGGGTTCGTCGAGCACCATGACGTTGGCCGGGTTCGCCAGCGCCCGGGCGAGCAGCAGCCGGTTGCGTTCGCCGCCCGACAGGCTCTTCACCGGCTGGCGGAGCTGGCTGTCCTTGAACAGGAAATCCTTGGCGTAGGCGTTCACGTGCTTGGGCATGCCGCGGACCAGCACCTGGTCGCCACCCAGGGGGGTCAGCACCTCCTTCAGGGTCATCTCGGGCGAGAGCGCCGCACGGGCCTGGTCGATGTAGGTGACGGTCAGGTTCGTGCCGAGCTTCACCGAGCCGGCGTCGGGCTCCAGCTCGCCCAGCAGGATCTTCACCAGCGTGGTCTTACCCGCGCCGTTGGGCCCCACGATCGCGACGCGGTCGCCGCGCAGAATGCGGGTGGAGAACGGCTTCAGGATCGTCCGCTCGCCAAACGCCTTGGTGACGCCCTTGGCCTCGACCACGCGCTTACCGGACACGCCCGAGGATTCGAGGCCCATGTTCAGCGTGCCGCGCATCTCCTTCATGCGGTCGGACATGTCCTGGCGCATGGCGATCAGCCGGCGGCGGCGGCCCTCGTTGCGGGCGCGGCGGGCGGTGACGCCGCGGGCCATCCAGTGCTGCTCGCGCTGGATGGCGCGGTCGAGCCGGCGGGCCTCCTCGGCTTCCTGCGCCTCGATCTTCTCGACCCACTCGTCGAACGCGCCGAAGCCGGCGTCCAGTCGGCGCACCTGGCGATATTCCAGCCAGAAGCAGCGCTGCGTGACGCGCTCCAGGAAGGCGCGGTCGTGGCTGACGATCAGGGCCGCCGCGCGGCTCGCGGCGATCTCGGCCTCCAGCACCTCGATGGCCAGGATGTCCAGGTGGTTGGTGGGCTCGTCCAGCAGGATCACGTCGGGGTCTTCCGCGAACGCCTTGGCCAGCGCCACACGCCGGGTCTCGCCCCCCGACAGGCCCTGCGCGGTCTTCTGCGGATCGATACCGAAAGCCTCGAGCGCCGCCTCGGCCTGGTGCGCCGGCGCGCCGCCCGAGGTGGCGTGGTCGAGCACCGTGGCGCCCATGATCTCGGGCTCCTGGGGCACATAGGCGATGGTCGTGCCGGGGTTGACCGTCCGTTCCCCGGCGTCGGCTTCGATCTGCCCTGCCAGGATGCGCAGCAGCGTCGACTTGCCCGCGCCGTTGCGGCCCACGAGGCAGGCGCGGGTGCGCGCCTCGATGGCGAGGTCGACGCCGTCGAACAGCATCACCGGCCCGTCGGCCAGACGGACCTCCTTCAAGGCGAGGATCGGAGCTCTCATGGAGGCGCTCCACATAGAGGTTGCGGGCCGCGACGCAAGTTCGCGCTTCTGTCGAGCCCGCGACGGCACTACATCCGCGGCATGACGGGCGAACCCTTCTGGCGCCGCAAGACCCTCGAGCAGATGACCGTCGCGGAGTGGGAAAGCCTCTGCGATGGCTGCGGGCTTTGCTGCCTGGTGCGTTTCGAGGACGAGGTGACGGGTGAGGTGATCCCCACGCGGGTTCACTGCAAGCTGTTCGACGCCGACGCCTGCCGCTGTTCGAACTATGCCCAGCGCCACAAGTACGTGCCCGACTGCATCAAGCTCACGCCGCACAACATCGAGGCGCTGGAGTGGATGCCGAAGAGCTGCGCCTACCGCCGCCTGCACGAGGGCCGCGACCTGGCCGACTGGCACCCCCTGATCTCGGGCGACCCCGAGAGCGTGCACCGTGAGGGCATCTCGGTGCGCGGCCAGACCGTCAGCGAGGCGGTGCTGGCCGATCCCGAGGACGCCCTGGACTTCGCGGCCTGGGACCTGGTGATCGAGCGCGGCGACGACTAACTGTGGCGAAATTGCCACACTCGACCTTGCGTGACGGAACCGTCGGCCCAATCTAGTACTCACACTTTGGGCATGGACATCTGAGGATTCTGACGAGCTTGGCGCGCGACCCCTATCAGGAGCTGGGCGTTTCCCGGACGGCGTCGGCGGACGAGATCCGCAAGGCGTTCCGCAAGCTCGCCAAGGCCAATCACCCCGACACCAACCCGGGCAACGCCGCGGCGGAGGAGCGCTTCAAGAAGGTGAGCGCCGCGTTCGACATCGTGGGTGACGCCGAGAAGCGCAAGAAATTCGACGCCGGCCTGATCGACGCGGACGGGCGCGAGACCGCCCCCGGCTACGGCGGTGGGCCCTGGGGCCCCGGGCCCGGTCCGGGCGGCTTCGGCCAACGCGACGGTCGGGGCGGCTTCCGAACCGAGACCTTCGAGGGCGCGGATCTGGGCGACATCCTGGGCGAGATGTTCGGCGGCGGCCGCGCGGGCGGACGCGGCGGCGCGGGGGGCGGCTTCGGCGGCTTTTCGCAACGCGGGGCCGACGTGCGCGCCAAGCTGGAGATCGACCTGGTCGACGCCATCCGCGGCGGCAAGCAGCGGATCGCGTTCTCGGACGGCCGCACCATCGACGTGACGATCCCCAAGGGCGCCCAGACCGGCCAGACCCTGCGGCTCAAAGGCCAGGGTTCGCCCGGCCGCTCGGGAGCGGGCGACGCCTTCATCGAGCTGGCCGTCAGGCCGCACCCGATTTACCGCCGCGAGGACGACGCCCTGGTTATGGACCTTCCGGTCTCGCTCTACGACGCGGTGCTGGGCGGCAAGGTCGAGGCGCCCACTCCGGACGGGCCGGTGAACGTCTCGGTGCCCAAGGGCGCCAACACCGGCACGCGCCTTCGCCTCAAGGGCCGGGGCCTCTCGGACGCCCGCGGCCAGCGGGGCGACCTTTTCGCGCGCCTCGAAGTCGTGCTTCCGGAAAACCCGGATCCCGCGCTTGAAGCCTTCGCCGAAGAGCAGAAGGCCAAGCGCCCCTATTCGCCGAAGCGGCGCGCTTAAGCTAAGGAACCCTGATGCCGGCGTTCAGGCCGGGTTCAGTCGCCTGAGCTTAGGACGGATTGCATGAAACGCCTCTTCGCCCTTGCGGTCCTGCTCGCGGCCACGACGACCCCGGTCGTCGCGGAGGCGCACGAGCGCGGCATGATGGTGCTGACCGGCGGCGGACAGGAGCGCGCCGGGCGCCAGGTGCCGCTGTCGCGCGTTCTGAGCATGCTTGCCCAACGTTATCCCGGCCGCCACCTGAACAGCACCATGGGCGACGCGGGCGGGCGCCCGGCCTATTACGTCCAGTGGCAGATGGAGAACGGCCGCGTGGTGGTCTTCATCGTGGACGCGGAGTCGGGTCAGGTCATCGGCCGCCAGGGCGGCTGAGCTGTTTGAATTCAGAAGGAAGAAGGGACGCCCCACGTGCGCATCCTGCTTGTTGAAGACGATCCGGACCTCTCGCGTCAGCTGAAGCTGGCGCTGGGCGACGCCGGCTATGCCGTCGACCACGCCCCGGACGGCGAAGAAGCCCAGTTCCTGGGCGAGACCGAGCCCTACGACGCCATCATTCTCGACCTGGGGCTGCCCAAGGTGGACGGGGTGTCGGTCCTGGAGCGCTGGCGGCGCGAGAACATGGCCACGCCGGTCCTGATCCTCACCGCCCGCGGCGCTTGGAGTGAAAAGGTGGCGGGCTTCGACGCCGGCGCCGACGACTATCTGACCAAGCCGTTCCATACCGAGGAGCTGCTCGCGCGCCTGCGCGCCCTGCTGCGTCGCTCGGCCGGCCATGCCACGCCGAACCTCTCGTGCGGCGGCCTGCGCTTGGATCCCCGCGCCGCCCGCGCCAGCGTCAACGGCGAGCCGCTCCGGCTGACCTCGCTGGAGTACCGCCTGCTGCACTACATGATGATGCACCAGGGCCGGGTGATCAGCCGAACCGAGCTGGTCGAGCACCTCTATGACCAGGACTTCGACCGCGACTCCAACACCATCGAGGTCTTCATCGGCCGCGTGCGCAAGAAGATCGGCTCCGATCGCATCGAGACCGTGCGCGGCCTCGGCTATCGCCTGACCTGCCCGCCGGACGAGGTCGACGCGGAATCCGCGAACGCATGAAGCTGCCGGGGGGCCTGACGCGTCCCTCGTTGGCCCGGCGGCTGGCTCTGCTGGCCGTCGGATGGAGCTTTGCGGCCCTGGTGATCGCCGCCGTCGTGCTGGCGTTGCTGTTCCAGCAGGCGGCGCTGCGCCGCTTCGACGCCGGGCTGTCGGACCTGGTCGACAACCTGATCTCGGGCTCGACCATCGAGGCGGGCGAGGTGGTGGCGCCGGCGCTCACCGACCAGCGGGCGCTGAGGGCCTATTCCGGACGCTACTGGGACATCGCCGAGCCGTTGCCCACCGGCGGCGTTCGCAGCCTGGTGCCCTCGCGCTCGCTCTGGGATTCGTCGCTGCAGATCCCCACCGACCTGCCCGACCGCCTGCGCGCCAATCCGCGCAAGCCCATCGCCTTCAACGCACCGGGCGTCCAGGCGGGGGAACGGCTGAGGGTGGTGGCCCGCTGGACCAGCCTGCCGGGCCGTGACGCGCCGCTGGTGTTCCTGGCCGCGGAAGACCGCCGACCGATCGACCGCGACGTCCGCAACTTCTTTACGACGACCGCCATCGCGTTCGCCCTGCTGGGCCTCGGCCTGATCGTGGCCGTGATCGTGCAGGTGCGCGTGGGCCTGCAGCCTCTGTTCCGCCTCGGCGCCGAGGTGTCCGAGGTCCGTCGGGGCAAGGCCGAGCGCCTGCAGGGCGCCTATCCCTCGGAGCTGTTGCCGCTGACCGACGAACTGAACGCCCTGGTGGCCCACAACCAGGAGACCGTCGAGCGCCAGCGAACCCACGTCGGCAATCTGGCCCACGCCCTGAAGACCCCGATCTCGGTGATGATCACCGAGGCCAGCCAGCGCCCCGGCCCGCTGGCCGAAGTGGTCACCCGCCAGGCCGAGGTGATGCGCCAGCAGGTCGACCACCACCTGCGCCGCGCGCGCGCGGCCGCCCGCAGCCAGGGGCAGGGCGAGCGGACTTCGGTGGCCGAGGTGCTGGACGAACTGTCGCGCACGCTGGAGCGCATCTTCCGCGCCAAGGGCGTCGCGATCGACTGGGACGCGCCGGACGACCTCTGGTTCGCGGGGGAGCGCCAGGACTTCATGGAGATCGCCGGCAACGCCATGGAGAACGCCGGCAAGTTCGGGAACCGCAAGGTTCGCGTCCGGGCCTCCGCCGTCGGGCCCGAGCGTCTGCGCCTGACCGTGGAGGACGACGGCCCGGGCCTTCCTCACGACCGCCGTGACGAGGTGATCCGGCGCGGCGCGCGCCTCGACGAGAACGCGCCCGGCTCGGGCCTTGGCCTGTCCATCGTCGACGAGTTGGCCCGGGCTTACCGCGGGTCGCTGAGCCTTGGGGATTCGGCCCTTGGCGGCCTTCTTGTTGCGGTCGAACTGCCCCGCGCGGAGTCCTAAAAACCCTAAGCTTCGTAAAGCTTTAACCCGCGCGGAGGCATGTTTTCCGCCTAACGGCGTTCCGCCGGGGACCTAAGGCCTATGACCGCGCTGTCCGAGCGCAAGATCGCGATCGTCCGACACTTGGTGGAATCCGCGCCCGACCGGGTGGTGGGCAGCCTTCGCCAGGCGTTGGCCGATACCTCGGACCACAGCGCCCTGGGCGGCGTGAAGCGTCTGGTCGAAGTCGAGGTCTACGACCGCACCCTTCGCAATGCGATCCTGCAGCCGGTCGCGCCGATGTGCGTTGGCGCCGGCGACGACCCGCACCGCCTGACCTTCCCGTCGCGGGTCCTGGGCCTGCTATGGCGGGCGGTCCGCAACATCGAGATCGACGCGATCGCCGAGGTGCGCGAGGCGCCCGAGCGCGACACGCCGGCGCATCTGGTCGTGGTCGCCGAGGACAAGGTCACCGCCACGGCGGCGGCCGGCGTGCGGTCGCGCGACTCCGACGCCTTCCGCCAGGCCGCCGAGCTGTGCGACCAGGCCCGCGACGGCGGGGCCGAGCTGCTGGCCGCCTGCCTCGACATCGCCCCGGTCGTGCGCCGCGCCACCCAACGCCTGCCCGAATGGCTGGCCCATCCGGGCGGCGAGACCGCGGCCGGTGCTCGCCTGGCGTACAAGGACGCTGTCGCGATCGATGGCGAGGCCGGCCCGCGCTTCTTCCAGATGCTGGCCGCCCAGATGGTCCATCCTTGGATGATCCTACGGGTCATCTCGGCGGTGATGGATAAGCCGACCGAGCGCTATCTGGCGGATTCCGAGATGGCCGGGTTCGGCGAGGGGCTGCTGGCCGACATCGATGCGGCCGTCGCTGTCATCGGCGGCCTGAAGGGCGAGGCCGGTCCGCCGGCCGCGCGCGCGGCGGCCAAGTCGGTCGAGCTCATCGTCCAGCAGATCATGGAGCTCGAGACCTGCATCGATCTCCAGCGGGAGTCGGGGTGGGGCCAGCGTGTCCAGAAGCAGCGCGGCAGCCTGGCCGGCGTCGTCGAGGCGCGCCTGCGCGACGCCGAGAAGGCGACGATCGAGGCCCTGCCGATGTTCGCGCCCCGCAACCAGCGGGTCCGCCGCCAGGTCCCGCGTCTGACCAGCCCGCCCGAGGACCGGCAGGTGGCCGCCGCCATGACCCTCCTCTCGTTCTCGGACGAGCTGCGCAGCGCGGCCAACTACGGGGGCTTCTCCTCGGTCCGCAACAAGATGGTCGAGAAGCTGGGCGAGTACATGGACCACTACGTGGACGAGGTCATCGACCTGGTCCGCACCAACGATGTGGAGGACGTGCAGGTCGCCGCGGCCTTCCTGTCGTGCGCCGCAGAGTTCGAGGCGCTGTTGCGCGGCGCCAAGGCCAGCGAGATCGTCCGCCGCCGCGCCCACGCGGTGCTGCATCCCGACCCTTCACATCAGCACGACGGCTAAGAGTCACACTCGCGCCCGGCGCCGCTTTCCGCTACACGCGCGGCCATGTTCGTCTTCTGGGCTGTGGTTGGCGTCCTCACCGCCGCCGCGGCGGGCCTGATCCTGTTTCGCGCCGCCGGCGCCGCCGCCCAGGCCCAGGCCGCGGATCCCGCACCCGTCCTCTACAAGCGCCAGCTCTCCGAGATCGACGACCTGGCCGAGCGCGGGCTGATGGGCGAAGCCGAGCGCAAGGCCGCTCATGCCGAGGCCGCGCGCCGCCTGCTGGCGGCGGCCGATGCGCCGCAGCAGGCCTGGAGCGCCGACCCCAAGGCGCGCCGGATCGTGCTGCTGGCCCTCGCCGCCGCGCCGGCGCTGGCGCTGGGCCTCTACCTGTCGCTGGGCTCGCCGGGCCTGGGGGACCAGCCGTTCGCCGCGCGCCTCGACCGCTGGAGCCGCTCCGACCTGTCGACGCTGACCGCGCCCGAAATCGCCGCCGTCCTGCGCCAGGCCACCGCCAAGCGCCCGAACGAGGCCGAAGGCTACCGGCTGCTCGGACTGGCCGAGGGCGCGTCTCAGAACCCGGTGGCCGCCGTCCGCGCCCTGCGCCGCGCCGCGGCGCTGGCGCCCGAGCGCGCCGATATCTGGCAGATGCTGGGCGAGGCCGAGGTGTTCGAGGCCCAGGGCAAGGTGGACGCGGACGCCCAGGCCGCCTTCGCCCGCCTGCTGGCGCTGGACCCTGCGAACGCCACCGCCCGCTACTTCCTGGCCTCGGCCAAGGCCGACGCCGGCAAGACCGCCGAGGCCGCCGCCGATCTCAAGGCTTTGCTGGCCGACCTGCCGTCGGACGACGCCGAGCGCCGCGCCGCCGTGGAGCAGGCGCTCGCCAAGATCGAGGGCAAGGCCGCGCCGGTCACGGCCGATCCCCAGCAGCTCGCTATGATCCAGGGCATGGTCGCCGGCCTCGCCGCCAGGCTGGATGCGAATCCCGACGACCCGGAGGGCTGGGTGAGACTGGTTCGCGCCTACGCCGTCCTGGGCGATACTGACAAACGCGACGCCGCCTACGCCAGCGCCAGGGCCCGTTACGCCCAGCGCCCGCAGGTGACGCAGCAACTGGACGAGGCCGCCCGAGCGGAGCCGATGCGATGAGTTTCCTGCCCAAGTCCCGCAAGGCGCGCACGCGCCTGCTCCTGCTCTCGGTCATCGCGCCGGTGGTGGCCGTGGCCGTCGGCCTGACGCTGTGGGGGATGCGCGACTCGATCTCGCTCTTCTACACGCCGTCGCAGGCCGCGGCGGCCAAGCCCGAGCCGGGCCGGGCCATCCAGCTTGGCGGCCTGGTGGCCGCCGGTTCGGTCGTGAAGCATCCGGATGGCCGGGTGGAGTTCACGGTCCAGGACAAGCTCGCCGCCGACCGGGTGCACTACCAGGGCGACTTGCCCGACCTGTTCCGCGAAGGCCAAGGGATCGTCGCCGAGGGCCACTACCGCGCCGATGGCGTGTTCGAGGCGAAGCGCGTGCTGGCGAAGCATGACGAGACCTACATGCCCAAGGAAGTGGCCGACGCCCTGAAGGAACAGGGCGAGTGGCGGGGCGAAGGCGCGCCGCCGCCTTCGTACGACGCCAAGCCCTACGGGAAGGCCCAGACCGGAACATGATCGCCGAAGCGGGCGCGTTCGCGCTGATCCTGGCGCTGGCGCTGTCCATCGCCCAGGTCGTCCTTTCGGTCGCCGGCCGCATCCGCCGCTCGGCGCCGTTGGCCGGGGCAGGCGAGGGTGCGGCCCTGGCGGCGTTCCTGAGCGTGGCCGTGGCCTTCGCGGCCCTGATGCACGCCTTCGTCGTCTCGGACTTCTCGGTGGCGAACGTGGCGGCCAACTCCCATTCCGAGAAGCCGCTGCTTTACCGCGTGGCCGGAACCTGGGGCAGCCACGAAGGCTCCATGCTGCTGTGGTGCCTGGCGCTCACCGGCTTCGGCGCCGCCGTCGCCGGACTGGGGCGCGACCTGCCGCGCGGCCTGCGCGCCATGACGGTCGCGACCCAGGGCCTGCTGGGCACGGTCTTCCTGGCCTACACGGTCTTCGCCTCGAACCCGCTCACGCGCTTGCTGACGCCGCCTGCCGAGGGCCGCTCGCTGAACCCGCTGCTGCAGGACCCGGCGCTGGCCGTCCACCCGCCGTTCCTCTACGCCGGCTATGTCGGCATGTCGGTGGTGTTCTCGCTGGCGGTGGCCGCCCTGGTCGAAGGCCGGATCGACGCGGCCTGGTCGCGGTGGGTCAGGCCCTGGGCGCTGGCCGCCTGGAGTTTTCTCACGGTCGGCATCACCCTGGGCTCGTTCTGGGCCTACTACGAGTTGGGCTGGGGCGGCTGGTGGTTCTGGGACCCGGTGGAGAACGCCAGCTTCATGCCCTGGCTGATCGCCACGGCGCTGCTGCACTCGGCCGTGGTCACCGAGAAGCGTGGCGCGCTGGCGGGCTGGACCGTCTTCCTCGCCCTGGCGGCCTTCACCTTCTCGATGCTGGGCGCCTTCCTGGTGCGTTCGGGCGTGCTGACGTCGGTCCATGCCTTCGCCGTCGATCCGACGCGGGGCGTGCTGCTGCTGATCATCCTGGCGGTGACCGCGGGGCTGGGGTTCAGCCTGTTCGCCTGGCGCGCGCCGACCCTCAGCCAGGGCGGGATGTTCGCGCCCGTCAGCCGCGAGAGCGCGCTGGTGCTCAACAACATCCTGCTGGCCGCGGCCACCGCCACGGTGCTTCTCGGCACGCTCTACCCGCTGATCCGCGAGGCCATGAGCGGTGAGGCGATCTCGGTGGGGCCGCCCTACTTCAACCTGACCTTCACACCGCTGATGGTGGCGCTGTTGCTCATCCTGCCCGCTGGGCCGCTTCTGGCCTGGAAGCGTGGCGACGCCAGGGGCGTGGTCCAACGCCTGTGGATCGCGCTGCTGGTGAGCGCGGCGGCAGGCCTTCTGGCGCTGGCGGTGGTCAGCCCGAAGAAGGCGTTCGGCGTCCTGGGCGTGGCGCTGGGCGGCTGGCTGATCGCCGGGGCCCTGGCCGAGATCGTGGAGCGCACGCGGGCGTTCCGCGTCCCCGCGGCGGAGACCTGGCGCCGGCTCACCGGACTGCCGCGCGGCGCCTGGGGCATGACGCTGGCGCACCTGGGACTGGGCGTCTTCGTCCTGGGCGCGGTCTTCGAGACCACGTGGAAGGTGGAGGCGGCCGAAGCCCTCTCGATCGGGGGCTCGCTCGACGTCGGCGCCTATCACGTCAGCCTCGACGCCGTGACGCCGGTGGCCGGGCCCAACTACGACGCCGACCGCGGGACGATCACCGTCACGCGGGACGGCCAGCCGGTCTGCAAGGTCGAGCCCGAGCGGCGGCTCTACACCACCGGCGGCCAGACGACCTCGGAGGTCGGGCTCTGCTATCGCGGGCTCAGCCACGTCTACCTCGTGCTGGGCGAGCGGCGGGACGGCGGGACGTACTTGGTGCGGGCCTACTGGAACCCCTGGGCCAGCCTGATTTTCCTGGGGCCCGTGATAATGGGCCTGGGTGGGCTGATCTCGCTCTCGGATCGCCGGCTGCGCCTGGGCGTCGGAAGGCGTCGGGAGAAGGCGGCGTGAGGCTGCGCCTGGTCCTGGCCGCGCTTGCGGGGATGGCCTGCCTTGCGGCGGCGTCCGATCCGGCGGAGCGGCTGCCCGACCCGGCGCAGGAGGCCAAGGCGCGCGAGATCTTCCGCGATGTCCGCTGCCTCGTCTGCCAAAACGAATCGATCGACGACAGCGACGCCGACCTCGCGCACGACCTGCGGCAGATCGTGCGCGAGCAGGTGAAGGCCGGGAAGAGCGAAGACCAGATCAAGGCCTTCCTCACCGACCGGTACGGTGAGTTCGTGCTGCTGAAGCCCAGCTTTTCGTTCGGCAACCTGGCCCTCTGGGGCCTCCCGTTCCTGGTGGTGGTCGCAGGCGGCGCGCTCTTGGTCGCAAGGTTGCGGAACCGTGCGCCGGATGCGGAGCTTGATGATGATGAGTCGGCGCGCGTGCAGCGGCTGATCGAGGACGAAACACCCTGACACGATCCCGCCCAATATTGGACGTGAAGCCGCGCGTAGGGTGACCTAAACGTAACTTGAGAGGCGTTGCACTTCCGTGCATCCGACCTAGGTTGTTTGGGCGCGAACCGTATCCCCACAGGGGTCGCGCAGGGAAACGAAGGCTGATGACTTCCAAGAAGACCGGTTACCTCCTGGGCGCTGTCGCTGGCGCCGGCGTCATGGCCGCCGCGGTCGCGGGGGCTGGCATGCAACTCCCCGCCGCTCACGCCCAACTCCCGAACGGCGGGCTGATCAAAGCCTCGACCGCTCCCATTTTCGCGCCGCCGCCGGGCGCGCCCATGTCTTTCGCCGACATCTTCGACCGGGTCTCGCCGGCGGTCGTGTCGATCAATGTGACCAGCCGGGTCGACACCAGCGCGCTGCGCCAGATCCCCGGACTGCCTTTCGCCCTGCCGGGCCCCACCCCGCGCGGCGGTGGTGACGACGACGAAAGCGACGGCGATCCGGGCGGCCGCAACGAGCGCGGCCAACCGCGCCTGCCGACCCAGCAGTCCTCCGGCTCGGGCTTCTTCATCTCGGCCGACGGCTACATCGTCACCAACAACCACGTGGTCGAGAACGCCGAGACCATCAAGGTCGTCCTGAAGGACGAGACCGAGCTCGACGCTGAGGTAGTGGGCCGCGACGAGGCCACCGACCTGGCGGTGATCAAGGTGAAGGGCCGCGCCGGTCCGTTCCCGTTCGTCAACTTCGAGAACGCCGGCAAGCCGCGCGTCGGCGACTGGGTCATCACGGTCGGCAACCCGTTCGGCCTGGGCGGCACGGCCACCGCCGGCATCGTCTCGGCCTACGGCCGCGACATCGGTGAGACCTTCGTCGACTACATCCAGATCGATGCGCCCATCAACCGAGGCAACTCGGGCGGGCCGACGTTCGACGTCTACGGCCGCGTCATCGGCGTGAACACGGCGATCTTCTCGCCGTCGGGCGGCTCGGTGGGCATCGGCTTCGCCATTCCGTCCGAGGTGGCCGAGAGCGTCACCAAGCAACTGATCAACGGCGGCAAGATCGAGCGCGGCTACATCGGGGCCACGATCCAGAACTTCACCAGCGAGATGGCGGAGGCCCAGGGCCTCGAGAACCAGAAGGGCGCCATCGTCGCCGACATCTCGCCCGGCGGCCCCTCGGCCCGCGCGGGCCTGCAGGTCGGTGACGTGGTCACGGGCGTGAACGGCGTGGCCGTAAAGAGCTCGTCCGACCTCACCCGCCAGGTGGCCCGCGTGCGCGCTGGCGAGAACCTGAAGCTGGACGTCATCCGCGACGGCAAGCGCCAGGCGATCAATGTCCGCTCGGGCGTTCGTCCGTCCGAACGTGAACTGGCGGCCAACGACAACAGCGGCGCGGCGCCCGGCGCGCGACCGGGCGCGCCTGGCGCGCCAGCGGCCCGGGCCCCGGTGCTCGGCATGTCGCTGAGCCCGCTGGACGAGCCGGCCCGCAACCGCCTGAACCTGCCCGCCGACGTGCGCGGCGCGGTCGTGGACAACGTCGACCAGTCCTCTGACGCCGGCTCGAAGGGCCTGCGCCGCGGCGACGTCATCACCCTGGCCAACGGCCGGGCGGTGGCCCAGCCGACCGACCTGGCCGCCATCGTCGACGCCGCGAAGAAGGCGGGCCGGACCAGCGTGCTGGTGGGGGTCTACCGGAATGGCCGCACCGCCTTCCTGCCGATCAAGGTTTCGGGGTAGTTTCCCAGCCTGAACGGGATGGGAATCAGATGCGGATCCTGATCGTCGAGGACGACCTCGAGGCGGCTGAAGCCATGGCGCGCGGCCTCACCGAGGCCGGCCACGACTGCACGCGCGGGGCCGATGGCGAGGAGGGCCTGGCCCACGCCCGCGACGGCGAGTTCGACGTCATGGTCGTCGACCGGATGATGCCCAAGATGAACGGCGTCCAGCTGGTGGAGGCCCTGCGCCGAGAGGGCGACCGCACGCCCGTTCTGTTCCTCTCGGCCCTGGGCGAGGTCAGCGATCGCGTCGACGGCCTGCAGGCCGGCGGCGACGACTACCTGGTCAAGCCCTACGCCTTCCCGGAATTGATCGCCCGCATCGAGGCCCTGGCTCGCCGCCGCGACACCGGCTCGGTGCAGACCCTGCTCAAGGTGGGCGAGCTGGAGATGGACCTCATCGCCCGCACGGTCCACCGCTCGGGCAAGGAGATCGACCTGCAGCCGCGCGAGTTCCAGCTGCTGGAGTTCATGATGCGCCACGCCGGACAGTCCGTGACGCGCACCATGCTGCTGGAGAAGGTCTGGCACTACCACTTCGATCCGCAGACCAACGTGATCGACGTCCACATCTCCCGCCTGCGGTCCAAGATCGACAAGGGCTTCGACCGCCCGATGCTGCAGACCGTGCGCGGCGCGGGCTATCGGCTCGACGCCTAAGGAACCGAGCGCGTGGCCATGCGCATGCCGCGCATCTTCCGGACGGCCCCGTTCCGGCTGACACTGCTCTTCGTGCTGCTGTTCGCCAGCGCGGCCTTCGCCTTCCTGGCCTACATCTACGTCGCCACCGCCGGTGAGGCGACGCGGCGCACCGACCAGGAGATCCGGCGCGAGATGCGTTCGCTGGTCGACGTCTACGACCGGGCCGGCGTCGACGCGGTGAACCAGTCGCTGATCCAGCGGGCGGCCAGCGAGAAGCCGTTCCTCTACCTGCTGCTCACCAAGGACGGTCGCCGCATCTCGGGCTCCATCGAGGAGAGCCCGGTCGAGGATTTCGCCGGCGAGCCGGCCTGGGCGACGTTCCAGGTGACCGACGTCGACGCCCAGGGCCGCGAGGTGAAGCATCCGGCCCGCGGCCTGCAGCAGAAGCTGCACGGCGGCGAGATCCTGTTCGTCGGCGCCGACGCCGGCGAGGACGAGGCCTATGTCGCCCGCGTGGTCCGGGCCCTTTGGGCCTCGGTGGCGTTGGTGGTGCTGCTCGGACTGGCCGGCGGCCTGCTGGTCAGCCGCAACGTCTCGCGCACCATGGTCGACCTGATCAGTGTGGTGGAGCGGGTGCGCAACGGCGAGCAGGGCGTGCGCGCTCGGGTGCGCGGCGCCCGCGACGAGTTCGACGAACTGGCCCAGGGCGTCAACGACATGCTGGATCGCCTGGAGCGGTCGATGCAGGGCCACAAGCACGCCGGCGACGCCATCGCCCATGACCTGCGCTCTCCGCTCACCCGCCTGCGGGCGCGGCTGGAGACCGCCTACATCGACGTCGAGGCCGGCAAGGGCAACGCCGAGGAGGCGCTGGCCCAGGCGCTGGACGACACCGACGGCGTGCTGAAGACGTTCGGCGCGGTGCTGTCGATCGCCCGCCTGCAGGCCGCCGGCCAGGCGCCGAACCCCACCCTGTTCGATCCCGCCGAACTGGCCGCCGACATCAGCGAGCTGTACGAGCCCTTCTGCGAGGAGAAGGACATCGAGTACGCCGCCGAAACGGCGAAGGACCTGACCGTGCGCGGCAACCGCGAGTTCCTGGCCCAGGCCCTGGCCAACATCCTCGACAACGCGGTCAAGTACACGCCCCCCGGGGGCGCCATCATGCTGCGCGTTCGCCGCCGATCCTCGGGCGAGGTGGAGTTCTCGGTCACCGACACCGGACCCGGCGTGCCCGACGAGGACCGCGAGCGCGTCATTCAGCGCTTCGTGCGCCTCGAGAACAGCCGCAACCAACCCGGCGCAGGCCTGGGGCTTTCGCTGGTGGCCGCGGTGGCGGAGGCGCACGGCGGACGGCTGGAACTGTCGGAGGGTCCCGGCAAGGTGGGCGAAATGGGGCCCGGCCTGCGCGTGGCCTTCATCCTGCCGCGGGCCTAGGTTCACCGCATGATCCTCGCCGACGCTCTCAAGCCCTGCGGCCCCGTGCTTGACTCCAAGGCCGCGGAACGCGCGCGCGAAATCGTGGCCGACCGGGTCTGGACGCCCGGCCTGGAGCGGGCCTGGCCGGCGCTGGCGCCCGTGCTCGGGGCCTCCCCATACTTGGCGAGTCTCGCGCGGCGAAACCCGGAGCGGCTGGCCGCGCTCCTGGCCGACGACCCCGATGCGCGCCTGGCGGACATCTTGCGCCGCACGCAAACCGTTGCCGAGCAACTGCCGGAGCAGGCGTCGGAACCCCTGCGGCTGCTGAAGCAGGAATTGCACCTGCTGACCGCCCTGGCCGACCTGGGCGGCGTCTGGGACCTAGACCAGGTCACTGGCGCGCTCACCCGTTTCGCCGACGCGGCGGTCACGGCTGCGCTGTGGTCGGCGGCCCGCGGCGAGCTGGACGCCGGGCGCCTGCTGCGGCTGGGGCAGGGCGAGCGGGGGCCCGTGCCCGGCTGGTTCTGCATCGCCATGGGCAAGCAGGGCGCCTTCGAGCTCAACTATTCCAGCGACATCGACGTCTCGGTCTTCTTCGAGCCCGAGGCCCTGGCCGAGGTCCTGGCCGACGACGTCGAGGTCCAGGCCTTCGCCGTGCGACTGACCCACCGGGTCTCCGACCTGATGCAGGCCAAGACAGGCGATGGCTACGTCTTCCGGATGGATCTGCGGCTGAGGCCCGATCCCTCCTCCACGCCGCCGGCCGTGCCGGTGCCTGCGGCCCTGGAGTATTACGAGACCGTCGGCCAAAACTGGGAGCGGGCGGCTTTCATCAAGGCCCGGCCCTGCGCCGGCGACGTGGTGGCCGCCCGGGCGTTCCTCGGCGAACTGATCCCCTACATCTGGCGCAAGAACCTCGACTTCGCCGCCATCGCCGACATCCATTCGATCAAGCGGCAGATCCATGCCCACAAGGTGGACGAGCGCGTCTCGGCCAAGGGCGTAGACCTGAAACTGGGCCGCGGCGGCATCCGCGAGATCGAATTCTACGTCCAGACCCAGCAGCTGATCCTGGGCGGCCGGCACCCGGAACTGCGCAGCTCGCGCACCTTGGACGCCCTGCAGGCGCTGGCGGACGCAGGCCATGTGACCCGCGGAACTGCCGCCGAGATGGCCGCCGCCTACCGATGGCTGCGAGCCGTCGAGCACCGGATCCAGATGCTGGAGGACGAGCAGACCCACAAGCTTCCCGAGAGCGATGGCGACCGGAAGCGGGTGGCGGCCCTGGCCGGCGATGCGCCGCTGCGCAGCTTCGACGCCGAGGTCACGCGCACGCTGAAGGCGGTGAACGCCCGCTATGGTGAGCTGTTCGCCGAGGAGGAGCAGCTTTCGTCGCGGTTCGGCAGCCTGGTGTTCACCGGCGTGGACGACGACCCGGAGACGCTGGCGACCATCGCCCGCATGGGCTTCTCGAACCCGCCGCGGGTCTCCCAGACGATCCGGTCGTGGCACCACGGCCATGTCGCGGCGACCCGCACCGAGCGCGGCCGGGAGCTGTTCACCCGCCTGGCGCCGCGCCTGCTGGAAGCGGCCCAGGCGACGGGCGCCTCGGATGTCGCGTTCAACCGCTTCTGCGACTTCTTCGGCGGGCTTTCCACGGGCGTGCAACTGCAGTCGCTGTTCCTCGCGCAGCCCAAGCTGTTCGAGCTTGTCGTCCAGGTGCTGGCCTTCGCACCGAAGCTCGCGGCGACGCTGTCGCGCCGCCCCGCGGCGATCGACGCCATGCTCGACCCGGACTTCTTCGAGGCGATCGAGATCGGCACGGAGCGCGCCGACATGCGCCGGGCCGTTTCGCGGGCCGACGGGTTCGAGGCGGCCATGGACGTGGTGCGCCGCCTGCATCGCGAGCAGGCCTTCCGCGTCGGCGTGCAGGTGATGAGCGGCGCGGCCACCGCCGAGGTGGCCGGCCGCGCCTTCGCCGACCTCGCCGACCTCTGCATCGAGACCCTGGCGCCCGCGGCCCTGGCCGAGACGATCCGGATGGGCGGCGACTTTCCAGGCGACGTCGCCGTGGTGGCGCTGGGCAAGTGCGGCTCGCGCGAGATGAGCGCCAGCTCCGACCTCGACCTGATGACGCTGTACCGCGCGCACGATCCGGCGGCGGCGTCCGGGATCAAGGGCTGGGACGCCTCGGCGTTCTACGGCCGCTTCACACAGCGGCTTATCGCGGCGCTCTCCAGCCCCACCGCCGAGGGCCAACTCTACGAGGTGGACATGCAGCTCCGCCCCTCGGGCACCAAGGGGCCGGTGGCGGTGAGCTTCGCCGCCTTCGGCCACTACTACGAGGGCGAGGCCGAGACCTGGGAACTGCTGGCCCTTACTCGGGCGCGGGTGGCGTGGGCCACGTCCGAGGCGTTCGCGGCCGACGCGCAGGGCGCCATCGAGGCGGCGCTGCGCCGGCCGCGCGACGCCCGGAAGACGGCCAGGGACGTGCGCGAGATGCGCCAGCTCCTGGAGGACGAGCGGCCGCCGAAGGGCGACTGGGACCTCAAGCTCTCGCCCGGCGGGATGGTCGACATCGAGTTCGCCGCGCAGTTTCTGCAGATCGCACACGCCGCCGCCGGCGGACCTCTGTCGCCCAACACCGCCAGGGCCCTGGACGATCTGGGCGCGGCGGGCCTGGCGGCGCCCGAGCCGCTGGCGGCGCTGCGCGAAGCGTGGCGGCTGCAGCAGGACCTGACCCAGCTGCTCAAGGTGGCGCTGGACGACAATCCCGACCCCGCCCAGGAGCCGAAGGCCTTCCAGGCGCTGCTGGCGCGGGCCGGCGGGGTGAAGACGCTGAAGGCGCTGCGGACGCGGCTGGACGCGGCGCAGGCCGATGCGCGGAAGGCCTACCTGGCGCTGGTGAAGGGCTGATCGGCGGCGGCGCATCGCGCGGCATCCTGGCGCCGCGCCACGTCAGATTCGGACGTCCTATGCGGCGGCGGCGTTTCCGGGCCGGGCGGCCGGCTGGCTCTGACTGACCGGCAGGGCGAAGCTGGCGACCGTGCCCTGTCCGGGCGCGCTCTTCAGGTCCAGCAGGCCGCCGTGCATCTCCACCAGGGACTTGGTGAGCGCCAGGCCCAGGCCGGTGCCCTGGGTGGTCTTTGAATGCTGGCTCTCGACCTGCTCGAACGGCCGCGCCAGCCGCTCCAGGTCCTGGGGCGAGATGCCGATGCCGGTGTCCTGCACGCTGATCCGCACGCGTTCGCCCAGGGCGTCGTCGCGCCGCTCGCCGCGAACGGTGACGCGGCCGCCGCGCGGAGTGAACTTGATGGCGTTGGAGAGCAGGTTCAGCAGGACCTGCTTCACGGCGCGATGGTCCGCCTCGACGTCGGGCAGGTCGACGAAGTCGAGGATCAGGCTCAGGCCCGCCGACTCGGCGCGGTTGCGCACCAGGCGCAGGGCGTCCTCGGCGATCTCCTCCACGCACAGCGGCTCGAAGCGCAGGGTCATCTTGCCGGCCTCGATCTTCGACATGTCGAGGATGTCGTTGATCAGCGCCAGCAGGTGCTGGCCGGAGCTTAGGATGTCGCGGGCGTAGTCGCGGTAGCGGGCGTCGCCGAGCGGGCCGTACATCTCGCCTGACATGATCTCGGAGAAGCCGTTGATGGCGTTCAGCGGCGTGCGCAGTTCGTGGCTCATATTGGCGAGGAACTCGCTCTTGGCCTGGCTGGCGCCCTCGGCGCGGATCTTCTCGGCCTCGTACTTGCGGGCCAGTTCCGAGAGCTGCTCCTGGCTCTGCTCCAGGTTGATGACCGCGCGGCGGAGCTCTTCCTCCTTGATCCGGCGGGCCTCTTCCTGGGTCTTCAGCACGGTGATGTCGGCGGCGGTGACCACGAGACCGCCCTCGGCCGTGGGACGCTCGGAGATCTGCACCCAGCGGCCGTCCGACAGCTCGGCCTCGCGCACGCCGCGCCGACCGCCGGGGGCCGGGTATTCCTGCCGGATGGCGAGGCGGGCGGCGCGTTCGACCTGCTCGCGGCCGACGCCGGCCTTCAGGACCTCGGGGTCGAGCTGGAAGTAGCTGCGGAAGTTCTTGTTGCACATCACGAGGCGGCCGTTGCGGTCCCACAGGACGAAGGCCTCGGAGGTGCTTTCGATGGCGTCGCGCAGGCGGCTTTCGGCGGACTGGGCGCGGGCCTGGGCCAAACGTTCCTCGGTGACATCAAGAGCGACGCCGATGATGCGGGCGAAGCCGCCTTCGGGGCTCTCGCCAAACCCGCGACCGCGGAAGTCGATCCAGACGGGCCGGGCGCCGGCGATGGGCGGCACGCGGAAGCTGACGTCGAAGTCGCCGTAGATGGCGGCGGTGGACAGCGCCTCGCGCATGTCGTCGCGGTGGCCGGGGGCGACGCGTTCCAGCACCTGCTGGCCGTCGACCAGGCCCGAGCGCCAGCCGAACAGGGAGGCGGTGACCTCGGACATGAAGATCTGGTCGGTGGCCAGGTCCCACTCCCAGATGCCGCAGCGCGCGGCTTCCACGGCCATCCGGAAGCGCTGCTCGCTGTCGTTGCGGGCGGCCTGTACGCGGTCGACGCGCCGCATCTCCTGAACCAGGAGAAGGCCCAGCGTCATGGCGGCGGCCACGGCGACGACCAGCCAGATCACCAGCTCGAGCCGGCTGGGGGCGAACCACCAGATGCGAGCCACCGCGACGGCGCCCAGCATCCCCAGCAGGATGACGGCGGTCAGGATGGCCGGGCGCGAGTGGCGGGACGCTCCGGGCACGCGCCCGCGACCGCGCCTTTCGGGCGTCACGCCTGCGAGATTTTGCCCCCCGCGTCCGGCCAAGGCCGCCGCTCCTTAAGTCTCCCGCCGGTCCGCGTCCCCGAACCGAAGCGGGAGCATATGCTGATCCGCCGCCCGCGGTCATCGCGGGCAATCGCCGCATTCAGTCGAGCGCGCGAGTGGCCAATTCGTAAACGTTCTTCGACAAGCCCTCGATCGCGACAATCCGCTCCAGCTCGGCGCGCATCAGCTTGCCCAGTTCCGGTCGCAGGCGCTTCCAGCCGCCCAGCGGGTCCACGAGGCGCGCGGCGGTCATCGGGTTGAAGCGGTCGACGGCGATGATCTGGTCGGCCAGGAACCGGTAGCCGGCGCCCGACGGGTCGTGGAAGCGCACAGGGTTGAAGTTGGCGAAGCTGGAGACCAGCGCGCGGAGACGGTTGGGGTTCTTGGCGTCGAAGGCCGGATGCGCCGTGAGTGCGAGGATGCGGCCGAGCGCCTCTTCGGACGGATCGCGGCCCTGGACGGCGAACCACTTGTCGATGACCAGGGGTTCGGACTTCCAGCGCTCGAAGAAGTCGGCCAGCGCCTCCTCGTAGAGCGGGCCACCGATCAGCATCAGGGCGTTCAGGCCGCCGATCATGTCGGTCATGTTCACCGAGGCGCGGTAGTGGCCGTAGGCGATGTCGGCGATCTCGCTGCGCGGGTTGGCGGCCATCAGCTCCAGGGCGGCGTTGCGGAGCGCGCGGCGGCCGGCGCCTGCGGCGTCGGGCGAGAATTCGCCCAGGTCCTGCAGGCCGGTGTGGATGTGGCGCAACTCGGCGTTCAGGTGCAGTGCCAGGCGAAGCCGCAACGCCTCGCGGGCCTCATGGATCGCAGCCGGATCCACCGGGCTCTTCAGCAGCGCCAGGTCGCCCTCGGAGGGCAGGGCCAGCAGCAGGGCCTTGAACGCGGGGTCGGACGCTTGGTCGACCAGGGCGCGGCCGACCGCCTCGGCGTAGCGCTCCTCGCCCACCTCGTTCGGCTTGCCGGCGGCGCGGCCGAGGATCAGGTCGGCGGCGAGGTCCTGGCCGGCCTCCCAACGGTTGAACAGGTCGGGGTCCGACGCGAGCTGGACGTAGCGTTCCTTGGGCTCGGCGTCGGTCTTCAGAACCACGGGCGCCGAGAAGCCGCGCAGCGCCGAGACGACCGGCGGGCTGTCGACGCCGGTGAGCGTCACCTTCAGCTCGGGCTTGTCCAGCACGACCACGGTCTCGTCGACGGCCTGGCCATCGCGCTCGAAGGCCAGCGTACGGCCCTCGTAGTCCAGCAGGCCCACGGTCACCGGGATCGGCACCGGGCGCTTGGTCTCCTGGCCGTTGGTGGGCGGGTTGGCCTGGGTGAGCGTCAGCTCCAGCGACTTCGCCGCCTCGTCATAGCGGCCGGACACCGAGACGCGGGGCGTGCCCGCCTGTTCGTACCAGGCGAAGAAGTCCGACAGGTCGCGGCCCGAGGCCTCGGCGAAGCATTCGATGAAGGCCTCGACCGTGGTGGCGTGGCCGTCCCAGCGGTCGAAGTAGAGGTCCATGCCCTTCCGGAAGGCCTCGGCCCCGATCAGGGTCTTGAGCATGCCGATGACCTCGGAGCCCTTCTCGTAGATCGTCGCCGTGTAGAAGTTCTCGATCTTCATGTAGGCGGATGGCCTGACGGGGTGAGCCAGGGGACCTTGGTCCTCGGCGAACTGGCGCATGCGTAGCGCCTTCACCGCCTTGATGCGGGCGACGGCCTTGCCGCGCATGTCCTCGCAGAAGCCCTGCTCGCGGAAGACCGTCAGGCCCTCCTTCAGGCAGAGCTGGAACCAGTCGCGGCAGGTGATGCGGTTGCCGGTCCAGTTGTGGAAGTACTCGTGGGCGACCACGGCCTCGATGCGCTCGTAGTCCACGTCGGTGGCGGTGGCCGGGTCGGCCAGCAGCAGCGATGAGTTGAAGACGTTGAGGCCCTTGTTCTCCATGGCGCCGAAGTTGAAGTCGCGGACCGCCACGATCATGAACAGGTCGAGGTCGTACTCGCGGCCGTAGGCCTCCTCGTCCCACTTCATCGAACGCTTCAGCGCGTCCATGGCGTAGGCGGCGCGGGGCGCCATGCCGGGGTCGACGAAGATGCGCAGGTCGACGACCCGGCCGCTCATGGTGGTGAGCTTGTCCTCCAGCACGTCGAGCTCGCCGGCGACCAGGGCGAAGAGGTAGCTGGGCTTGGGGAAGGGGTCGTTCCAGACGGCGAAGTGGCGGCCGCCCGGCAGCTCGCCCTTGTCGACCAGGTTCCCGTTGGCCAGCAGGTGGCGGAACTTGCGGTCGGCCTCGATGCGGACCGTGTACTTCGACAGCACGTCGGGCCGGTCGGGCCAGAAGGTGATCTTGCGGAAGCCCTCGGACTCGCACTGGGTGCAGAACCGGCCCCCCGACATGTAGAGGCCTTCCAGCGCCTTGTTGTTCTCCGGGTCGATCTCGACCTCGGTCTCCAGGACGAAGGCGTCGGGTGCGTTCGGGATGGTGAGGAACTCGCCGTCGATCGTGCGCTCGGTTTCGGTCAGCGTGCGGCCGTCGATGGCGACGCTGAGCGGCTTGAGACGTTCGCCGTTGAACACCAGCGGGTCCTTGTGGTCGCCGTTGCGGCGCACCGACAGCTTCGCCTTCACCCGGGTGGTGTTGGGCGCCAGCTCGAAGGTCAGATGGACGTCGTCCACCAGGAACGCAGGCGGGCGGTACTCGGAGAGCCGGATCGGCTGGGGCGTGTCTGTGCGCATGGCGATCATCTAGGCGTCCGAGTGCGGCGGCGCCAAGGCGTGGTCCGCGAATTCGCGCGGCCTGTGTCGGGTCGCCGATGGACAAATCGACAATCCGCGATTCATCGTGGCCGCAGGGGCTCAATCGGGGATCGACGGCGCTGCCAACCTACCGGATCTATCACGTCGGAGACGGCGGACGCCTGCGCGTGGGCGAGACGTTTCCGGCCGAAGACGACCGCGACGCGGTGGTGCGCGCGCGGGTGCAACTGCTCAAGGGGCAGCCTGCGGAGCTGTGGGAGTGGGGCCGACCCGTGGGCCGGTTCACGCGGGAGCACGAGTTCGTGCCGGACGGCGGCTAGGCGCTTCGGCGCAATCGTATCAACCACGAAAAGCACGAAAGACACGAAAAGGGCGCCGGCGGGCGCGGAGCCTGCGCGGTGATTTTCGTGCTTTTCGTGTCTTTCGTGGTTTCAAAAAACAGGCGCTTCGCGCCGGGTCAGGACGAGTCCTGGTCGGCGGGCGGGTCGGGGAGGTCGCGCCAAGCGCGGGCGGCGTCCCGCGGCAGGTCGAAGTCGGCGCAGACGCGCGCGATGTGCTCGTCGAGGGGCTCCTCGGCCCAGTCCCCATCCTGTTCGATCAGTCCGAAAGTGTCGTGGCGCGCGGCCTTGACCAGGACGTCGCGGACCTCGTCGAGGAACATGTCGAAATCCTCGAGATCCTCATCGGCGTCGCAGCGCTCGTATTCCGACCAGGCGACCCGTCGCACGGCCTTGTGCACGGCCTCGCGCCGCGCCTGGATGCGGCGCTCGTCGCGGGGCGGCGGGGGCGGACCGGGCGGCGGCGCGGGCTTCGAGGCCTCGCGTTCGGCGCGCTCGCGCTCGCGCTTGAAGCGGGCGTGCAGGGCCAGGCTCTGGCGGGTCGAGCGCGAGATGCGCTGGTAGGCCCGCGACAGGTTGACGATCTCGGCCGGGTCGTCGGCGTTCATGGCGCAGGCGTGCAGGTGCTTGGCCAGGGTGAAGTCCATCGTGGCCAGTTGGGCCAGCATGGCTTCCGCAGGATCCGCGTCGACGACGTCCATGCGGAGGATGGAAACATGGCTGTGCGTCAGAAGCGGTCGCACGTGCATCGTCGACCGGAAGAAAGTTCAGGATGCGTTCTTCACCTTCCGGGGTGGTTATGTACCTTACAAAGCAAACCGCCCAGACGATGATTCGAAGGACAGGCTGGCGCTGATTTGACGAAGGAATAGCTGCCCTCGATGACGAGGACAGAGAGATGCCCGACAGGGCTGCAACAGACTGCTCAGCCTTCGGCGGCCTTGCTCCGCCCGAAGTGCGCCTCCAGCGTATGGAGGACACGAAACGTAAGCTCCGTCAGGTGATCCAGGAGGCCGAACAGCGCGCAGCCGCCAAAGGGCTGGCCGTGGGCGATGTTGAGTTCCGCGAAGGTAACGCCGGGCTGGGTGTGTATCGGCATTGGGCTTGTCCCGATGGGTAACTGATCACCGGGGTAGATCGTGAAGGCGCAGGATTGCTGGGACATGCCGGGGGCATGAAAGTCGTACCCCGCGAACGTGACGGCGCCCGTCGCGATGATGATGGTGTTGTGCTTGTTCAGGTTGTCGAGGCGGCTGAGGCCGACAAGGTCGGCGGTGCCACGCGAGCCGTCGATGCCGGTGAGCCAGGGCTTGATGGTGTTCGCCAAAAGGTCCGCTAGATCCGGAAGTAGCTTGGCGATGATGGCGTGGGGAGATTTCCCCCTGAAGCTGTTGTGGAAGTGCTCCTCTTTCTCGAAGACGGGGAAATTCACTCGGCCATCGAACGTGCCGCCTTGTGCTTCTGCCACCAGGGTGCTGATCGCGGCATCCAGGGCGCTGCGAAGGTTGTGAGCGATGTCTCCGGCCAGCATCGCGACCTCAAGGGGGAGAAGCTCCGTTTCGAGGACCAACGAGTAGAGCCGCGACTTTTCGTCGAACCGATTTTCAAGTTTCGCTCCGCCGTCGCTGATGTAATCGTCCATAACCTGCCGGAGCCGGGCGGTCTGCTTCTGCGCCCAACGGCCTTGTAGAACCCATGCACAAGCAACGGTCTGTCATTCATGGCTGAGCAAAATCCTATCGATGAGCGCGACGT
Organism: Phenylobacterium sp. FG114; assembly: GCF_057809855.1. Lineage (NCBI taxonomy): Bacteria > Pseudomonadati > Pseudomonadota > Alphaproteobacteria > Caulobacterales > Caulobacteraceae > Phenylobacterium > Phenylobacterium sp. FG114. The sequence continues at coordinate 103,445 of NZ_JBMDKU010000011.1, read as the reverse complement.
ACAGCGACGCTTTCAAGAGACGCTAGGGCGCCTGGTGAACACGCCGCACAAGCCGCACGCGCCTTTGAAACCCAAGGATCAGAAGAAGGCTTAGTCGCCGCCCTTCTTGCTCTTGTCCGGGAATAGTTAGCGGCCGACAAGAAGCCAGAAGCCGAACACGGACGCTGTGGTCGTGGTGAAGACTGCTATGCCCCAGTTTGAGATGTCCCGCCGTTGACGAGCATCGCGCCTGGCGAAGCGAGCCGCTATGATGGCGGCATGGCAATCGGGCTCTACAAGGAGACGGACGGCTGGGGGAACCAGGAAAGCGCCCGAGTCCGCTATCCAGATGGTTCCGAGTTGGACGTTCCGCGCGATGAATACGACGCGGCGGATCATGAGCCGGCGTTCGACGAGCTGCCCACCAAGACCGAGTACGAGGCCCACCACGCCTAAAGGCCCTCGTGGAGGGATGCGCCCCGCCGACGCTGCAGGGCCGACGTCTCTGACGGCGAGCCTTGGTCAGGCTTCACACTGGCCGCGCAAAGGGTCGATGCCGGCCTAAGACTGACCCACTACCCCTCCCGCCGCTTCGCGGGGGAGGGCCTGCGGCGGATGACGCGAGGTCACACTTTCCTAGCCCCGCCTCCGCGCGCAATGCTGGGCGCCTGAGGAAAACGCCAGACCGGTCGAGCCGGCGGGGGCAGGCATGAATTTCGACTTTTCGGACGATCAGAAGTTCCTGAAGAACGAGGCCCGGAAGTTCCTGGAGGGCAACTGCCCGACGAGCCGGGTGCGCAAGGTGCTGGACGACGACGCGAAGGCTTACGACGCCGAGCTTTGGGCGGCGGTGGCCGGGCAGGGATGGCTGGGGGCGGCGATCCCGGAGGCGCACGGCGGGCTGGGGCTGGGGCATATCGAACTGTGCGCCATCGCCGAGGAGCTGGGGCGCGTCGCGGCGCCGATCCCGTTCGCCTCGACGGTCTATTTCCTGGCCGAGGCGGTGATGCTGGCCGGGTCCGAGGCGCAGAAGGCGGCGCTGTTGCCGAAGATCGCGGCGGGCGAGGTCATCGGCTGCGTGGCGACGTCGGAGGGGCCGGGCGTGCTGACAGCGGGGGCGCTGCAGGCGACGGTGAGCGGCGGCAAGCTGTCGGGCGTGAAGCTGCCGGTGACGGACGGCGACATCGCCACCCACGCGCTAGTGCTGGCGAAGGAGAACGGCCAGGCGGGGCTGTTCCTGGTGGACCTGTCCGGCGGCGTGACGCGCGAGGCGCTGCAGACGCTGGACCCGACGCGGGACGCGGCGAAGCTGACGTTCAGCGGCGCGGCGGCCGAGCGGCTGGGCGGGGCGGGCGAGGGCTTCGCGCTGCTGGAGCAGGTGACCGACCGGGCGGCGGTGCTGCTGGCGTTCGAGCAGTGCGGCGGGGCCGACCGCTGCCTGGAGATGGCCAAGGCCTATGCGCTGGAGCGCTATGCGTTCGGCCGCGTGATCGCGAGCTACCAGGCGATCAAGCACAAGCTGGCCGACATGTACGTGAAGAACGAGCTGGCGCGGTCGAACGCCTACTACGGGGCCTGGGCGCTGAACACCAATGCGCCCGAGCTGCCGGTGGCGGCCAGCGCGGCGCGGATCGCGGCCAGCGAGGCGTTCTGGTTCGGGGCCAAGGAGAACATCCAGACCCACGGGGGCATCGGCTTCACCTGGGAGGTGGACGCGCACCTGTACTACCGGCGTTCGCGGCAGCTCAGCCTCGTGGCCGGCGCGCCACGGGTGTGGAAGGAGCGGCTGGTGAGCCACCTCGAACGCAAGAACATGGCTGCCTAGGGAGCGACGGAAATGGACTTCAACGACTCTCCCGAGGAAGCGGCCTATCGCGCCGAGGTTCGCGCGTGGCTGGAGGCCAATGCGCCGAAGCAGGCCGTCGGAGGCGACGACCTGGAAGGCGGAAGCCGGGACACCATGCCGGCGTCCAAGGCGTGGCAGGCCAAGAAGGCGGCGGCCGGCTATGCGCAGATCACCTGGCCCAAGGCCTGGGGCGGGCCGGGGGGCACGCCGATCCAGCAGGTGATCTTCAACGCCGAGGAGGCGAAGTATCCGGTGCCGCCCAACCCGTTCCAGATCGGGCTGGGCATGTGCGTGCCGACCGTGATGGCCTTCGCCGACGACGAGACCAAGTCGCGGTTCGTGGGGCCGGCGCTGAAGGGCGAGGAGATCTGGTGCCAGCTGTTCTCCGAGCCGTCGGGCGGGTCGGACGTGGCGGCGGCGCGCACCAAGGCGGTTAAGGCCGACGACGGCTCGGGCGACTGGCTGATTTCGGGCCAGAAGGTGTGGACGACGGGGGCGCAGTTCTCGGACTTCGGCATCGTCGTCGTGCGCACCGACCCGGACGCGCCCAAGCACAAGGGCATGACGATGTTCTGGGTCGACATGAAGGACCCGGGGATCGAGGTGCGGCCGATCCACCAGATGTCGGGCGGTTCGGGCTTCAACGAGGTGTTCTTCACCAACGTGCGGGTGAAGGACAGCCAGCGGCTGGGCGCGGTGAACGACGGCTGGAAGGTGAGCCTGGTCACGCTGATGAACGAGCGGCTGGCGGTGGGCGGGCCGAGCGGCGCCGGCTGGAGCCATTTCCTCGAGGCGGCGCGGGGCATCACCGGGCTGGACGGCGGGCCGGTGCTGAAGGACCAGGCGGTGCGCGAGAAGCTGGCCGACTGGTACGTGGCGACCAAGGGTCTGGAGCACACCCGCAACCGCACGATGACCGCGCTGAGTCGCGGCCAGACGCCGGGGCCGGAGAGCTCGATCGGCAAGGTGGTCTCGGCGATGCAGATGCAGGACCTGGGCAACGCGATGGTGGAGCTGCTGGACCAGTACGGCATCATCAACGACCCGGCGCTGAGCCCGCTGAACGGGGCGTTCCACGCCTCGCTGATGAGCGCGCCGGGCCTGCGGATCGCCGGCGGCACGGACGAGATCCTGAAGAACATCATCGCCGAGCGCGTGCTGGGCCTGCCGGGCGACATCCGCGTGGACAAGGACGTGCCGTTCAAGGACCTGCCGACGGGGCGGTGAGGCCATGGAGCTCAAGACGCGCACGGCGGCGCTGGCGCGGTAGCGGGACTTCGCTCGCCGGGTTCAACCCATGCGCCCGCCGCTGCTCCGATAGCCCAGGTACGAAAGCCATCCGCCGAGCACGAAGAGCGCGACGAAGATGGCGCTGGTCATCGGGCCTTCGCCCGCCTGGGGCGCGCCCGGCGCGATCATGCGGACCAGGCCGAGGGCCGTCACGCCCCAGCCCGTCAGGGTCACGAGCAGGGGCCAGCCCCAGGTCCAGCGGTTGTGCGCCTGGACCATGGCCACGCCTGCCGCGAAGAGGATCGCGCCGTTGAGGTACACGACGGGCGCCGTCTGGGCGGCGAAGATGTGCATGTTCATCGACTCCGTCACCGCCAAGGCGATGGCGGTCGGACCGGCGACGCGTGCGATGCGACGAGATGCGACGGTCAGGGGCGCGCTCGATTTCCAGTGTTCGAACGATGCGTGTCGCGCAGGGGCGCCAGCGGCGCCTTGACGCCGATCAAGTGGAGCGGCCTTCGCCCGCCCGCTACGCCGTGAGCGCCAGGGGTTCGCGGTCGGCGATCAGCGTGCCGTAGAGGCGGGTGAGCGCCTCGAAGGTGGCGTCCCAGCCGTGGCGGGTCTCGGCGCGGCGGCGTGCGGCCTGGGAGAGGGCGGCCATGTCGCGGGCGAACAGGGCCTCGATGGCCTCGGCCAGGCCGCCCGGCTCGACGTTGCGGGCCGGCTGGCCGACGGAAGCGTCGATGAGTTCGCCCACGCCGCCGCGATGCGAGCCGATCACGGGCAGGCCGGCGGCCATGGCCTCCAGCACGAAGAGGCCGAAGATCTCGTTCTCGTTGGCGTGCAGGGCCGCGTCGCACGAGGCGAGCAGGGCGGCCAGGCGGACGGGGTCCTTCTCGAAGTCGAGGCTGATCACGCTGGGCGACCAGGCTGCGTTGTCGCCGGCGCCGATCAGCAGCAGCTTGTAGGGCGCGCCGAGGCGCTCGACCGCGGCCACCATGGAATCGATGTTCTTTTCGCGCGCCGGGCGGCCGGCGAAGACCAGCAGGCGCGTCTCGGACGGCAGGCCCAGCCTGCGCAGCAGCTTCTGGCGATCGCCGCGCTCGGGATGGAAGAGGGCGGTGTCGACGCCGAGCTGTTGGATCGACATCCGGTGGACGCCAGCGTCGGCCAGGCGGGCGGCCATGTGGCGGCTGGGGGCCACCACGTGGTCGAAGCGCTGGTAAGCCTGGGCCCAGAAGCTGAAGGTGGGCGCCTCGGCCCACTCGCCGAAGTGCAGGGCGGCCAGGGCGGCGGCGTCGGTGTGGCAGAAACCGACCACCGGCACGCCCAGGGCGTCGCCGGCGTAGAGCGCGGCGTGGCCGGGCACGAAGACGTCTCCCGCCTCGATCACGTCGGGCTCCAGCAGGCGCAGGACGGTCTCCCACTTGGTCAGGCTGGCGGGCATCCGATAGCCGTTGCCGAAAGGCAGGCGGGTGGCGGCGACGCTCACGATGCCGTCGGCATCCGCGCGGGTGCGCGCGCCGGGCACGACCAGGGTGTGGCGCACGTCGGGACGGCGCTTGGCCAGCCAGGCGCGCTTGGCCATCAGGTAGCGTTTCACGCCGCCGGACTGGGGCGCGTACATCATGGTCGTGTCGATCAGGTGGAAGCCCGCGCCGCCGTGCGGCTCGGCCGGCGCGGCCGCCGCCTCGGGGTCGAGGCGGATGAGGTTGGCGTACCTGGGGGCGGTGGCGTCGAACACGCGGCCCGATCTCCGTGCGATGATGCTGCTGGCGGCGGCGTTGAACAGATCGGCCGACGATTCCGGGCGGACGACCTTGGCCTTGAGGGCCTTAAGGGTCGCGCGGCGGATCGGTCGTCTCTTCCTCAGCGGGGCCAGCGGGGAATCCCTTCCGGTCAAGCAGCGGGGCCAGTCTAACCGGCTGGGCGTGGATGTCATGGCTTACGGCGGCGCTTTCAAGGCCGTCGCGCTCCGCGCGCGCAATCATGGCGATGGCTCCCTCCAGTCGGATCTCCGGCAGGCGCGTAACCCGTGGCGGGTGTGGAGGTTGCAGCGGCTAGCGCGGGTCGTAGGCGCGGGCGATTTCGGGGCGGGCGGCGACGTCGGGCAGGAACTCGGGTTCGCGGCGGGCGCGGGTGGCCTGTTCGAAGGCGTAGCCCAGGGCCAGCAGCCTGGCCTCGGACCATTCGGGGCCGAGGAACGAGATCCCGACGGGGAGGCCGCTGGCGTAGCCGGCGGGGACGGTGAGGTGCGGATAGCCCGACACCGCCGGCAGCCGGGAGGGCGAACCGAAGAAGGGGCCGCCGTTCACCGGGTCGACGATCGAGGGCGGGCCGCCGCTGGGCGAGACGATGGCGTCCAGCTTGTTGTCCACGAGCATCCTGTCGAGCGCCTCGCGCGCCAGCTTGCGGGCGACCGCGCGCTTTTCCTTGTAGGCCGGGTCGGTGATCGGCGGCTTGGCCTGGGCGGCCTCGAAGATCTCCTGGCCAAAGAGCGAGAGTTCGCGGGGCTCGGCCCTGTCGAAGGCGATCAGGTCTTCCAGGGTTCGGGCCTTAACGGCGGCGGGCGTGGCGGCCAGGTAGTCGTTCAGCGCGGCCTTGAACTCGGTGCGCAGGACGTCGCCCTCCAGCTCGCCGATCTTGGCCATGGTGGCGTCGTCCGGCCCCTTGATCTCGACCAGCGCCGCGCCCTGGGCCTCCAGCGCCTTCAACGCCGCGGCGAAGACTTCGTCGGTCTGGGGCGAGCGGCCCTTCCACGAGAACCAGACGCCGATGCGGGCGCCCTTGAGCGCGTCGCGCTTCAGGCCCGCCAGGTAGTTGGACGTCTTGGCGTCGGCGTCCTTGGTGGCGGGGTCGGAGGCCTCGCTGCCGGCGATGACGTTGAGCATGGCCGCGGCGTCGGCGACGGTGCGGGTCATCGGGCCGGCGGTGTCCTGCTCGGGCGAGATCGGGACGATGTGGGTGCGGGCGACGAGGCCCACGGTGGGTTTCAGGCCGACCACGCCGTTCATGGCCGCCGGGCAGGTGACCGAGCCGTCGGTCTCGGTGCCGATGGCGAAGGCCGCCAGGCCCGCCGCGACGGCGGCGCCCGAGCCGGAGGAGGAGCCGCAGGCGGTGCGGTCCAGGGAATAGGGGTTGCGCACCAGCCCGCCCACGGCGCTCCAGCCGCTGATGGAGCGGGTGGAGCGGAAGTTGGCCCATTCGGAGAGGTTGGTCTTGCCGAGGACGATGGCGCCCGCCTCGGTCAGGCGCCGGACGATCGGGGCGTCGCGGCCGGTGACGTTGGCGGCGAGCGCGAGGGAGCCGGCGGTGGTCGGTGTCGGACCGGCGGTTTCGATATTGTCCTTCAGCAGGATCGGCAAGCCATGCAGCGGGCCGCGCACCTTGCCCGCGCGGCGCTCGGCGTCGAGGCGCCGGGCGTCGGCCAGGGCGTCGGGGTTGAGGGCGATCACCGCGTTGAGCTTGGGCCCGGCGCGGTCGATGCGCTCGATGCGTTCGAGGTAGGTTCGGACGAGCTGCTCCGAGGTCACGCGACCGTCGGTGAGGGCCGCCTGCTGCTCGCCGGCCGAGGCGTAGGGGCTGAGGGACTGCGCCTGGGCCGTGGCGGCCAGGGCGGCGAAGCCCATGGCGAGGGCGGCGGACCGGAACATGCTGAACTCCCCCGAGCGTGAGCGCCTGTTGTAGCGGCTGCGCGGGCGGGCGCCAGCGGGTGGGCTGGGCTATTCAACCCGCTCATCCCGGCATTCGCCAGGATGAGCGGACCAATGGTCACGATTGATGGCCAGGGGCGACCGCGGACCTTTATGCGGCCCTTATGTCCGGGGCCGGACTCCCGTCTCGCGATTTGACGGCCGGCGGCGCGACAACCGGCGTCGAAGCCGGGCCCGTCGTCCGGCGCGTGAGACCGACATGATCGACATCGTCTTCCTGGCGCTGGGCCTCGGGGCCTTCGCGCTGTTCGGCGTCTATGCGGCCGCCCTGAGGCGCCTGTGATGGCCGAGATCCTGATCTGGGGCGCGGGCGCCCTCGTCATCGGCGGCTACATGCTGGCCGCGCTGATCAAGCCGGAGAAGTTCTGATGGACGCCTCCGGCTGGGCGGAGATCGCCCTGACGCTGGCCGCGGTGGTGGCCTGCGCCATTCCCCTGGGGCTCTACTTGGCGCGTGTCTGGCAGGGCGAGCGCACCTGGCTCGACCCCGTGCTGCGGCCGGTCGAGCGCGGGGTCTACGCGGCCTGCGGCGTGAAGGCCGATCGGAGCCAGGCGTGGCTGAGCTACGCCGCGAGCTTCCTGGCTTTCTCGGCCGCCAGCTTCGTGGTGCTGTACCTGATCTTGCGGTTCCAGAACCTGCTGCCGCTGAACCCTCAGGGGTTCGCGGGGCTCTCGCCGCACCTGGCGTTCAACACGGCGGTCAGCTTCGTCTCCAACACCAACTGGCAGTCGTACGTCCCCGAACAGACGCTCTCCACCTTCTCGCAGATGGCCGGGCTGACCTCGCACAACTTCCTGTCGGCCGCGGCCGGCATGTCGCTGGCGGCGGTGGTGGCCCGTGCGTTCGCGGCGAACCGCGGCGAGGGCCTGGGGAACTTCTGGGTCGATCTGACCCGGATCAGCCTCTACGTCCTGCTGCCGATCTCGCTGGTGATCGCCGTGGTCTATGTGGGCTTGGGCGAGCCGCAGAGCCTTCTGGCCAACGTCACGGCGCACACGGTCGAGGGCGGCCAGCAGACCATCGCGCTCTATCCAACGGCCAGCCAGGAAGCGATCAAGCAACTCGGCACCAACGGCGGCGGGATCTTCAACGCCAACTCCTCGCACCCGTTCGAGAACCCCAACGCCTGGACCAACCTCATCGAGATCGTTTCGATGAACGCGCTCAGCCTGGCCTGCGTGATCGCCTTCGGCCGGGTCGTGCTGGCCGGCAAGGAAGCCCGCGCGCTGGCGGCGGTGATGGTGATCCTGGTCGGCGCCGGCGCGGGCGTAATCTATGCCGCGGAAACGCAGACGGCGCCGGCGCTTGCGGCTCACAACGTCGACGCCTCGGTCAACATGGAGGGGAAGGAGGTCCGCTTCGGCGCGCCATCCACCGCCATCTGGGCCGCGGCCACGACCGGTGCGTCGGACGGCGGCGTGAACGCCATGCACGACAGCCTGATGCCGCTGGGGGGCGGCATGGCGATGTTCCTGATCCAGCTGGGCGAGATCCTGCCCGGCGGGGTCGGGTCGGGCCTCTACGGCATGGTGGTGATGGCGCTGATCGCGGTGTTCGTCGCCGGCCTTATGGTCGGGCGCACGCCCGAGTACCTGGGCAAGAAGGTGGAGGCCCGCGAGATCAAGTACGCCATGCTGGCGGTGCTGATCCTGCCGCTGGCGATCCTCGGCTTCTCGGCGGCGGCGGCGGTGCTGCCGGTCGCGCTGAAGGGCCTGGCCAATCCGGGCGCGCACGGCCTGTCGGAGATCCTCTACGCCTACTCCTCGGCGGCGGGGAACAACGGTTCGGCCTTCGCCGGCCTCAGCGCCAACACCCCCTGGTGGAACACGACGCTGGGGATCGCGATGCTGTTGGGCCGGTTCGCCTACGCCATCCCGGTGCTGGCCATCGCCGGCTCGCTGGCCGCCAAGCCCAAGCTGGCCGCCACCACGGGGACGTTCCCCACCGACGGCCCGCTGTTCATCGGCCTCCTGATTGGGGTGATCCTGATCATGGGCGGCCTGCAGTTCTTCCCGGCCCTCGCCCTCGGCCCGATCGTGGAGCACTTCCAGGCGCTCCAGGCCGTCGCGCAGTGCTGATCCTGGGACATCCTCACATGACCGAAACCACCACCTCCCTGGGTGGGCCGCGCCGCAAGGCCAACGCCCTGGCCAGCAGCTTCTCGGGGCCCATGCTGGCCCGCGCGGCGCGCGACGCCTTCGTCAAGCTGGACCCCCGCAAGCTGACTGGAAATCCCGTGATCTTCGCCACCGAGATCGTGGCGATCCTGGCCACCCTCTCGACGGTGCTGCAGATCGCCCGCGGCGGCGACTGGGTGTTCTCGCTGCAGATGGCCATCTGGCTGTGGGCGACCGTGCTGTTCGCCAACTTCGCCGAGAGCGTGGCCGAGGGGCGCGGCAAGGCGGCGGCCGACAGCCTGCGCGCCGCCCGGGTGACCACCAAGGCCAAGCTGCTGGTGGACGCGGAGCGCGGCGTGATCGTCCCCACCCCCGCGCACAAGCTGGGCGTCGGCGAGATCGTGCTGGTGGAGGCGGGCGACGTGATCCCGGCCGACGGCGAGATCGTCGAGGGCGTGGCCTCGGTCAACGAGGCGGCGGTCACGGGCGAGAGCGCGCCGGTGATCCGCGAGAGCGGCGGAGACCGCAGCGCCGTCACCGGCGGCACCACGGTGGTCTCGGACTGGATCAAGGTGCGCATCACGTCCGAGGCGGGGCAGACCTTCCTCGATCGGATGATCGCCATGGTCGAGGGCGCCGACCGGCGCAAGACGCCGAACGAGATCGCGCTGGCGGTGCTGCTGGCGGGGCTGACGCTGGTGTTCCTGATCGCGGTGGTGACCTTGCTGGGCCTGGGCGCCTATTCCGGCGTGAAGCTGGACCCGGTGGTGCTGGGCGCGCTGTTCGTCTGCCTGATCCCGACGACCATCGGCGGGCTGCTGTCGGCGGTGGGCATCGCGGGGATGGACCGGCTCTTGAAGGTCAACGTCCTGGCCACCTCGGGCCGGGCCGTGGAGGCCGCCGGCGACGTGGACACGCTGCTGTTGGACAAGACCGGCACCATCACGTTCGGCAACCGCATGGCGACCGAGGTGATCCCGGCGCCCGGCGTGCGGCCCGAGCGGGCGCTGGAGGCGGCGCTGATGGCCTCGCTGGGCGACGAGACGCCCGAGGGCCGCTCCATTGTCGAGCTGGCCCGCAACCTGGGCCAGGCGGGCGAGGCGCCTGCTGGCGGCGAGGTGATCGCGTTCTCGGCCACCACGCGGCAGTCAGGCCTGAACGCCGGCGGCAAGTCGTGGCGCAAGGGGGCGGTGGACGCGGTGCTGAAGTCGCTGGACCTGACGGCGGCTGACGTGCCGGCCGACGTGGCCGCGAGCGTCGACCGGATCGCGCGGTCGGGCGGCACGCCGCTGGCGGTGAGCGAGGACGGCGCCCTGGTGGGCGTGATCCACCTGAAGGACGTGGTGAAGCCGGGCGTGAAGGAGCGGTTCGCCGACCTGCGCCGCATGGGCCTGCGCACCGTGATGATCACCGGCGACAACCCGGTGACCGCCGCGGCCATCGCTTCGGAGGCCGGCGTCGACGACTTCCTGGCCGAGGCCACGCCCGAGGATAAGCTGCGGCTGATCCGCACCGAGCAGGGCAAGGGCCGCCTGGTGGCCATGTGCGGCGACGGCGCCAACGACGCCCCGGCCCTGGCCCAGTCGGACGTCGGCGTGGCGATGCAGACCGGCGCCCAGGCCGCCCGCGAGGCCGGCAACATGGTCGACCTGGACAGTGACCCGACCAAGGTCATCGAGATCGTCGAGACCGGGAAGCAGATGCTGATCACCCGCGGCGCCCTGACCACCTTCTCCATCGCCAACGACGTGGCCAAGTACTTCGCGATCATCCCGGCGATCTTCGTGGTGGCCCTGCCGGCGCTGGGCGCGCTCAACGTCATGGGGCTGGCCAGCCCGAAGAGCGCGATCCTGTCGGCGGTGATCTTCAACGCGCTGATCATCGTGGCGCTGATCCCGCTGGCGCTGAGGGGCGTGAAGTACCGGGCCATCGGCGCAGGGCGCCTGCTGCAGCGGAACCTCCTCGTCTACGGCCTGGGCGGCCTGGTGGCCCCGTTCATCGGCATCAAGCTGATCGACGTCGTCGTGGCCGGGCTGGGGCTGGCCTGATGGACGCCCAACTCGTGCGGGCCGCCGTGGTGAGCGGCGGCCTGATCCTCCTGATGCTCGTGGTCGCGCTGTTCGCCGACCGCCCTCTCTGAATTGGAAGGACCCTTCCGATGACCTATCTCGCGCAAGCCCGAGCCGCCGTCGTGGCGACGCTGTTCTTCACCCTGCTTCTGGGCGTGGCCTATCCGCTGGCGGTGACCGGGATCGGCCAGTTGGCCTTCCCGGCCCAGGCCGGCGGCAGTCTGGTCCGCGATCACGCCGGGCAGGTGATCGGCTCGCGGCTGATCGCCCAGAACTTCGCCCGGCCCGAGTACCTGCATCCGCGGCCGTCGGCCGCCGGGGCGGACGGCTATGACGCCGCCGGCTCGTCGGGCTCGAACCTGGGGCCGTTGAACCCGGCGCTCTCGGAGCGGATCGGCAAGGCGGCCGCCGAGCTGCGAACCGGGAACGCCGCGCCGATCCCCGCCGACGCGGTGACCACCTCGGGCTCGGGTCTGGACCCCGACGTCTCCCCGGCCAACGCGCGGCGCCAAGCGGCCCGGATCGCGGCGGCGCGGGGCGTGACGGCGGCGCAGGTCGAGCAGGTGATCGACCGGAACACCCGTGCGCCCGTCCTGGGCGTGCTGGGGCAGCCAGCGGTCAATGTGCTGCAGACCAATCTGGCGCTCGACGCGGCGTTCCCGGCGGCGCAACTTCCGGCGCGATGAGCCCCGAGGAGCCGCTGCGGCCCGACCCCGACGCCCTGCTGGCCGCCGAACGGCAGGGGCGGGGACGCCTGAAGGTGTTCCTCGGCATGTCGCCGGGGGTCGGCAAGACCTACGAGATGCTGCGCGCCGCCCGACGCCGAAAGGCCGAGGGCGGCGACGTCGTGGTGGGCGTGGTGGAGAGCCACGGCCGCAAGGAGACGCAGGCGCTGCTGCGCGGTCTGGAAGTGATGGCGCGCAGGCCGATCGACTACCGCGACCGGACGTTGCTGGAGTTCGACCTGGATGGGGCCCTGGCGCGCAAGCCCGAGCTGCTGCTGGTCGACGAATACGCGCACTCGAACGCGCCGGGCTCGCGGCATCCCAAGCGCTGGCAGGACGTGGACGAACTGCTCGCCGCCGGCATCGACGTCTGGACGACGCTGAACGTCCAGCACCTGGAGAGCCTGGTGGACGTGGTCTGGAAGATCACCGGCGTGCGCCAGCGCGAGACGGTGCCGGACCTGGCGCTGTCCAACGCCGACGAGATCGAGCTGATCGACATCACGCCCGCCGAGCTGCGCGAGCGGATGGCCGAGGGGAAGGTCTACCTGCCGGAGACGGCCCGGCTGGCGGCGGACCGATTCTTCAAGGTGGAGAACCTGACGGCGCTGCGCGAACTGGCGCTGCGGCGGGCGGCGCAGGCGGTGGACGACCAGCTCATCGGGGCGATGAAGCGCGCGGGCGTCGAGGGTCCCTGGGCGGCGGGCGAACGGATCCTGGTGCTGGTGGGGCCCGACGCCATGGCGGGCTCGCTGGTGCGGGCGGGCCGGCGGCTGTCGGACATGATGATGGACGCGCCGTGGACGGTGGCCCACGTGGAGCGGCCGAACGCGCGGCCGACCTCGGCCATGGGCGCGCAGAAGCTGCGCGAGGCGCTGAAGCTGGCCGAGCAACTGGGCGGGGCGACCGTGACCCTGACCGGCGACGACCTGGTGGCCTCGGTGCTGGAGTTCGCCCGGCGCAACAACATGACCCAGATCGTCCTGGGCAAGAGCGGCCGCCGTCCGCTGCCGTTCCGGCGGACCCTGATCCGGGCGCTGCTGGAGGACGTCAGCGGCGCGGCGCTGCACGTGATCACCGAGACGCCGGAGCCCGCCGCGCCCGAGCGCCGGCCGCCGCCCAGCCTGCGCGACATGCCCTGGCGCGGGCATCTCGGCGCGCTGGCTTCTGTCGGCCTGGCCGGCGGCCTGGCGATGCTGGTCGACCGCTACGTCGAGAGCGCGAACCTGGCCATGGTGTTCATGCTGAGCGTGCTGGTCTCGGGCCTGGCGTTCGGGCTGTGGCCGGCGGTGCTGGCGGCGGCGGCTTCGGCGTTCGCCTACAACTTCTTCTTCCTCGAGCCGCGGCTGACGGTGAACATTGGCCACCCGGCCGACGTGCTGACCTTCGCGGTGTTCTTCGCCGTGGCGCTGACCACGGGCTGGCTGGCGGGCCGGGTGCGGGACCAGGCGCGGGCGACGGCGCGGCGGGCCTCGGCGATCTCGGCCGTGCTGGCGGCGACGCGCAGGCTGTCGTCGGCGGCCAAGGCCGAGGATGCGGCGACGGCGCTTGCCGAGCAGCTGGCGGCGGCGACCGGCTGCAAGGCCGTGGTGCTGACGCCGGCGGGCGACGACCTGGCCCTCACCGCCGCCTCGCCGGCGCTGGACGCCCTGTCGGCCGGCGACATGGCGGCGGCGCGCTGGGCCTGGGAGAAGGGCGAGGCGGCCGGGGTCGGTACAGGCACCCTGCCCAACGCGGCCTGGACCTTCCGGCCGCTGCAGGGCGTGAAGGCGCGCGCGGGGGTGGTCGGCATCGAGCCGCAGGCGATCGCCACCGAGGACGGCGAGCGGTTCGTGGCGGCCTTGCTGGACCAGGGGGCCGTGGCGCTGGAGCGGGCGGAGTTCGCCGCGGCGGCGGCCGACGCGGAGGCGCTGCGCCGGACCGACCGACTGCGTGGGGCGCTGCTGAACTCGGTGAGCCACGACCTGCGCACGCCGCTGTCCACCGTGCTGGGGTCGGTGACCACCTTGATCGACTACGGCAAGTCGCTGACCGCCAAGGTGCGCGAGGACCTGCTGGTCTCGATCCGCGAGGAGGCCGAGCGGCTGAACCGCTACGTCGGTGACCTGCTGGACATGACGCGGCTGGAGGGCGGGGCGCTGGTCACCCGGCGCGACTGGACCGACGTGCGCGACGTGCTGCGCGCGGCGGTGGAACGGGTGCGACGACGGGTCGAGACCCGCAAGGTGACCTGGGACTTCCCCGATCAGGTGACCCTGGTGATGGCCGACCCCTCGCTGCTGGAGCAGGCGCTGGTCAACATCCTGGAGAACGCCATCGCCTACAGCCCGGACGGCACGACGATCGAGGTGGCGGCCTATGAGGACCGGGGCAATGTGGTGATCTCGATCGAGGACGAGGGCCGAGGCATCCCGACGCCCGAGTTGGAGCGGGTGTTCGAGAAGTTCCGGCGGATGGAGGAGTCCACGGATCGCGGCAAGGGCGCGGGCCTGGGGCTTGCCATCGCCAAGGGCTTCGTGGAGGCCATGGGCGGGCGTATCGCGGCGGCCAGCCCGATCCACGACGGCCGCGGGACGCGCATCCTGATCAGCCTGCCCAAGGAGCGGGCCACGCCCGGAGGCTTTCTTTGAGCGACCACAAGCCCCGCATCCTCGTCATCGACGACGAGCCGCAAATCCACCGGTTCCTGGGGCCGGCGCTGGACGCGGCGGGCTACGAGCCGGTGCGCGCCGAGACGGCGGCCGATGGCCTGAAGGAGATCGCGCGCAAGGCGCCCGACGCGGTGGTGCTGGACCTGGGCCTGCCCGACATGGACGGCAAAGACGCGCTCCAGAGGGCGCGGGCGTTCTATGCGGGGCCCATCCTGATCCTGTCGGCGCGCGACCGGGAGACCGAGAAGATCGATGCGCTGGACCTGGGCGCCGACGACTATGTGGAGAAGCCGTTCGGGGTGGGCGAGCTCTTGGCCCGGCTGCGGGTGGCGCTGCGCCACCGGCTACGCGACCAGGGCGCCGAGCCCGTGGTGACGGTGGGCGACCTCACCGTCGACCTGGTGAAGCGGCTGGTGACCCGGGCCGGCGAGGCGATCCGCCTGTCGCCGCGCGAGTACGACCTGCTTGCCCAGCTGGTGAAGGGGGCCGGGAAGGTGGTGACGCACCGCCAACTGCTGACGGCCGTCTGGGGACCGGCGCACGAGCACGACGTTCAGTACCTGCGGGTGTTCGTGGGCCAGCTCCGCCAGAAGATCGAGCCCGACCCGTCGGCGCCGGCCCTGATCCTCACCGAGCCGGGCGTCGGGTACCGCTGGATGGCGTGAGCCGTCAGGCGGCCAGCGCCTCGGCCTCCCACATGGCGCCCACGCCGAATTGGCGAAGGCGGGTCAAGAGCCTTTGGAGGTTGCCGTAGTTGTCGAGGACCAGGTGGTCCAGGCGTTCGCGGAAACCCGGCGGGGCGATGGCGGCCAGGCCGTGGGGACCACGCAGGCACAATCCCTGATCGGCCAGCCTGATGACGTAGCGGCGCAGCGTCTCGGTGGACAGGTTCAGCCGCCCGGCCAGGCGGCCGTTGCGCACGGGCCGGGCGTGCGCCAGCGGATCCGCGGCCCAGGCGGCCATCTGGGCCGGGGTGAACCCCTCGGTGTTCTCGCGGACCATGGCCAGTAGGATCAGGCCGTTGGTGGTGTCGCCCACCAGCGCGCCCAGGCCGTCAGCCGCGCGCAGCATGTATTCCCAGATCAGCCGGTTGGTGAGCCGCACCGGCGGCTCGCGCCACGCCGGGAGGTCGGCGGGCGGCGGGAGGACGAAGAGATCCAGGCCGATCATGCGCAGGTAGAAGGCCTTCAGATGGTCGTGGCGCAGGAAGACGTTGGTCAGGAACATCGGGTGGCCCAGGGTGCGCTGGGTGACCAGGACCCCCTTGGCGGTGACGTCCAGGACGCCGAGCTTCGCCAGGCCGTGCACCCGGCGCCGCGCGGTCTCGAAGGGCATCCGCAGCGACTGGGCGATCGCGTTGACGCTGACCGGACGGCGAAGATCGTCCGTGGGCGGAGTGTCGGACAGCATCGCGTAGCGGAGCTGGAGCTGGGGATCGGCGCTGATCGCCGCGACATTGGCCGACTGGATGGCCGCGAACAGCAGGCCGTTCACCAGGTCGCTGGTGTTGCGGCTGGCGGCCTCCATGTCGAGCACGAAGTCCATGGCCAGCGACGCGGTGCGCCACGCCAGCTCCAGGCGTTCGCCGGAGTCGATGGGCGTCATGGCCGGGCCCCGCCGAGGCCCTTCAGCAGCTCGGCCACGGCGGCGTCGAGCTGGCTGTCCCGGCCGGCCAGGGTCTCGCCCAGCGGCCGCTCCACGGTGATGTCCACCGGCCGCGGGTTGAGCTCCATATCCTTGCCGTCGGCGCCCTGGATGCGGATGAACGGCACGCGCACCGACGAGCCGTCGATCAGCGGCTGGGCGCCGGTGTAGATGATCCAGCCGGCGGTGGGCACGCCCACCACCTTGCCCAGGCCCAGGTAGCGGTAGCCCTCGGTGAAATCCTCAGCGTCGGAGAGCGAGCTCTCGTTGGTCACCAGGATGGTCGGCAGGCCCAGGGCGCGCTGGCCCAGGTTCTGGCGGCTGGGCACGCCGAACAGGCCGCGCGGGGTCATGGTCAGGAAGTTGCGGCGGCTGAAGACGTCGAGGACGTAGCCGTTGATGAAGCCGCCGTTGTTGTTGCGCACGTCGATGACGACGCCGTCCTTGCCCTGGTTCTGGGCGTCGAGGTCGATGTAGAGCTGGTCCAAGCTGTCGGAGCTCATGTCCAGGATGTGGACGTAGCCAAGCCGCCCGCCGCTGGCCTTCTCCACATAGGCGCGGCGGTCGTTGACCCAGTGGCGGTACAGCAGGCCGGCGGCCACGGACGGAGCGACCGGGCGCACGACGGCCTGACGGCCCGAGACGGTGAGCACGGTGCGCTTGCCGGCGCGGTCCAGCAGCAGGCTGTCGAGGTTGACCCCCGGACCGACCGGCTTGCCGTCGACGGCGGTCAGCACATCGCCCGGCTTGATGGAGCCCTCGATGTCGGCCGGTCCGAGCGAGATCACCTCGCGGACGACGAGGCCGCGGCCGGCCTCATAGGCCTCGCGCTCGAACCTGAGGCCGAGGTCGCCGACGCGGGAGGCGGGCTGGGCGCCGAAGCCTTCGCTGGGCCGGTTGACGCCCGAGTGCGAGGCGTCGAGCTCGCCGATCATCAGGTTGATCACCCGGCGCAGTTCGTCGGGCGTCTGGGCCCCTTGGGCGAAGGGCTCGAAGCGGTCGCGCAGCGCCGTCCAGTCCTGGCCGTGGAACCTCTCGTCGTAGAAGGCGCGGTTCAGGGTGGACCAGGCCTCGTCGAACACCACCTGCTTCTCGGCGTCGAAGCGGACGACCATCTCGCCGGTGACGTCGATGAACTTCGGCTTGGGGCTCTCGACCGCGACGGCGCTCACCCGCCCGCCGTCGAGATAGAAGACCTGCTTGGAGTCCGGGCTGAAGGCGTAGTCGCGCTTGGGCCGGCGGCCGCCGGTGAGCTGCTGCGGCGCAGGCGGCTCCTTGGCCAGTTCGTCCAGGCTGTAGCTGAACAGGTTCTGCTGGTCGCTCTGGCGGGCGCGGTAGACCAGGGTCTTGCCGTCCGGGCTGATCACCGGCTCTTCGGCCGAGCCGCCCAGAGGGATGAAGGTGGCGCGCTCGCGGATGCCTTCGAAGACGATGCGGACGACGGGCGTCTTGCCCTTGGGGGCCGGCGCGTCGTCCTTGGCCTCCTCCTCGGCCTTGGCCTCGCCCTCGGAGGCGCTGGGCCTGGCGGCCGGGGACTTTTCCTTGGGGTCCGATTTTGGCGCGGGCGAGCCGGGCGGGGTCGCCTTGAAGAGGTCGCGGAAGGCGTCCTCGCGGTATTTGGGCGTGTTGGGCAGGAGGTCGATGCGGACCATCTTCACCGGCTCGCTGCGCTGGCCGCTGTCGAAGACGATGTACTTGCCGTCGGGCGACCAGGCGATCTGGTCGGCGGCATTGCCATTGGCGAGGAAGCTCACCGGCTGGGCCTGGCCGCCGGCGAGCGGGGCCACCCACACGTTGCGGAACGACTTGCGATCGGTGACGCCGAACGCCAGCCACCGGGAGTCCGGCGACCAGGCCAGCCGCGAGCCGTCGTTGCGGTCGAGCGCCCCTTCGAACAGCACCCGGTCGCCGCCGCCGGCCAGCGTGATCACCCGGATCTGCCGCGTGCCGTGGACGTAGGCCAGCATCTTGCCGTCCGGCGAGTACGCCGGCGCGGCGTCGAAGTCGGAGGCCTGGGTAAGCGGGCGCTCCTTCTGCGTGGCGAAGTCGTACTCCATGAGCTGGCTGACGCGCCCCCGCTCGGCGACATAGGCGAGCTTCCGGCTGTCGGCGGACCAGGCCAGATCGCTCTCGGCGCCCGGCGTCTCGGTGATCCGCTGGGCCTGGCCGCCGTCCTTGGCCGGGGCGGCGAAGACCTCGCCGTGGGCGATGACCGCCAGCTTCTTGCCGTCGGGCGAGACGGACAGGCTGCGGAAGCTGGTCTCGACCAGGCGTCGCTCGCCCGCCGCCGCCGGCGCGCCGCGCAGCGCGATGGGGACGCGGCCGACGGCGCCGGTGGCGGTGTCCAGCTTCCAGATCTCGAACTCACGCTCGAAGACGATGCTCTTGCCGTCGTAGCCGATGGAGGGGAACAGGACCCGGCCGTCGGTGAACCTGGTCACCTGCTGCGGCGCGCCGCCGGCGGCCGGCATGCGCCAGAGGTTCTCGGTCCCGCCCTGGTCGCTCATGAACCACAGCGTGGCGCCGTCGGCGCTCCACATGGGCCACAGGCGCTTGGACGTGGCGCCCAGCAGCCTGCGATAGGGGGCGTTCGCGGCGACGGGCTTCAGCCAGAGTTCGGCCTCATCGATGTGGCTGTGGCCGTTGCGCCACCACTGGGTGGAGGAGATGCCCTTGGCCATCAGGGCGATGGACTGTCCGTCGGGCGAGGGGGCGCTGTTGAACTCGTTGAGATAGCGCTCGCGGCTCACCTCCAGCGGCGTGCCGCCGGTCGCGGCCACGCGATAGACGTCGTTCTGGCGGGCGACGTCGTTGGCGGGGCCGGAGATGTAGAGCCATCGGCCGTCGCGCGACCAGCCGTCGAGCTGTTCGTTGGCGTCGGTGAAGGTGACGCGGCGCAGCTTTCCGGTGGAGAGCGTCAGGACATAGACGTTCGACGCGCCGGCGCGCGTCGAGGTGAAGGCGAGCTCGCGTCCGTCGGGCGAATAGAGGGGCCGGCCCTCGGTGGCTGCGTCGGTGACGAGCAGGCTGGCGGTGCCGCCGGCCGCAGGGACGGTCCAGATGTCGCCCCCAGAGACGAAGGCGATCTCGGCGCCGTCGGGCGACAGCGAGGGTTCGGCCAGGGTCGGCCGCGGCGCAGCATGGACCTGGAGCGCCACGGCGGAAGCAGCGGCGGCGAGCAGGCCGGCGATGCGGCGGTGATTCATGGACGAAACTCGCGAAGCTTAAGCGTCCCTGTGTAACAAAATTTTCGGATGCGTCAGGCGCTTAGACGGCGTCTCAGCGCACGGGACGGCCTCTAGAGCAGGCCCACGCCCTGCCAGATCGCCAGGGCCACGACCAGCACGCCCACGATCCAGGTCAACAGCCGCAGCGGCAGCACCTTGGTCATCCAGCCGGCGACCGGCGCGGCCACGACGCCGCCAGCGATCAGGCCCGCCAGGGACCACATCAGCCCGCGGAGGCCCTCGGTCTCCCAGTGGCCGCTCAGCAGGCTGCCGAGGAAGGCGGCCGAGGTGGCGATAGCCACGAACATCTCGGCGGCGTTGGTGGTGCCGATGGCCTTGCGGGGATCGGCGCCGGCCCCCATCAGCGAGCTGGTCACAACGGGACCCCAACCGCCCCCGCCGATGGCGTCGAAGAAGCCGCCCACCAGTCCGAGCGGGAAGGGCGAACGCCAGGAGAAGACCTTTGGCCGCGCCTGCCGCCAGGCGCGGTAGAGGATCACGAGGCCCATGAGGAACAGCCAGCCGACCACATAGGGCTTCACCGCCTCGCCGGGCACGGAGGTCAGGACGTAGGCGCCCAGCACACCGCCCAGCACGCCGCCGCCCGAGAGCAGGCCCAGGAGCTTCCAGTCGATATTGCGGTGATAGATGTGCGACGCGCCCGAGGCGGCGCCGGTGAACACCTTGGCCGCGTGCACGCTGGCCGAGGCGTTGGCCGGCGTTACGCCGAGACTCAGCAGCACCGAGGTCGAGATCACCCCGTAGGCCATGCCCAGCGCGCCATCGACGAGCTGCGCGGCGAAGCCGACGGCGGCGAAGAGCCAGAAATCAGGGTCCATTCCAGGCGCCTGTTAGGGCCAAGCTACCCGGCGGGCCAGCCCAGAACCTCTATAGCCTGTCCCAGAACCTGTGTCGGCGACGGGTGCGACATTTGGCGGAAGGGCCCGGCGAACGCGGTTCCGCTATAGCCAAGCTCAAGGACTACCGATGCGTCTTCCGCCGCCCTCGTGCCGCGCGGCGACCTGCGTCGAAGGCGGGGAAGAGCCGGGGGTTGACCCCATCCGGCCACGGCTTCTTCCCCGCGGTCCACTCTCCGAAACTTTTTTCGCCGGCCCGTGACGGAGTTTCCGCGCGGCTTGCGCCTATCCGTCCGAACCCCCGGCTTTGGGTGTGTCGCCGCCTCGTTCGGCGGCGCGCTCAAAGGGGAGGGGCCGGGCGGCCTCCGTGTCAGCCGCCCGGTCCTTCTCCCAGCATCGGAGCGGGACCTCAGTCCTTGGCGCGTTCCTGGTACGAGCCGTCTTCCGTCAGCACGACGATCTTGGTGCCCACGCCGATGTACGGCGGGATCATGGTGCGCAGGCCGTTCGACAGGATCGCCGGCTTGTAAGAGGAGGAGGCGGTCTGTCCCTTCACCGACGGCTCGGTCTCAACGACCTCGAAGGTGGCCAGGCGCGGCAGCTCGATGGCGATCGGCACGCCCTCGTGGGTGGACAGGGTCACGGTGCAGCCGTCTGTCAGGTAGGGGGCCGCGTCGCCGACGATGTCTTCCGAGGCCACCACCTGGTCGTAGGTCTCGGGGTTCATGAAGTGGAAGCCCTCGCCGTCCTGGTAGAGGAAGGTGTGCGGGCGGTCGTCGACGATGGCGCGCTCCACGGTCTCGGTCGTGCGCCAGCGCTCGGAAACCTTCACGCCGTCGGAGATGCGGCGCATGTTGAGCTGGGTGACGGGCGTGCCCTTGCCGGGGTGGATGTTCTCGGCGGTCAGGACGACGTAGAGCTTGCCGTCCATGTCGACGACGGCGCCCTTCCGGAGCGAGCTGGCGATGACTTTCACGTAGGTCCTCGGGATGCGGCGGACCTTCGCGGGCGAGCCCGCGCGATTCCGCTGATGAAATTCTCGTGGCGCCCCTATAGCGATGTGCGCCGAAATCTCCAGCCCCCCACTTAGCCGCAACCTTGGCAGATCCGAACGAAACCCCCTGGTGGAGCCCGTCGCGGCGCGCCGACCGCCGACCGTTCCTCGAGGCGAGGGGACGGATCACGCGCGCCGCCCGCGGCTGGCTGGAGGACGAGGGGCTGGTCGAGGTTGAGACGGCGGGACTGCAGGTTTCGCCCGGCAACGAAGCTCATCTGCACGCCTTCGCGACCCAGGCCCTGACGACGGACGGCCAGGCGCGGCCGATGTACCTGCATACCTCGCCCGAGTTCGCCTGCAAGAAGCTGCTGGCGTCGGGGGAGCCGGCGATCTTCACGCTGGGAAAGGTGTGGCGGAACCGCGAGCGGGGGCCGTTGCACCACCCCGAGTTCACGATGCTGGAGTGGTATCGGACCGGGGCGCCGTACGAGGTCCTGATGGACGACTGCGCGGGGCTGATGCGCGTGGCGGCCGAGGCTGCGGGCGCTAGTGCGCTGACCTGGCGTGGCGCGACGGCCGATCCGTTCGCCGAGCCCGAGCGGCTGACGGTGGCCGAGGCGTTCCGGCGGTATGCGGACGTCGACCTGTTCGGCGACCTTCACGGCCAGGCGCGGGCCGCGGGCGTGCGGCTGGCCGACGACGACACCTGGGCCGACGTGTTCAGCCGGATCATCGTCGAGAAGGTGGAGCCGAACCTGGGCCACGGACGGCCGACGGTTCTCTGCGAATACCCGGTGTCGGAAGCGGCCCTGGCGCGACCGAAGCCCGGCGACCCGCGCGTGGCCGAACGCTTCGAGCTCTATGCGTGTGGCGTGGAGCTGGCCAACTGCTTCGGCGAACTGACCGACGCCGAAGAGCAGCGTCGCCGCTTCGAGGGCGAGATGGCCGAGAAGCAGCGGCTCTATGGCGAGACCTACCCCATAGACGAGGACTTCCTCTCGGCGCTGGCCTGCATGCCGCCCGCCAGCGGGGGGGCGCTGGGGTTCGACCGGCTGGTGATGCTGGCGACCGGCGCCACCCGAATTGAGCAGGTGCTCTGGACGCCCGTGGCCTGAGCTGTCGGCTTTGAACTTGACACCCGGCCCGGGCTCACGCTGCCCTGCCGCCGTGGCAAAGCTAAGCCTTTCTCGCTGGTTACCCCACCTGGTCGTCCCCACGCTGGTCCTGGTGGTGGGGATCGCCGCCACTATGCTCACCGCCTTCCAGCTGCTGAACGCCAACGCAGCGCGCGATGCGACCCGCCTGCGGGTCGAGGCCAACCAGGCGGTGAGCGCCCTGCAGCAACGGATCGAAGGCCACAGCGCATTGCTGCGTGGCGCCGCCGGCCTGTTCGCGGGCAGCACCAACGTCACGGGCGCGGAGTTCGCCGCCTATGTCGACCGGCTGGGGCTGGGGAGCCGCTATCCGGGCGTGTTGGGGATCGGTTACGCCGCGCGCTTCGAGGACGATGCCGCGCGCAGGGCGCTGGAGGCCCGGATCCGCAACGAGGGCGAGGCCGACTTCCACGTCTGGCCGCTGGGCCCCAGGCGCGCCCACACGAGTATCCTCTACCTGCGCCCCATGGACGCCCGCAACACGGCGGCCATCGGCTACGACATGTTCAGCGAACCGGTGCGCCGCGAGGCGATGAGCCGGGCCGCCGCCACCGGCGACCTGTCCATGTCGGGCCGGGTGACCCTGGTCCAGGAGACCGACGCAGCCCAACAGCCGGGCGTGCTGATGTTCCTGCCTGTCACGACGCCGGACCGCCGCGGCGGCGCGCGGCTCGACGGCTTCATCTATAGCCCGCTCCGCACGGTGGACCTGCTGCAGACCGTCTTCCCGGCCAATGTGGACCGGCTGGTCGACGTGGCGGTCTACGACGGCGCACCCGAGGCGACAAACCTCTTGTTCGAGACCGCCCCGCCCGCCGTGGGGCGCGGCGCGCTGGAGACCTCCCGGACGCTGCAGGTGGCCGGCCGGCCATGGACCCTGCTGGTCCGGACCCGTCCGGCGTTCGACGCCGGCAGCAACCATGCGCTGGTCTACTGGAGCCTCGCCCTCGGCGCGGCCATGACCCTCGCCTTGACCTTCGCCGTGCTCGCCCAGGCGCGGGCCGGCCTGCTGGCCGCCGAGGCGCGCGCCGAGCTGCGCACGGTCAACGCCACCCTGGAGGACCGTGTCGCGCAGCGCACAGGCGAGCTTCGCGACCAGATGGAGAAGCTGGAGGCCGCCGAAGGCCAGATGCGGCAGATGCAGAAGATGGAGGCGATCGGCCAGCTCACCGGCGGGATCGCCCACGACTTCAACAACATGCTGGCGATCGTCGTCGGCAGCCTGGACATGGCGCGGCGGCGGCTGACCGGGACGGAAGATCCGCGCGTCGCCCGCTATATCGACAACGCCGCGGAGGGGGCGAACCGGGCCGCGGCGCTCACCGGCCGGCTGCTCGCCTTCGCGCGGCGGCAGAAGCTCAATCCCGAACCGCTGGACGTGAACGCACTGGTCGGCGGCATGACCGAGCTCCTGGGCCGTTCGCTGGGGGAGCGGGTCGAGATCTCCACCGCCCTGGCCGAGGACCTGTGGCCCGTGCACGCCGATACCGCCGAGCTGGAGCACGCCCTCTTGAACCTGGCGGTCAATGCGCGCGACGCCATGCCCGACGGCGGACGCCTGGTCCTGGAGACCCAGAATGTGACGGCGCCGGTGGCGGACGACCCGGCGGGTCCCGCCGCGGGAGATTTCGTGGTCGTCCGCATCGCCGACACAGGGGCAGGGATGCCTCGCGCGGTGATGGAGCGCGCCTTCGAGCCGTTCTTCACCACCAAGGAAGTGGGCAAGGGCACGGGTCTGGGCCTGAGCCAGGTGTACGGCTTCGTGAGGCAGTCCGGCGGGTGCGTGACCCTGCGCTCGGAGGTCGACCGGGGAACGACGGTGACCATCTACCTGCCGCGCTGGGTCGGCGAGCTGCCGGCGGCGGCGTTGCTGGACGCTGACGACGCCCCGCTGCCGCGCGCCCGCGATGGCGAGGCGGTGCTGGTGGTCGAGGACGAGGCGGACGTGCGCCGGCTGTCGGTCGAGACCCTTCGCGACCTGGGCTATGCCGTCGCCGAGGCCGCGGACGGCGCCCAGGCGCTGGCCCGGCTGGCCGAGCAGCCAGCGGCCGACCTGCTGTTCACCGACATCGTGATGCCGGGGATGAACGGGCTGCAGCTCGCCGAGCAGGCGAGAGCCGCGAAGCCCGAATTGAGGGTGCTGTACACCACCGGCTATGCCCGCGACGCCAGCGGAGCGGAGGCGGTGCAGTCGGCGCTGCTGCCCAAGCCCTTCACCGTTGCGCAGCTCGCCCGCCGGGTGCGCCAGGCGCTGGACGAGGGCCGGGCGGCCTGATCCGCGACCTCGCGGCGTTTGCGGCGGCGGCCGGCATGGGCCATATGCGCCGCGCCATGACCGCCCGCACGCTCCGAACGCCGAAGGACCTCGCCGACGCCGGCCTGGTCGCGCCTGGGCGGCTGGCCGAGCTGGAAGGCGTCGCGGCCCGCTACGCCGTGGCGATCACGCCGGCGATGGCCGAGCTGATCCCCGACAACGACGCGGTGGCCCGCCAGTTCGTGCCCGACAGCGCCGAGCTGGAGCAGACGCCCGACGAGCGGGCCGACCCCATTGGCGACGACGCCCACAGCCCGGTCTTCGGCGTCGTGCATCGATACCGGGACCGGGTGCTGTTGAAGGCCAACCACGCCTGCGCCGTCTACTGCCGGTTCTGCTTCCGCCGCGAGATGGTGGGGCCGGACGGGGTGCGGCCGCTGTCGCCCGACCAGCTGGACGCCGCCATGGCCTACATCGCCGCCGACCCGGCGATCTGGGAGGTGATCATCACCGGCGGCGATCCGCTGATCCTGTCGGTGCGGCGGCTGCGCGAGCTGATGGCGCGGCTGGCGAAGATCCCGCATGTGAAGGTGGTGCGCTTCCATACCCGCGTGCCGACGGTCGATCCCGAGCGGATCACGCCGGGCCTGGTCGCCGCCCTGCGCGCGCCGGGCAAGACGACCTGGGTGGCGCTGCACGCCAACCACGCCAGCGAGCTGACGCCGGCGGCCGAGGCGGCGTGCGCCCGCATCCTCGACGCGGGCATCCCGATGGTCAGCCAGACCGTGCTGCTTAAGGGCGTGAACGACGATCCGGCGGTGATGGAGGCCTTGATGCGGCGGTTCGTGGAGCTGCGGATCAAGCCCTACTACCTGCACCACGCCGACCTGGCGCCCGGCACCGGGCATTTCCGCACCTCGATCGCCGAGGGCCAGGCGCTGATGCGGGACCTTCGCGGCGCCGTCTCGGGCCTTTGCCAGCCGACCTATGTGCTCGATATCCCGGGCGGCCACGGCAAGGCGCCCGTGGGCCCCTGCTACGCCGGCGACGGCGAGGTCACCGACCCGCAGGGCGTCGTCCATCGCTATCCGGCGTAACGCGTTATATGTTGCATCGTGGTGACAGTCCGACTGTCGCCGCATGGCGCCCGGTCGACACATGAGGCGGGCAGGGCCAGATATGCGTTCATCCAGCGATCATCCCGGTGCGTAGATACCGGGGCAACACAGAAGGAACGGGTACGATCATGAGCGGGCATGGGTTGCGGGGCGGACGCATCGGGCGCTGCCTGGCCTTGGCCGCTCTGGCGCCGCTGGCCGTCGGCGAGATCGCCCGGGCGCAGCCGCAGTCGGCCGCTCCGCCGGTTCTGGCGCTGCCCCCCGCCGCCGCCGCGGCTCCGGTTCCGCCGCCGCCGGCGCCGCCGGTCGCGATTCCCGCCCTGACGCCGGCCCAGGCGCAGGTCGCCGTGAAGGCGCTGCGCGCGGCCGACCTGCATGGCCTGCAGCCCAAGGCCTACCTGCCGGATGGGTTCCCCGACGACGGCCAGCTCTCGGCCGCGCAACAGGCCACCCTGGCCGACGGCCTGCTCCAGTACGCCCACGACGTCCGCATCGGGCGCATGGACCCCGACAAGTTCCCCGAGCTGTGGCAGGTGCGCCCGGCCGCCTACGACCCGTCCCCCGAACTGGCGAAGGCGCTGGCCGAGGGGCGGTTGCAGGCGTGGCTCGACAGCCTGCCGCCCCGCTATTCCGGTTATGTCGCCCTGAAGCGCGGCCTGGTCCGCTACCGCGAGATCGCGGCCAAGGGCGGCTGGAAGCCCATCGCCGAGGGGCCGAAGATGGAGCTGGGCTCCCACGACCCGCGCGTGGCCGCGCTTCGCGCCCGCCTGGCGGTCGAGGACCCGCTGGTCGCCGCCAACGGCTCGGCGACCTTCGACCAGCCGCTGCAGGAGGCGGTGGTGCGCGCCCAGAGGCGCTACGGCCTGAAGCCCGACGGCGTGGTGGGCGACGGCACCCTGGCCTATCTGAACCAGCCGGTGGGCCAGCGCGTGCTGCAGATCATCGCCAACATGGAGCGCTGGCGCTGGATGCCGGCCACCATGCCGGCGACGCGGGTGCAGGTGAACACCGGGGCGGCCATCGTCACCCTGTTCCGGGACGACAAGCCGGTGATGTCGATGAAGGCGGTATCGGGTAAGCCGGGCGATGAGACGCCGATGCTGATCTCGAACATCCATTCGGTGGTGATCAATCCGCCGTGGAACGTGCCGGCCGGCATCGCGCAGCGCGAGCTGTGGCCGAAGGAGAAGGCCAACCCCGGCTATTTCGCCCGCAACGGCTATCGGGTGATCCCGGTGCAGGGCGGCCAGCCGCGGCTGCAGCAGGCGTCAGGCGACCAGAGCGCGCTGGGCCGGTTCAAGTTCGATTTCGACAACCCGTTCGCCGTCTACCTGCACGACACGCCCTCGAAGGGCGGCTTCGACCGCTTCGCCCGCAACGCCAGCCACGGCTGCGTGCGCCTGGAGAAGCCCCGGGCGCTGGCCGAGGCTCTGCTGAACGGCGACGCCACCTGGACCTCCGAGGCCATCGACAAGCAACTCGAGGGCGATAAGACCGTGCGCGCCAAGCTGCCCGAGCCGACGCCGGTGTTCATCCTCTATTGGACGGCGTTCGCGAGTTCGGACGGTCAGATGCACTTCCGCTCGGACCCCTATAACTGGGACCGGGAGCTGCTGCAGCGCGTGGGCGTGCTGGCGTCGGGTACGAAGGTCTGAGGGGGCGATGTTCAAGACGGTTCTGTGGATCGCGGCCGCCTGCGCGGCGGTGCTGGTGGCGCTGGCGGTAAGCCGGACGCTGAACTTCGACAAGCCGGTGGAAAAGGCGGCCGAGCCCGCGCCGGCGGCCGCGGCCCCGCCGCCGCCGCCCGTCGAGGCGCCCAAGGCCGCCGAGGTCGCGCCGCCCCCGCCGCCCCCGGTCGAGAGGACTCCCGAGCAGCAGCAGATCGACGACGACGCGGCGGCGACCGGCATGACGACCGTCGAGCCCGACCCGCCGACCGAGGCGCCGAAGAACTAGAGAAATCCGCGAGCGCATCAGCGCCGCAGGATTGGAACCACGAAAAACACGAAAGGCACGAAAAGGCCGTGCCTGCTGAGCTTTCGTGACTTTCGTGTTTTTCGTGGTTTGGAAGACGGCGCCTGCGGCGGCAGATAGAGGGCTAGGCGCCCTGCCATTGGCGGACGCGGCCGGTGTCGACGTGGACGAAGTTGGAGACGGGGTAGAAGCCCACGCCGCCGGCGCCCAGGGAAAGGGCCGCCCCGCGCAGGTTGCGCAGGTCCACGCCGGGGACGCGCACGTCGATGGCCTTGCCTACGGTGTGCTGGCTGTTCTCGGCGACGCCCTTGGAACGCGAATGCAGCATCGCGTTGGTGCGGGGCGAGCGGTAGCCGGAGATGATCTGGAACGGCGCGTTCGTCTCGAGCTTGCCGCCGATGGCGTGCAGGACGTCGAACAGGCCCGGATCGATGAAGTGCTCGTCGCCGGTGCGCCAGTCGCGCATCACGCGGGTGGCTTCGGCCAGGGCGTCGGGCAGGTAGCTGCCGTTGGCGTAATAGACCTCGTTGAACTTCTCGCCGGTGTGGAGGTTGTCGAGGACCGCGCGGCGCGGCTCCCAGACATCGAAGTTCCGCGCCCAGGCGGGGGCGGCGATCAGGGCGAGGCCGGCAGCGGCCCCAAGCGTAAGCAGCTCTCTGCGGCGGACGAGGTTGGGCATCTAGCCTCCGGGCCGTCGTGGAAAGCGCGCAAGATGGCGGGTCAGGGGTTAACGTCAAGACTACCTGGGCCCGGTGCGGCCAGCGGCCGCGATCCGCCCACAGGATGAGCAACCCCTTGCACGCAAGGCGATTGGCCCGGACAGTCCGCGCCGGACCGGCGCCGCAAGAGCCGCCGCGGGGGGAATGTGCATGAGTTCGGACGCGAGCGCGTCGCCGGCGGCCACGCTGCGCAAGGTGGTGGCGGCCAGCATGATCGGCACCACCATCGAGTGGTACGACTTCTTCCTCTACGGCACCGCCGCGGCGCTGGTGTTCAACAAGCTGTTCTTCCCGGCGTCAGAGCCGCTGGTCGGCACCATGTTGGCCTTCGCCACCTATGCGCTGGGGTTCGTGGCGCGGCCGCTCGGCGGGATCGTGTTCGGCCACTTCGGCGACCGGATCGGGCGCAAGCGCCTGCTGATGCTGAGCCTGGTGATGATGGGCGCGGCCACCGTGCTGATCGGCTGCCTGCCGACGCACGACCAGGTGGGCCTGTGGGCGCCCGCCCTGCTGATCGCGCTCCGGCTGGTGCAGGGCTTCGCCGTGGGCGGGGAGTGGGGCGGGGCGGTGCTGATCGTGGCCGAGCACGGCGACGCGGCCCGCCGCGGCCTCTGGGCCAGTTTCCCGCAGGCGGGGGTGGCGGCCGGCAGTCTCCTGGCTTCGGGGATGCTGGCGCTGATGGCCACGATCCAGAGCGACGCCGAGTTCCTGGCCTGGGGCTGGCGCGTGCCGTTCCTGCTCTCGGCGGTCCTGATCGGCGTCGGCTGGTGGATCCGCACGACGGTGGAGGAGAGCCCGACCTTCCGGGAGGTGGCCCGGGAAGCCGCGGCCATCGAGAAGGCGCCGACGCTGGAGGCGATCCGGCGGCGGCCGCGGGAGCTGATCGTGGGGGCCGGACTGAAGTTCGCCGAGAACATCAGCTACTACGTGATCACCGTCTTCTCGATCACCTATGTCACCCAGAAGGTCGGGCTGTCCCGGCAGGTGGCGCTGGAGGCGATCCTGATCGCCTCGGCCTGTCACGTCTTCTTGATCCCTCTGTTCGGGCTCTTGTCGGACCGGATCGGCCGGCGGCCGGTCTATGCGGCGGGTGCGTTCGGCATGGTCGTCTGGGCCTTCGTGTTCTTCCGCCTGCTCGACAGCGCGGAGCCGGTGATGATCGTGCTGGCCTGCGTCGGGGCCCTGGTCTGCCATGGCGCGATGTACGGCCCGCAGGCGGCCTTCCTGGCCGAGATGTTCCCAACCCGGATCCGGTATTCCGGCGTCTCCCTGGCCTATCAGGTGACGTCGATCTTCGCGGGTTCGCTGGCCCCGCTGATCGCGGCGGCCCTGTTGGCGGCCTATGGCTCGGGGACGCCGATCGCGATCTATGTGGCCGGCGCGGCGCTGGTCACCGGCGTGGCGGCCCTCGCGGCCCGCGAGACGCGGGGCAAGACCTTCGCCGAGATCGACCGGGAGGCCTGACAAGACGAAGGCCGCGCCGGTCTCGCGGCGCGGCCTCCGATCCTCGTGGCCTGGGCCTAGTTCTTCAGAACGTCGCGGGCGGCGTCCTTCAGGGCGCCGACGCCCTTCTGGACCTTGCCCTCCACGCGCTCGCCGGCGCCCTCCGCGGCCAGACGGTCATCGCCCGTGGCCTTGCCGACGCCTTCCTTGATCGAGCCCGCGATGTCCTTGGCGGCGCCCTTGGCTTCGTCCTTGTGCATGGCTGTCATCCTCATCTGTCACTGGTGTGGTCCACCCATCGCAGTGACTACGCGACAGCTCGGGGATCGTTCCGGGGGATCGGGCCGACGGATCAGGCGGCGGCGCGCGAGGTCCGGTCCAGCAGGGCCTCGAACGCGCCCGCGGCCGAGCGGCGCGCGTCGGCGTCACCCATCATCCGGCGCGAGTCGGAGTGCCCCAGGATGAAGCTCTTCATCTGGAAGTAGGCGGCGTGGGCCTCGGCCTCGCTGAGCGGCGGGTCGCGCAGCCACAGGAACTCGCGCGTCACCGTCTTGCGGAACGCTTGCAGCTGCTTGCGCAGCAGGTCCTGCAGCGGGCCGGGCTGGTCGTCCAGTTCGACGCTGAGCTGGGTAAGCGGGCAGCCGCTTTCGGGCCAGTCCTCCTCGCACCACCGGAGCCAGAGCTCGAAGATCTTCTCCAGCCGCTGGCGGCCGCGCGGCAGTTCGGCGGCCGGCGTCCAGACAATGTCGCGGAACTTGTCCGTGACCATCTGCACGACCGCCAGGTGCATGTCTTCCTTGGACTCGAAGTGTTTGAAGAGGCCGCTCTTCGACAAGCCGACCGCGTCGGCCACGTCGGACAGGCTCACGCCGGTCAGGCCGCGCAGAGCCGCCTGTCGCGTCGCTTC
The DNA here is from genome assembly GCF_057809855.1 of Phenylobacterium sp. FG114. Taxonomy (NCBI): domain Bacteria; kingdom Pseudomonadati; phylum Pseudomonadota; class Alphaproteobacteria; order Caulobacterales; family Caulobacteraceae; genus Phenylobacterium; species Phenylobacterium sp. FG114. The sequence continues at coordinate 72,821 of NZ_JBMDKU010000011.1, read as the reverse complement.
CTCGAGGATGCGCGCCCTCGTGGCTTCACCCTTGCGCAAAAGCCAAGCCTCCCTGCTTGACAAAGTGACCGATCGTGCTCTTTTTAGAGCTTAGCGACCGGTCGTGCTCTTTTCTACCCACAGGAACACGAAAATGCAAAACTTCAGGTGTGTGACCGCGATCGCCGCGCTGGCGGTGTTCGCGACGGGTTCGGCCTTTGCCCAGACGGCGGGCTACCAGGGCGAGGCGCGGCTCAAGGCCGGAGCCACGGCGCCGCGCGAAGCGGTGATTTCCGGCGTGGCGTGGCGATGCGACGGCGACCAGTGCCTGGGTTCGGCCGACCGCAAGGCCAACCTCGATGGGCTGGTCCGCGAGTGCAAGAAGGTGGTGGCCGTGGTGGGCCCCGTCGCCAGCTACCGCTCGGGCGGCCGCGAGCTGACCGACGGCCAGGTCCGCGCCTGCAACAAGGCGGCGATCCAGCTCCAGGCGGCGCGCAACTAGATCCAGGTTCTTTCCTCCCCTCGGCAGGCCGCTTCGGTTCGTCTGGCCCGCCAAGGGATCAACTCGCGGGAGGGGACGCCCGCTCATCGACCGGCGCACGGCCTTCGGGTCGAGCTATCCCAGCCGGAGGACGATCAGGCGCCCCTTCCGCGGCTTTCTCGTGACCTATTTGCCGTTGGCGCCCCGCGCCCGGCGCGCCGCCTCGAGATCGACCAGCTTGTCATCCTCGGCGGACGAGGGCCTCAGGGACTTGGCGATGGCGCGGTTCAGGTCGGCGAGCTTGTAGGGCTTGCGCAGGATGGGGAATTCGTCGCCGATCCGGGCCGCGGCCTCGCTATAGCCCGTGGCCAGCACGACCGGAACGTCGGGGAAGGTCTCGCGGACCCGCCGCGCCATGTCGAGGCCGTCGAGGTCGCCCGCCATCACGATATCGCTGAATACGACGTCGACCGGCTCGCTGCCTTGCAGCGCCGTGAGGGCCGCAGCGCTGTTGCCGACGACCCGAACCTCGTGGCCCAATTCTTCCAGCATGCGGGCGGCGACTTCCGCGACTTCGGGATTGTCCTCCACCAAGAGGACCCGGGCGCTGCCGACAAGAGGCACCGGACCCTCGTCTTGCGCCGCGCGCGGCGTCCTGTCGGTGCGAGGCAGGTAGAGCGTGAAGCGTGTCCCCGAGCCGAGCTCGCTCTCCACCGTGGCGTAGCCGCCCGACTGCTGGGCGAAGCCAAAAACCTGCGACAGGCCAAGCCCCGTGCCTTTGTCGACGTCCTTGGTGGTGAAGAAGGGGTCGAAGATCTTCGGTATGATATCGGGCGCGATCCCCGTCCCGGTGTCGGACACCGTCAACGCGACGAAATCGCCTCGCAGTTGCCCTGGGCCTGAGCCGTCCAGGGTGACGTTCTCGCCGCGGAGGCATAGCTCGCCGCCCTTTGGCATGGCGTCGCGCGCGTTCACCGCGAGGTTCAGCAGCGCCAGCTCGAACTCGCCACCGTCAACCGCCACAGGCCAGAGGTCCTCCGACAGGGCCATGTCGAGCCGCACCGTCGCGGGGAGGCTCGCAGCGAGCAGTTCGCCCAGGCTCACGCTGCGCTCGGCGAGCGAGGTCGGAGCCGGCGTCAGCCGTTGCCGGCGCGAGAACGACAGCAGGTGGCGGGTCAGATCCTCGCCCCGCCGCGCGGCGACGTCGATCGCGTCGAGGGCCCGCAGCGCGCGGGGATCGTCCCCCACCTTGCGGCGAAGGAGCTGGGCCTGACCGCTGACGACCATGAGGAGGTTGTTGAAGTCGTGCGCCACCCCGCCGGTCAGCTTGCCCAGGGCCTCCAGCTTCTGACTCTGGGCCAACTGCTCGTGCGCCCGCTGCAGGTCGAGCTGGGCGCGGCGCTTGTCGGTGATGTCGCGGGTGATCTTGGCGAAGCCGAGAAGCGTCCCGTCGCTTTCACGGATCGCGTCGATGATCACCGACGCAAAGAACAGGCTGCCGTCCTTGCGCACACGCCAGCCTTCCGCCTCATAGCGGCCCTGTTCGGTGGCGGTCTTCAGCGCCCTCAGGGGCGTACCGGCGGCGCGGTCCTCGTCGGTGTAGAACCGCGAGAAATGCTGGCCCACGATCTCGTCGGCCCCATACCCCTTGATGTGCTGGGCGCCGGCGTTCCAGTTGCTGATGATGCCGTTGGGGTCGAGCATGAAGATCGAGTAGTCGACGACGCCGGACACCAGCATGCGGAACTGCCGCTCGCTCTGGGCGAGGGCGTCCTGTGCGGCCCGCCGCTCGGTGATATCGCGGATGACCTTGGCGAAGCCGATCAGGCTGCCATTGTCGTCGCGGACCGGGTCGATGACGACCGAGGCCCAGAACCGGTCGCCACCTTTGCGGACCCGCCACCCCTCGGCTTCGAACCGGCCGGTGCGCAGCGCGGTTTCCAACGCCCTGGCCGGGCCGCCCGCCTGGCGGTCCTCCGGGGTGTAGAAGAGTGCGAAGTGGCGGCCGACCACCTCGTTAGCCGCATAGCGTTCGATCCGTTCGGCCCCGCGGTTCCAGGTGGTCACCAGGCCGTTGGGGTCCAGCATGTAGATCCCGTAGTCTACGATGTTATCGACCAGCAGGCGGAACTCGTCCTCACCTTTGCGCGGACCCGGTTCGGCGCGATCGTTCATCGCGCCGCCCGCCCGACGATGCGGCGGTTCATGATCATCATCGGCGCGCACTCAAGGTTCCCCGTCCCCCATCGGCTCCTAACGCACGCCCACAGCGCGGGTTCCGGTCCGGTCGGCCGTTGCGCCCGGCCGCCGCCACCGCTATCTGCTCGCCCGAATTCCCGACACATCGAACCAGCGAGCGCGGACGCCCCATGGCGCAGCAATATATCTTCCAGATGCAGGGCCTGACCAAGGCCTATCCCGGCGGCAAGAAGGTGTTCGAGAACATCTGGCTGTCGTTCTACTCCGACGCCAAGATCGGCGTGGTGGGCGTCAACGGCTCGGGTAAGTCCACCCTGCTGAAGATCATGGCCGGGATCGACAAGGAATTCTCGGGCGAGGCCAAGGCCGCCGACGGCGTGAAGATGGGCTACCTCGAGCAGGAGCCGCAGCTGGACGAGCAGGTGAACGTCCGCGCCAACGTCATCGCCTGGTGCGAAGAGAAGCGGATCTTCGACAAGTACAACGAGATCGCGGCCAGGCTGGGCGAGGAGTACACGGACGAGCTGATGGAGGAGATGACCGCCCTCCAGGAGAAGCTGGACGCCGGCGACCTCTGGGACATCGACTCCAAGATCGACATGGCGATGGACGCTCTGCGCTGCCCGCCCGACGACTGGCCGGTGGACAAGCTGTCGGGCGGCGAGAAGCGCCGCGTGGCGCTGGCGCGCCTGCTGCTCAGCAAGCCCGACATGCTGCTGCTGGACGAACCGACCAACCACCTCGACGCCGAGAGCGTGGCCTGGCTGCAGCACCACCTGGAAGCCTTCCCGGGCTGCGTGATCCTGGTCACCCACGACCGCTACTTCCTGGACCAGGTGACCAAGTGGACCCTGGAGCTCGATCGCGGCAAGGGCATCCCCTACGAGGGCAACTACTCCGGCTGGCTGGAGCAGAAGACCAAGCGGATCGTGCAGGAGCAGTCCGAGTCCGAAGCCCGCCAGCGCGCCATGACCCGCGAACTGGAGTGGGTGCGTTCGGGCGCCAAGGCCCGCCAGGCCAAGTCGAAGGCCCGCCTGGCCCGCTACGAGGACATGGTGCGCGAGCAGGAGAACGCGCGGCAGGCGCAGACCACCGCCGTCATCCAGATCCCGCCCGGCCCGCGCCTGGGCAATGTGGTGCTGGAGGCCAACGGCCTGTCGAAGGCCTATGGCGACAAGGTGCTGTTCACCGACCTGACCTTCAAGCTGCCGCCGAACGGCATCGTCGGCGTGATCGGCCCGAACGGCGCCGGCAAGTCCACCCTGTTCAAGATCATCACCGGCCAGGAGCAGCCCGATGGGGGTACGTTCCGCGTCGGCGAGACGGTGAAGCTGTCGTACGTCGACCAGAGCCGCGACGCGCTGGATCCCAACAAGACCGTCTGGCAGGAGATCTCCAGCGGACTGGACGTGCTGGCCGTGGGCAAGCGCGAGATCAACACCCGCAGCTACGTGGGCTCGTTCAACTTCCGCGGCGGCGACCAGCAGAAGAAGGTGGGCCAGCTGTCGGGCGGCGAGCGCAACCGCGTCCACCTGGCCAAGACGCTCACCGAAGGCGGCAACGTCATCCTGCTCGACGAACCGACCAACGACCTGGACATCGAGACGCTGCAGAACCTCGAGGAGGCGCTGGAGGAATTCGCCGGCTGCGCGGTGGTCATCAGCCACGACCGCTGGTTCCTGGACCGGCTGGCCACCCACATCCTGGCCTTCGAGGGCGACAGCCACGTGGAATGGTTCGAGGGCAACTTCGAGGCCTATGAAGAGGACAAGAAGCGCCGCCTGGGCGCCGACAGCCTCATCCCCCACCGGATCAAGTTCCAGAAGTTCGGGCGGTAGAGCCCCAAGCCCGATCGGGTCGTGGCCCTCACGCGACCTTGGCGTGGGGGCGTAGCGATGCGTGTGGCCCGTGGGGAGATGATCCTCGTCAGCGTCGAGATGAGCACGCTCGCCGCCGGCCGGATGTTCGGGGCCTGGCCGAGGCGGGGCCGGCCGGCGCTTGACGGGCTGCTGTAGTCAAGCTCCCCTCGCCTGGGCGAGGGGGATGGCATGCCAAGGTTGACGACCTCGGACAATTTCGTGGTGGCCCAGGGCGCCGCGCTCAGCTTCCGCAATGAGACCGGCATCGTGCTGGAGTCCGGCATCGGCGGGGTGCGCGACATCCTGCGGGTCGAGGGGACGGTCGAGGTCGCCTACGACGTGGCTGGCGCAGCCATCGGCGTCCTGGGCAAGGAACTGAGTGGCAGCCCCGAGGCGGTGGTGACCGTCGGCATGATGGGGACGATCAAGGTCGTGTCGACCTTCGCCGGCGAGGCGGGCGTCGCGGTCGGGTTCCAGGCTCTGGCCGCCGACTCGCCGGAGCTGCAGAACCGTGGCGTCATCGACGTGTCCGCCGTCGGGCGCGTGACAGGCGTGTCCGCCAGCGCGCAGGACGCGTGGCTGCTCACCAATTCGGGAACCATCCTAGCGTCGTCGTCGGCGGCGAACGCGTTCGGCGTGTCGCTGGGGACGGCCGGGACGCTTCTCAACACGGGGTCGATCACCGCGACCGGCAAGACCGGGGCGGTGGGGATTTCGATCACCTCGCTGCAGTCGGTGGGCTTCAACAACACCGGAATCATCATCGCGCGGGACGGCGGCGGAGATGCCAGCTCGGACGGGGTGCTCTGGCGCATCCAGGCCGCGCCGCAGGGCCAGCCGGCCTCGAACAGCTTCCGCAATGGCGGCCGGATCGAGGGTGACTACGCCCTGCGCGTGGTCGACGACGCGCCCGCCGGGCATCCGCCCGATCTGTACGCCAACACCGGCGTGCTGGTCGGAAAGGTCGACCTCGGCGCCGGAGCCTCGCGGCTGGAGAACATTGGCCGGATCGAGGGCGAAGTCACGCTGGGGGCCGGGGCCGACACCTATGTGGGCGCCGGCGGGACCGCTGTGGGCATGGTGGCGGGCGGAGACGGCGCCGACTCCCTGAGCGGCGGCGCCGGGTTCGACAACTTCCAGGGCAATACCGGCGCCGACACCGAAGCGGGCGGCGCGGGCGACGACTGGGTGGTGGGCGGCAAGGACAACGACAGCCTGTCCGGGGACGCCGGCGGCGACCTCGTCTACGGCAACATCGGGAACGACACCTGCGAGGGCGGCGACGGGAACGACATCGTGCGCGGCGGCCAGGACAACGACGTGATCTTCGGCGGCGCCGGGGACGACTACGTCTCGGGCGACAAGGGCGACGACACGGTCACCGGCGGGCTGGGCGCGGACCTGTTCCACACCTTCGGCGACGCGGGCGTCGACCGGGTGCTGGACTTCAGCCTCGCTCAGGGGGATCGGGTCCAGCTCGATCCAGGCACGCAGTACACGGTCGCCCAGTCGGGCGCCGACACGGTCATCAGCATGACCGGCGGGGGGCAGATGATCCTGGTCGGCGTCCAGATGAGCACGCTGACGGCCGGCTGGATCTTCGGGGCTTAGCCTGGGCCGGAGGGCATTTCGCGCAGGCGCTTGAGCGGGCCGGGGAGGCTGAACAGGGGGGCGAGGGCCAGGCCGGCGACGCCGACCCAGATCGCGCCGCGGACGCCAATGACCTCGCCCAGCAGGCCGCCCAGGATCGCGCCCAGCACGGCCAGCCCGCCGCTGACGGCCTTCAAGGTCGCGTTGACGCGGCCGAGGACGGCGGTGGCGGTGACCGTCTGCACCAGGCTGGTCCCCAAGATCAGGGTGGCCACCCCGAAGGCGTCGCCCAGGATCTGGGACACGACGAGGAACGTCATTCCCTTCGCCGGGTCCGACGGCGACAGCGGGATGATCGCGATCGCCAGGGCGACGAGCAGCTGGGCGCCCAGAAACGAGGGACCGACGCCCAGCCGCCGCGAGAGCCAGCCCGCCACGACGGCGCCGACCAGGGCGCCGACGCCCCCTGCCGCGATCGTCAGGCCGAGCAGGCCCGGCGTCAGGCCCACCACGCGCACGCAGAAGAGGATGTAGAGCGCGCCGAACATGCCCCCGGCGAGCGCCTGCATCCACGAGCTCAGGAACACCGGCCGCACCAGCGGGTGGCTGAGCGCCGTGCGGAAGCCCAGGCGCACGTCCTCAGTCCAATGGGCGGGGGGCTCCGGATGGGGTTCGGGCTCGACGTGGCGGATGCCGGCGAGGAAGACGGCCGAGACCAGGTAGGTCGCCGCATTGGCCGCTATGGCGATCGGCGCGGCCAGCACCTGGAACAGGGCGCCCGCCAGCGCCGGCCCGCCGATCTCGGCGACGGATTCGGTGGCGGACAGGCTGGCGTTGGCGCGGGTCAGCTCCTCACGCGCCACCAGGCTCGGGAGGTAGGCGTGGTCGGCGATCTCGAAGAGGACGCTGGCGGCGCCGACCAGGGCGGCGGCCACGTAGAGCTGGGGCAGGGTCAGCAGGTGGAGGAGGGCGGCGACCGGGATCGAGGCCAGGACCGCGGCGCGGGCCAGGTCGGCGGTCATCATCAACCCACGCCGCCTGTTGCGGTCGACAAAGCCGCCGGCGGCCAGGCCCACCAGCAGGGCCGGTCCATGCGACAGGGCCGCCAGCAGGCCGAGCTGTCCGGGCGAGGCGCCCAGGCTGAGGACCGCGGCGATGGGCAGGCCCTCACGGGTGATGCGGGCGCCGAAGGCCGAGACGCCCTGGGCGAGCCAGAGGCGGACGAAGTCGCGGTCGCGCCACAGCGCGCTTGCGGAGGACATGGGAGGAAACCGTGGGAAGCGGCGGCCATGCGGCCGGAGGCCCACGCGGGGCGTGGGGACTGGGGTGAGCCGATTTGAGGCCGCCGCGCGGGCTCACCGAGGCGCCTTCCTCGGGGAAGGCCGCCGCCAAGTCAAGCTTTGGAGAATTCCCGGCGGGCGTTGTCGATTCCGGTCCGTCGCGTTCGTTCAGGGCGCGGAAAACCGGCATGATGCCGCGTTGCGAACCGCAAGGACGCCCCATGGCCCGCTACATGTTCCTCATCCACCAGCCTGACGGCCCGGTCCCGCCGGAGGACTTCCTTGGACCGATCATGCGCGATGTGGGCGCCGTGAACGCCGAGATGCGGGCAGCCGGACTCTGGGTGTTCGGCGGCGGCCTGCACACGACGGATTCGGCCACGACCGTGCGGCTGCAGGACGGGGAGGTGCTGACCACCGACGGCCCATACCTGGAAGGCAAGGAGCACATCGGCGGGATCACCATCATCGAGGCGGCTGACCTCGACGAGGCGCTGATGTGGGCGCGCAAGCTCGCGAAGGCCATTACCATTCCGCTCGAGGTGCGGCCCATGTACCCGGATCCGCCGCGGGGGGCGCCGCCTGCCGCCTGACCCACCCACCGCCGACGACGTGGCGCGCGTGTTCCGTGAGGCGCACGGGCGCGCGGTCGCCATCCTGATCCGCCGACTGGGCGACGTGAGCCTGGCGGAGGAGGCGGTGCAGGACGCCTTTGCCGAGGCGCTGGCGCGCTGGCCCGAGGTGGGCCTGCCGCCGAGCCCGGCGGGATGGATCGTCACGACGGCGCGCAACCGCGCCATCGACCGCCTGCGCCGCGAGGCCTCGCGCGGCCGCCGCCATGCGGAGGCGGCGTTGTTGGACGCCCCCGAGGACCCGCCGGAGGCGGACGTGGAAGACGACCGCCTGCGCCTGATCTTCACCTGCTGCCACCCGGCGCTGGCCCTGCCGGCCCAGGTGGCGCTGACCCTGCGCCTGGTGGGCGGGCTGTCGACGCCGGAGATCGCAAGGGCCTTCCTGACGCCCGAGGCGACGATGGCGCAGCGGCTGGTGCGGGCGAAGGCCAAGATCCGCGACGCCCGCATCCCCTATCGCGTGCCCGAGGCCGCGGAGTTGCCTGAACGCCTCCGCGGGGTGCTCGCGGTGATCTACCTCGTGTTCAACGAGGGCTACGCCGCGAGCACAGGCGCCGAGCTCGTCCGCGACGACCTGTGCGAGGAGGCCGTGCGCCTGGGTCGCCTGCTGCGCCAACTCGCGCCGGAGGAGCCGGAGGTGCTGGGCCTACTTGCGCTGATGCTGCTCACCGCCTCGCGGCGCCGGGCGCGGACGGGGCCGCACGGCGAGCCCGTGCTGTTGGCCGAGCAGGACAGGACGCTGTGGGACGCGCGGCTGATCGCCGAGGGCCAGGCGCTGGTCCGCCGCTGCCTCGAGATCAATCGGCCGGGCCCCTATCAGCTCCAGGCCGCGATCGGCGCGGTGCACAGCGACGCGGCAAGCGCCGTCGAGACCGATTGGCGCCAGATCGTGGCGCTCTACGACCAGCTGATGGTCGTGGCGCCGACGCCGGTCGCCCGGCTGAACCGCGCCGTCGCCGTCGCGGAGGTCGAGGGCGCCGAGCGCGCCCTGGCCTTGGTCGAGGCGATCGACCTGCGCGGCTACCACCTGTTCCACGCCATCCGCGGCGAGCTGCTCCAACGGCTGGGCCGAACCCGCGAGGCCGGGGCGGCCTACGAGACGGCAATGGCGCTGACCGCGAACGCCGCAGAGCGCGCGCTCCTGGCCCGCAAGCTGGCGGCCTGCGCGGAGGGACGGGCCTAGGCTGGCCGCGGGACGGCGGCGCTGGCTATAGCAGCAGGCGCCACGCCTTGAAGGGGAATGCCGTGTCCGAACCGATCGTCGCCATCTCGGCCCGGATCCTCGTAGGGCTGGAGCCGATGCTGGCCCGGCAGGGCTTCGCCACCGCCATCGCCTGGGACATGCCCGACGCCGACAGGCCGCAGGTGCGGGCGCTGCTGCACGCCGGCGAGGCGACGCTGACACCGGAATTCCTCGCGGCCTTCCCCAACCTGGGCCTGATCGCGGTGATGACGGCCGGCTACGAGGGCGTGGACGTGGCGTGGTGCCGGGCGCACGGGATCGAGGTGACCTATGCCGGAGGGGTCAACGCCGACGACGTCGCCGACCACGCCATGGGCCTCCTGTTGGCCGGTGCGCGCGACATGCACGAGCACGACCGGGCGATCCGCGAGGGCCGCTGGCGGCTCGAGGACCGCCTGATCCCGCAACCCAGCCTGACCGGCCGCAAGCTGGGGATCGTCGGACTGGGCCACATCGGCGCGGCGATCGCGCGTCGGGCCGAGCCGTTCCGGATGACGGTGAGTTGGTGGGGGCCTCGGCCCAAGGCCGCGCCGTGGCCGATGGCTGAGAGCCTGCTGGCGCTGGCGCGGGACAGCGACATCCTGATGGTGGCCTGTCCAGGCGGACCCCAGACGCAGGGCCTGATCTCGGCCGAGGTGATCGACGCCGTCGGGCCGCAGGGGATGATCGTCAACGTCGCGCGGGGGTCCGTGGTCGACGAGGATGCGCTGATCGCCGCGCTGCGGGCCGGACGACTGCGCCGCGCCGCCCTCGACGTCTTCCAAGTCGAGCCGACGCCGGCCGCGCGGTGGGCCGATGTGCCCGGGACGCTCCTGACGCCGCACCGCGCCGGCGGCACGACGGAGGGGATCCCCAACATGCTGGGTCGCGCCGCGGAGAACATTCGCCTTTTCCTGGCCGGCCAGCCGGTGACTTCGCCGGCGCCCTGAGGGATCGACCTGCGCGGATTTTTCGCGCGTGAGTTGAATTTGACGCGAGTTCCCTCTGTGTTCCCGGCGCTGCAAAGTGACGCTCGGCGCCACTGGCCCCTTGCGCTTCTTACACATAAAGATATCTTTATGTCCGATGAGGCTGTCGGCGAAACAGACGGTGGATGTGCTGCGCGCGGCGGGAGAACCGACCCGCCTGCGTATCCTGGCGCTCCTGGAGCGCGAGGAGCTGGCGGTGCTGGAGCTTTGCCGGGTGCTGGACCAGAGTCAGCCGCGGGTGTCGCGCCACCTGAAACTGCTGGCCGAGGCGGGGCTGGTCGAACGCTTCCCCGACGGCGCGTGGGTGTTTTATCGCCTCACCGGCGCGGGTCACCAACACGAGGTGATCGGCGAGGTGCTGGCGCGGATCAATCCCGACGACCCCGTCCTGGCACGTGACCGCCGCAAGCTGGACGACGTCCAGGCCGAACGCGCCGATGCGGCGCAGGCCTATTTCGCCGAGCACGCCGAGCACTGGGACCAGATCCGCTCGCTCTATGTCTCGGACGCCCATGTCGAGGCCGAGATCGTGCGCGCCGCCGGGTCCGGCCGCTTCCGGAGGCTGGTCGACCTGGGGGCCGGGACCGGCCGCATGCTGACCTTGCTGGCGCCGCATGCCGACCAGGCCCTGGGCCTGGACCTGTCGCAGCAGATGCTGAACATCGCGCGGCGCAACGCGGTCGAGGCGGGGCTGGCGCATGTGGAGCTGCGCCACGGCGACATCTTCGACACCCGGCTGCCGGACGCCAGCGCCGACTTGGTAGTGGTCCACCAGGTGCTGCACTACCTGGGCGACCCGGCCGCCGCGGTGAAGGAGGCGGCGCGGATCGTGGCGCCGGACGGGCGGCTGATCATCGTCGACTTCGCCCCGCACAGGCACGAATTCCTGCGCGAGCAGCATCAGCACCGCCGGTTAGGATTTTCCGACGAAGAGATGAGCCGCTGGCTGGCGGAGGCCGACCTGCCCCAGGTGGCGCTGGAGGCGCTGCCGCCGACCCGTGACGACGGGCTGACCGTGAAGATCTGGGCCGCCCAGCGCGCGCCGACCGCCTTGAGGAGCGCCGCATGAGTCCCGCCCCGTCCAGCGCGCCGCAATCCACGGCGCTGGGTCCCGTCGCCCGCGCGGGCTCGGGCGGCCAGCCGAGGCCGCGCGTGTCGTTCGAATTCTCTCCGCCCAAGGGGCCGAAGAGCGAGGAGAGCCTGTGGGAGGCGATCCGCCGGCTCGAGCCGCTGAGCCCGGAGTTCGTGTCCGTGACCTATGGCGCGGGCGGCTCGACGCGCGAGCGCACCCACCGCACCGTCGTGCGCATCCTGAAGGAGACGTCGCTGAAGCCCGCGGCGCACCTGACCTGCGTGGAGGCCTCGCGCGGCGAAGTGGACGAGGTGATCCGCGACTACTGGGACGCCGGCATCCGCCACATCGTGGCGCTGCGCGGCGACCCGCCGGGCTCGCTGGGCGGGGCCTATACGCCTCGCGCCGACGGCTACCAGAACGCCACCGAGCTGACCGCCGGCATCAAGGCCATCGCGCCGTTCGAGGTGAGCGTCGGCGTCTATCCGCAGATCCACCCCGAAAGCCCGTCGGTGGAGCACGACATCGAGGTCCTGAAGGCCAAGGTGGACGCCGGGGCGACGCGGGCGATCAGCAACTTCTTCTTCGACATCGACGGCTACCTCCGCTTCGTCGAGCGCATCCGCAAGGCCGGCGTCGAGATCCCCATCCTGCCGGGCATCATGCCCGTCTCGAGCTTCGAGGGGCTGTCGAACATGGCGGGCCGCATCGGGGTCGAAATCCCGGCCTGGCTGGCCAACCACTTCGAGGGGCTGGACGCCGACCCCGAGACCCGCAAGCTGGTCGCGGCCTCGGTGGCCGCCGAGATGTGCGCGCGGCTGGCCGAGGAAGGCTTCGGCGACTTCCACTTCTACACGCTCAACCGCGCCGACCTGGTGTACGCGATCTGCCGCGTGCTGGGCGTGCGCGAGACCTCCCCCAGGACCGAACCCAAGGAAGCTGCGGCATGACCCGCCCCCTCTCCAGACAGGAGCGCATCGCGGCGCTGAAGGCGGCGGCCAAGACGCGCGTGCTCATCCTCGACGGCTCCTGGGGCGTGATGATCCAGAAGCGCGGCCTGGCCGAGGCGGATTACCGCGGCGAGGCCTTCAAGGACGCCCCCGGCCAGCTCAAGGGTAACAACGACCTGCTGTGCGTCACGCGGCCCGACATCATCGCCGACCTGCACGACCAATACTTCGCCGCGGGCGCGGACATCTCGGAGACCAACACCTTCTCGGCCACGACCATCGGCCAGGCCGAGTACGGCATGGAAGCCGCCGTGCGGGACATCAACCTGCAGGGCGCCCGCATCGCGCGCGAGGTGGCCGACCGCTGGACGGCCAAGGAACCGCACAAGCCGCGGTTCGTGGCGGGCTCCATCGGACCGCTGCCGGTGATGCTGTCGATGAGCTCGGACGTGAACGATCCGGGCGCGCGCAAGGTCACCTTCGACCAGGTCTACGACGCCTACCTGGAACAGGTCCGCGCCCTGCACGAGGGCGGGGTCGACCTGTTCCTGGTGGAGACGATCACCGACACGCTGAACTGCAAGGCGGCCATCAAGGCGATCCTGGACCTGCAGGACGAGGGCTACGAGCCGCTGCCGATCTGGATCTCGGGTACGATCACCGACCGGTCGGGCCGCACCCTGTCCGGCCAGACCGTCGAGGCGTTCTGGAACTCGGTGCGTCACGCCAAGCCGTTCGCCATCGGCCTGAATTGCGCCCTGGGCGCCGACCTGATGCGGCCGCACATCGCGGAACTGGCGCGGGTCGCCGACACGCTGGTTTCGGCCTATCCCAACGCCGGCCTGCCCAACGCCATGGGCGAGTATGACGAAACGCCCGACCAGACCGGCCACCAGCTGCACGAATGGGCCGAGCACGGCCTGGTCAACATCCTGGGCGGCTGCTGCGGCACGACGCCGGACCACATCCGGCATGTGGCGGACGCAGTGCGCGGGCTGAAGCCCCGGGCCGTGCCCGAGCGCCCGAAAGCCATGCGGCTGGCGGGCCTGGAGCCGTTCGAGCTCGTCTGATGCAAGCCCCCAATTGGTACGACGCGTGGTGTGAGGAAGCGTTCGCGGCCTTCACCGCCAAGCAACGGCATGTCGCCGAGACCTTCGGGCTCGAGACGTGGGAGCGTTACGACTACGACGCAAACGAGGGCGTGCTGAGGTTCTCGGACGCCAACGGCCCGCGAGTGATCTGCGACATCCAGGTGCTGGGCGCGACCGCCGACGGCGAGTGGCGCTGGGGCTGGGCGGCGATCCAGTGGCGCCAGGCCATGCTGGAGGACGTCGAGCGGGTCCGGGCGTTCGGCGTGGAGAACGGCGTCGAGGAACTGACGATTCCCGAACTGCGCAGCGACGATCTGGACGGTCTGGGCTGGATGCTGGCGGCGATCGCCGCTCGCGTCGTCGAGGCTCAGGGCGCATATCGCGTTCCCGCCGGCGCAGGCGGGCTCTACCTCATCCTGCGGTCCCTCAAGTTTGTGAGCTGATGCGTCCCACCTTCATCAACGTCGGCGAGCGGACCAACGTCACCGGCTCGGCCAAATTCCGCAAGCTGATCGCCGAGGGCGCCTATCCCGAGGCGCTGTCGGTCGCGCGCCAGCAAGTCGAGGCCGGGGCCGCGGTCATCGACATCAACATGGACGAGGGGCTGCTGGATTCGGTCGCCGCCATGCGGACCTATCTGAACCTGCTCGCCGCCGAGCCGGACATCGCGCGGGTGCCGGTGATGATCGACTCCTCGAAGTGGGAGGTGATCGAGGCGGGCCTCAAGTGCGTCCAGGGCAAGGCGATAGTGAATTCGATCTCCATGAAGGAGGGCGAGGCCAAGTTCCTGGAGCAGGCCAAGGCCTGCCTGCGCTACGGCGCGGCCGTAGTGGTCATGGCCTTCGACGAGGTGGGCCAGGCCGACACGGCCGACCGCAAGGTCGAGATCTGCAAGCGCGCCTACGACATCCTGGTGGACCAGGTGGGCTTTCCGCCCGAGGACATCATCTTCGACCCCAACATCTTCGCCATCGCCACCGGGATCGAGGAGCACGACAACTACGCCGTCGACTTCATCGAGGCGACGCGGCGGATCAAGCAAGTCTGTCCCCATGCCCGCATCTCGGGCGGCGTCTCGAACGTCAGCTTCTCGTTCCGCGGCAACGAGCCGGTGCGCCGCGCGATCCACTCGGTGTTCCTGTACCACGCGATCGCGGCGGGCATGGACATGGGCATCGTCAACGCCGGCGACCTGCCCGTCTACGACGACATCGAGCCCGAACTGCGCGAGCTGGTCGAGGACGTGATCCTGAACCGCCCGGCCAAGCCCGGCGCGCCCTCCAACACCGAGCGGCTGGTCGATCTGGCGCCCAAGTACAAGGGCCAGAAGGGCGAGGCCAAGGTGGTGAACCTGGCCTGGCGCGACCAGCCGGTCGCCGCGCGCCTGAGCCACGCCCTTGTCCACGGCATCACCGATTTCATCGAGGCCGACACCGAGGAGGCGCGCAGCCTGGCCGAGCGCCCGCTGCACGTCATCGAAGGCCCGCTGATGGACGGGATGAACGTGGTCGGCGACCTGTTCGGCGCGGGCAAGATGTTCCTGCCCCAGGTGGTGAAGTCGGCCCGGGTGATGAAGCAGGCCGTGGCCTACCTGATGCCCTTCATGGAAGCCGAGAAGGACGGCGCGGAGCGCCAGAGCGCCGGCAAGGTGCTGATGGCCACCGTGAAGGGCGACGTCCACGACATCGGCAAGAACATCGTGGGCGTGGTCCTGCAGTGCAACAACTACGAGGTCATCGACCTGGGCGTGATGGTCCCGGCCGACCGCATCCTCGACGAGGCCGAGAAGAACGGCGTCGACATCGTGGGCCTGTCGGGCCTGATCACGCCCAGCCTGGACGAAATGGTGTTCGTGGCCTCGGAAATGGAGCGGCGCGGCATGAAGATGCCGCTGCTGATCGGGGGGGCGACCACATCCAAGACCCACACGGCGGTGAAGATCTCGCAGCGCTATCCGTCGGGCTCGACCACCTATGTGCTCGACGCCAGTCGGGCGGTGGGCGTGGTCTCGAACCTGCTGTCGCCGACCGAGAAGCCCAAGTTCCTGGCGGCCACCGAGGCCGATTACGTCAAGGTGCGCGAGCAGTTCGCGCGCGGCCAGGGCGCCCGGGCGCGCGCCACCCTGCAGGAGGCGCGCGACAATGCCTTCACGCCGGACTGGACCACCTATGACCCGCCGAAGCCCAGCTTCCTGGGCACGCGCACCTTCGCGCCCTACGACCTGCCCGAGCTGCGCCGGCACATCGACTGGACGCCGTTCTTCGCCAGCTGGGAGCTGATCGGCCGCTATCCGGCGATCCTGGAGGACGACGTGGTGGGCAAGGCCGCCACCGATCTGTTCGCCGACGCTCAGCGGATGCTGGACCGGATCATCCAGGAGGGTCTGCTGGAGGCGCGCGGCGTGGTGGGCTTCTGGCCTGCCAACACCGACGGCGACGACGTGGTGGTCTATGCGGATGAGGACCGCGCGACCGAGCTCGCCCGGCTGCACACCCTGCGCCAGCAGATGATCAAGACCGGCGAGGGCCAGTTCAACGTCGCCATGGCCGACTTCATCGCCCCGGTGGGCACGAAGCCGGACTACATCGGCGGCTTCGCGGTGACCGCCGGACACGGCGAGCTGGAACTGGCCAAACAGTTCAAGGACGCCGGCGACGACTATTCGGCGATCCTGGCCACCGCCCTGGCCGACCGGCTGGCCGAGGCCTTCGCCGAGGCGCTGCACCGCAAGGTGCGCACCGAGCTCTGGGGCTACGCGCCGGACGAGCCGTTCGACATCGACCACCTGATCGCCGAGCAGTACCGCGGCATCCGCCCGGCGCCGGGCTACCCGATGCAGCCCGATCACACCGAGAAGGCGACGCTGTTCCAACTCCTGAGCGCCACGGACGCGGCCGGCATCGTGCTGACCGAGAGCTACGCCATGACCCCGCCGGCGGCGGTTTCGGGCCTCTACTTCGCCCATCCCGAGGCCCACTACTTCGGCGTCGGCCGCATTGAGCGCGACCAGGTCGAGGACTATGCGCGGCGGAAGGGCTGGGACGTCCGCACGGCCGAGCGGTGGCTGGCCCCGATCCTGAACTACGAGGGAGCGTAGGCGGCGTCGTAGACGCCGTGCGTCGGCGGGCGTCAACGCGCGCCGTCGCCCAGCCGAACCCCGGCTCGGACCGGCTTGAGGCATGGAAGCAAGCGTCTGGGACGGCGCGGCGCGCCACCGCGGCCTAAGGTCGTGAAGGCGCCGCGCCGGGAGTTCCGCCCGCGGCCGAGTTGCGGGGAAGACGATGCTGCGAGCGAATACGGGCCTGGCGTTGGTTTGCGCCTTCGCGCTCACCGCCGGGACAGCCGAGGCCAAGGTGATGTCGGCGACCTTCGTGGGCGAGTTGAGCGGCTATGACGCGATCGGGTTCTTGGGCGATCGCACGTTCTATGACGCCCAGCCGTTCGTGGCCCAGCTCACCTATGACACCGCGCTGGGTTACCGGACCGACTTCAACGGGACGGGCGAGTTCCTGGGTGGCGGCCAGGGCGGGGGCTACGACAGCCCCATCCTGAGCGCCATCTTGACGGTCGGGGGGCAGGCCACCGACCTGACCCACACCTTCAACAGCACGGCCGAGACTTACGGACCCAACTATGTCCACGAGTTCGCCGACCGCTATCCCGGCCAGGTGGAATTCAATGTGACCGACGTGCAGTCGGCCGTTCCCCTGCCCAGCTTCTTCAACTTCTGGATCGGCGGCTTCGGTGCGGCGCAGGCCAGTCTCGAGACGCCGTGGTCGGGGCCGCTGACGGGGGGCTATGGGGCGTTGGAGGGTGGGTTCGCGCAAGCCGGGTCGCCCGCCCTTTTCGCGTTCAGCCTTACGCCGTCTTCCGTGCGGTTCGAGGCCGTGAGCGCGAGCCCGACGCCCGAGCCCGGCGTCTGGGGTCTGATGCTGCTGGGCTTCGGGGCGGTGGGCGCGGCGCTGCGCCGGCGGTCCCCGCGGCCGACCCGCCGCGCGCAGGCACTTGAGCCGGCCTCGCGCCAGGGCGCCGTCTCGGCCCTTCGCCGCCCAATCTTCGCCGCCGCGTCCGTGACGGCTGCGTCGCTGCTCGCCGGTTCGGCCCAGGCCGCCACGATCGTTCAGAGCCAGGCGTTCAGCATCTTCCACGTCGTGAACCACACTGCGTCGGGCGCCGGCATCGAGCTTCCCGACGAGCCATTCGGCGGGGTCGAACGGCAAACCCTGCTGTTCCAGGCCTTCGACACCGCGCTGGGCTCGCTGCGCGGCGTGCGCCTCGACCTGAATTCGCAGCTCACGCTGTCCTACGGGGTGTTCATCAACCCGGTCGGGTCAGTGTGGATCGAAGGGAGCATGGTCGACGACGTCCTGGCCGCCGGCCATGCGATGGGCAGGCTCAGCCGAGACGTGTTCATCTCATGCGGCACGGTGGGCGCCGCCGGGTGCCTCCTCACCGAGACGAAGTCGGCGGACTTCGATCTCGCCGGGGCTTCGGCGCCCCTCGCCCCATTCCTCCAGGGTGGTCCCGTGCCCGTCGAACTGGCGTCCAACCTCAATCTGACGCTGGTGCTCAGCCGACTGTTTGGCGACGCGCGCGCCACGACCACTCAAAGCTGGGCCGGCGAAGTGCAACTCAGCTACGACTACGATCCGACGCCGTTGGCGGTCCCCGTGCCCGAGCCGGAGACCTGGGCGCTGGCGGTGCTGGGCTTTGGCCTGGCGGGCGCGGCCATGCGGTCGCAACGCCAGGCCTGGAGCCCGATCGCTCGCGGCTGAGCGCTTGATACGGCTCCTGGCCGGCGCGGGCAGGCTTGCGCGCCGCTGAGCCGGCAGGTCTGATGGGCGAAGGCATGCATCAGTTCGTCTTCGACACGAAGGACATCCCCGGGCCGGACCGGTTCAGGCTGTGGAGCTCGGGACTGAGCGATTTCGAGGTGTCGCCGCGCGATCCTGAGGCGGCCTTCGAGGCGGTGTCGAAGGTGACCGGCCTCGGACCTCTGCCGATCAGCGAATCGCGGCTTCCGCCGCTGCACTTCCGCCGCAGCATCGAGATGATCCGCGCCCGGCGCAGCGACTACTGGAACTTGAACCTGATGCTCGAGGGCGTGCTGCATCTCGACGCCGACGGCCGCAGATTCGAGGTGCAACCGGGGACGCCGGTGCTTCTCGATCTCGCCCGGCCCATCGAGATCATGACCGGGCCGGTACGCTCCATCGTGGTGGTGCTTCCGAGAAACCTGCTGGGCGCCGGACGTCGTGGCGGTGTGCACGGCCCGCTGCCACCGACCGCCCAGAGCCGGCTGCTTGCGACCTATCTCACCTCGCTCTGCGAGGCGTTGCCGGAGCTTCCCGACGCCGCCGCGCTTCCCGCCGCGCGGGCGCTATGCGAGCTCGTGGCCGCTTGCCTGCCCGCCTCCGCCAGGCCGCGGCCGACGGTGCTGCGGACCGAGGATCTGCGCCGCCGGGTGATGGACCACATCGACGCCCATCTCTCGGAGCCTCTCACGACGGAGCGGGTCTGCGCGGCGCTGGGGGTCTCGCGGTCGGCGCTCTATCGCGCGCTGACGGGGGACGGCGGGGTGACCGAACTGGTCCGGCGCCTCCGGCTGGAGGCCGCGCACCGGATGCTGAGCGACCGCACCGACGGCCGGACCGTCCAGCAGATCGCCCATGCCGCCGGCTTCTCGGACGAGGCTCGGTTCAGCCGCCAGTTCCACGCCGCCTTCGGCTACACCGCCGGCGAACTGCAGCGGACGGGCGCCATACCCTCCGCGCTTCCATCCGGATCGGTCGACCTTCCCAAGACCTACAGTCGCGCGGTGAACCGGGTGGCCTACGGCCCGGACGAGGTTTGAGACCTAGGCGTCGCGGTCCGACCGGCCTCTACGTCTCGGCGGCGATCGTGCGGAGCGCGCGTTCGAAGGCGTCGGCGGGCTGGCCCCCGGAGATCAGATATTTCTCGTTGATGATCACGGCCGGCACCGAGCTGATGCCGGCCTCGTACCATTGGCGCTCCAGGGAGCGGATGTGATCGGCGAAGCGGCCCGAGGCCAGCACCTCGCGCGCCTTCACGGGATCGAGGCCCGCGCGTTCCGCGGCGGCGACCAGAACCTCGTGGTCGGAGGGGGCCTCGCCTCGGGTGAAATAGGCCTCGAACAGAGCTTTCTTGAGGGGCAGCTGGCGGCCCTCCAGGCCCGCCCAATGGAGCAGGCGGTGGGCGTCGAAGGTGTTGTAGATCCGGCTGTCGGGGCCGGTGGCGATGGTGAAGCCCACCTCGGCGGCGCGGGCGCGGATCTGCTCGCGGTTCGCTGCCGACTGCTCCGGCGTCGCGCCGTACTTCTGGCGGACGTGCTCGCCGATGTTCTGCCCCTCAGGCGGCATATCGGGATTGAGCTCGAAGGGCTGGAAGGTGATCTGCGCCTCGACCAGGTCGCCGACCCGCGCCAGGGCTTCCTCAAGCCCGCCCAGGCCGATGATGCACCAGGGGCAGGACACGTCCGAGACGAAGTCGATCTTCATGGGCTTGGTCATGCGGTCGGCTCCGTGGCGAACGAGATCTCAGGGGTCCGCGTAGAGATAGCGGTCCGCCGCGGAATTCCAATCCGGCTGTCGCCCATGATGGGGCAGTGGTGTTGGCGTCCTGCCTTCCGGATGGCTAGGCTGCTCGACAGCAGGGGGACGTCCATGAACAGGTTCCGGAAGATCGCGCTCGCCTTCGCGGTGGCCCTCGGCGCGGGCGGCGCCGCAGTGGCGCAGGTTCCGACCCCGTCGCCCGCAGACCCTGGACCGCCGCTCAGCGGCTATCCCCGCAGCGCCCTTCGCGCGCCGACCCCCGCGGAACTGAAGACCGCCACCTATGTCCGCGACGTGATCTACGGGCATCGCGACGGCATGGCGCTCACGTACGACGTCTTCAAGCCGGTGAAGAAGGCCAATGGCGCGCTGGTGGTCAACATGGTGTCCGCCGGCTGGCGGTCGTCGTGGGCGCCGCCCGAGGAACGCCCGGCCCGCTATCAGGCGCTGATCGACAAGGGCTTCACGGTGGTCGCGCTCTACCATTCCTCGGCGCCGCGCTTCCAGGTTCCGGACGCGGTGACCGACGTGCGGCTCGGAATGCGCCACATCAAGCTGCACGCCGCCGACTACGGCGCCGACCCGAAGCGGATCGGCGTTTGGGGCGCCAGCGCCGGGGGCCATCTGGCGCTCGTCGCCGGCATGATGGCCGACGACGGGGACCCGGCCGCCGCCAACCCGCTGGAGCGTTCAGGCAACCGCGTCGCGGCCGTGGTGGCCTACTTCCCGCCCACCGACCTGGCCGTCCTGCTGCAGGGCCGCCCCAAGGCCGGCCCCGTTGCGTTCGACGACAGGCTCTTTGCCTCGGTCTCGCCCATCCACAGCGTGGATGCGCACGATCCGCCGACCCTGATGCTGCACGGCGACGCCGACAGAGGCGTGCCGCCCGCGCAGTCCGAAGCCATGCATGCCGCGCTGGACAAGGTCGGGGTTGAAAACAAGCTCACGATGTTCGCGGGCGCCGACCATGACTTCTACGTCAAGGGCGACCCGGCCAAGACCGACGCCTACGCCACGGAGGCCATGCAGGCGATGGTCAGCTGGTTCCAAAGCCACCTCGGGAAGTAGCCCGCGCGGCTTACAAATGGCCGATGGGAGCAACCTCGGACGGCGGGGCGGGTTCAATGTCCCAGCCAGCGAGGAGAATGCGATGTCCCTCTCGAAGATGGTCGGGCTTCATCCCGACGTGAAGGGCGAGGTGAACGAGGACCTCGTCACCGCCGCGCGCCACGCGATGCTCTGTTCGCTGTTCTGCACGTCATGCGCCGACGCCTGCGTGGCCGAGCCGATGGACATGCGCGACTGCATCCGCCGGTGCCTGGACTGCGCCGACGTGTGCGCCGCGACGGCCCGGCTGGCGGTCCGGCGCAGCAGCCAGGACATCGAGATGCTGCGGGTGCAAATCGAGGCGTGCATCCGCGCTTGCGAAATCTGCGCCGAGGAATGCCGCAAGCACGATCACGAACACTGCCAGCTTTGCGCGACGATGTGCGAAGAGTGCGCGGGCGACTGCCGCAAGGCTCTGCCGACCGTCCGCTGACGGCCCGCCGGCGTTCAGCCCGCTATCTTGGGCTTCTTCGGCGGCTTCGGCTTGGGGGTGGGGAGTTCGGCCGCGGTGGCGCGGGCCAGATCGCGAAGCCCGTCGCGATCGTCCCAGCGGTCGGCGTCGATCAGCAGATAGGGCTTGGCGCCTGGATAGGGAGCGGCCTCGGCGGCGTCCGGAGCCAGGGCGCGGCCCGCGGCCGTCGGCTTGATGAAGAGCTGCTCGTCGGCGACGATCGCGAACATCTTGCCGTCGCAGTAGACGCCGTATTCGCCGAACATCGGCTTGGCCGTCACGACCCCGGCCTCGGCCATCTGGTCGACAAGGTAGTCAACGGTCTTGCGATCGGTCGCCATGGCGCATTGTGACCGTTGCGGGGGCGGCTGACGAGGCGGTTTTCGCAGACTTTTGTGCAGGCGGATCGGGAGGGGCTAGTGCGGCGGGGTGAGTTCGCTGGCTTCCGAGGCGCGAGAGAGGGCGGCCTCGGGGGCCTTTCCTTCGTCGATGGCTTCGGCCACGGCCTGGCGACTCTGCTCGTCCTGGACGACGGCGACCACGTCGCGATTCTGGGCGGGGGTCGTGGCGCAGCCCGCGAGCACGGCGGCGGCGAGGGTCGTGGCAAGGGCTGCGACGGCGGTGGCGCGGGTCATGGGCCTTCTCGGTCGGCGCGCCGGGGGGCGCAGCGAAGGCAACCCGCAGGGGCAGGCCGGGTTCCGCGCCTCAGCGGAGTTGGCTGTCCTTGCTGCCGCGGCGGTTGATGGTCGTGTGGACCACGCGCTGGTCGCGGGCCGACTGACAATCGACACAGGTGTGGGCGCCGGGCAGGGCGCGACGGCGGGCCGGGGGGATTACTTCACCGCATTCGACGCAGTCGTCCGTGCCTTCGCCGGCGGGCAGGCGGGCGCGGGCGTTGCGGACGGCGTCGCTGATCGTGTCTTCGATCTGGTCGAGCACGGCGCCTTCGTGGGCCCAGCCGGTGGCCATGGAATCTCCGAGTTGTGTTGGGGTTTCAGTCGTTTAGGTGGGAACTCGGGTGGCGGATTTCAAGGCGCGGCGCTGGCCACCACTGCCTGAGCGGCAGCGACGGTGAGGCCGTCCTCCACCAGGCCGGTCGGGGTCTGGCCGAAGCGGCGGAGCGCACGCATGCGCAGGCCGAAGGTGAGGTAGGCCGCGCCCACGGCGGCAGTCGCCCCCAGCGCGGCGCCGAGCAGGGCCTGGCGGCGAGGCGCCAAGGCCGCGCCCGCGACCCCGCCGCTGATCACGCGCGCGGCGATACCGGCCGGGACGATCCGGTCGGGCGCCGAGCGTAGCTTGTCGCCCCAGAGCTCCCCAGCCGCGAGGGCCTTGGTGGCGGCGGCGACGAGGGGATGGCCGAGCCAGGCCGGCGCGCCATTGTCGTGTGGCAGCGCGCGGCGATGGGCCGCCTCGGCGACGGCGGCCAGCGGAGTGAGGGCGCGGGCGCCGGCGGCGAGGCCGATGAGGACAGAGCGGATCATGGGGGTCCCGGACGTTGAACTCCCGATGGGAATGCGCCGGCCGGGCGTTCGATCCGAGCCCGAGGCCGGCAGGTCCAGGGCGGCCGCGACGGCCGCGCGAACCTGCCGACCGTGACGGTTCAGACCACGCTCAGGCGGACATCGACGTTGCCGCGCGTGGCGTTGGAGTACGGGCAGACCTGATGCGCCTTTTCGACCAGGGCCTGGGCGGCGTCGCGGTCCAGGCCCGGCAGCGAAACCTCAAGCGCGATGTCGAGCCCGAAACCCCCTTCAGCCCGCGGACCGATACCGACGTCGGCGGTGACGGTGGCGTCGGCGGGCACCTTGGGCCCGCCCTGGCTAGCGACGAACTTCATGGCTCCGATGAAGCAGGCCGCGTAGCCGGCGGCGAAGAGCTGCTCCGGGTTATTCCCCGCCCCGCCGCCGCCGCCCAGCTCCTTGGGCGTGGCCAGGGTGACATCGAGGCTACCGTCCAGGGTGGCGGCGCTGCCGTCGCGACCCCCGGTGGCGCGGGCGGCGGTGCGGTAAAGGACATTGACGGACATAGAGGGCTCCTTTGGATTACTAGTGCGCGATTAGATCGTGTGCGATCTATTTGGTAGGCGGTTCAGCGAGTGTCAACCGCTTGCGATCATATCGTGCACGATTTATATTCAGCGCATGACCAACGACGCGCCTTCGTCACCCCTGAAGCTGGACGACTTCCTGTGCTTCTCGGTCTACGCGGCCGGGCACGCGTTCAATCGGCTCTATCGTCCGCTGCTGGACCGGCTCGGGCTCACCTATCCGCAGTACCTGGCGATGGTGGTGCTGTGGGAAGGGGACGACCGCACCGTCGGCGAGCTGGGCGAGCGGCTGGGCCTGGAGTCGAACACGCTCACGCCGTTGCTTAAGCGGCTGCAGGGCATGGAGCTGATCACCCGCGCACGCGACGAGCGGGACGAGCGGGTGGTGCGCATCCGGCTGACCGACAAGGGCCGCGCTCTGCAAGGGCCGGCCTGCGCGGCGCCGGCCGAACTCCTGGCCTCGTCCGGCCTGGACCTAGCGTCCGTGGCGCGGATCCGCGGCGAGCTGCAGGCGCTGCGGACAGCCCTCGAGCGTGCGGAAGCCGCGCAGGCCTAGTTCGCGCGCACGGCGCATTCAGGCCGCCCGGATTCCCCCGTCGCGCGAAAAAGTGAAACTAAACCAAGGTCATACCCCCAAACGGGGGACGCCCGCCGAGGAAGATCGCCACAGGTTCGCGGCGACATCGTTCCGAACGGGGATCTGCCTTGAAGACGCTTCTCGCCACCGCCGCCATCGCCGCGGCGCTCGCATCCACGCCGGCCGCGGCCGCCAACCTCCTGACCAACGGCGGCTTCGAGGGCGGGCCGGCCAACAACATGGGGACCTACTACCGGGGCCCGCTGGCGCCCGACGGCTGGAGCCGGGTCGCAGGGCTGGAGGCGCCGGACATCGTCAGCGACGCCTACACCCAGAGCGGGGCGGGCTTCCTGGTGTTGCTGAACCCGCAGGAGGGCGACCGCTTCCTCGACATGAACGGCGCCAGCCCCACCGGCGGGATCTACCAGGACGTCACCGGCCTCGTGGCTGGCTCGCAGGTGACGCTGACCTACTGGGTGGGCCAGTGGGCACAGAATAGCGCGGGCGACCTGGCGGCGACGCTGTCGGACGCCCAGTCGCTGACTCAGCTCGCGACGAAGACCGTGAGCCTGCCCTATTCGCCCGGCGCGCAGAGCTCAACGTGGACGCAATACGCCCTGACGGCCGTGGCCCCGACGTCGGGCGCGATCCGGGTGCAGTTCGCGGGCAACAGCAGCTCGACCTCGCGCGGGGCGCCCGGGCTGGACAACGTGGCGCTGAATGCCACGGCCGCGGCGCCCGAGCCTTCCGCCTGGGCGCTGATGATCATCGGGTTCGTCGGCGCGGGCGCGGTCCTGCGCCGGCGGCGTGTCCTTATGGCCTGACCAGTTCGAGCCCAGCGTCGGTGTGCGGGAAGGCCGCGCCGGGGACGTAGGTGACGATGGGGCGGACCTCGTAGATCGCGTTCGGATTGGCGGCGTTGAGCGCCTGGGCGGCGGCGATCGCCTCGGCGCGGTCGGCGCAGTCGATCACGTAGAAGCCCAGCATGGCCTCCTTGGTCTCGGCGAACGGCCCGTCGGTCACCAGGCCGCGCCCATGGACCACGGCCGCCAGCGAGGTGGCGCCCAGGCGGGCGGCGGGACCCATGCGGCCCTCCAGGCGCGCATGGACGCCCATGAGGCGGTCCATCAGGGCGTCGTCCTGGTCCGGCGTCATGGCTTGGACGTCGGCTTCCTCGTGGTAGGCGAGCAGGGCGTAGAGCATGCGGGGGCCTCGGCTGCGGTGGTGTGCGCCAGCCTAGGACGGGCGAGCCTCGCCCTTCCCGACTTTTTTCTCGCGCACCGCCGGCTTTGGGCGGAATTCCGATCGCCGCATCTCTACTTGGTGGGGGTAGGGGATCATCAGGCCGACGTCGTCGAAGGCCTCCTTGAGCGCCTTCAGCAGATCGAAGCGGGTGTTCATCCAGTCGTCGGTCGTGGCCCAGCATCGCAGGGTGACCTCCATGGCGCTGTCGCCCGAGGCGGTCACGCGGGCCCAGGGCTCGGGGTCGGCGAGCACGCGGGGCTCGGCCCGCGCGACGCGGATCATCGTCTCCAGCGCCAAGTCCAGGTCGTCCTCGTAGTCGACACCCAGGGTCAGCTCGATGCGGCGGCGGCCCGCCTGGCTGATGTTGACGATCATGTCGCCGAACACCTTGCCGTTGGGCAGGAACAGCGTGAGCCCATCGTAGTCCAGGAGCTTGGTGTTGAAGAGGTCCATGCCCACCACGACACCCTGCCGGCCGTTCAGCTCGACCCGATCGCCGGCGCGGTAGGGGCGCAGAAGCAGGAGCATGACGCCGGCCGCCACATTGCCCAGCGTGCCCTGCAGCGCCAGGCCGATGGCGAGCGAGGCGGCGCCCAGCACGGCCAGGACCGAGGTGGCCCGCACGCCCAGCTGCTGCAGCACCGCCACGAGGCCGATGGCGACCACCACGTAGCGGACCAGCGTCGAGACGAAGGTCGATAGCGTGCTGTCGGCGGGCTGGTGATGGTGCGGAATGCGGGTGAGCGCCCGCTCAGCCGCCTTGCCCAGCCGCCTCGACAGCCACAGCGTCACCGCCAGGATCAGCAAGGCCACGACAAGCCGCATCGAGAACGACCCCAGCGTCGCCGCGAGGCTGCGCAGCATCACCGGATCTCCCGACAGGGCCATGCCGACCATGTCGAAGAAGGGGGTGACGGGATCTTCGGGTTTCGGAGCCAAGCGACCTCGCAGCCTGTTTGCGCAGCAGTCGCCTTCAACGCCGAGCGCGGCCGTGCGATGCGGGCCTGTCAGAAAAAATGAGGCGGGGTCCGTCTTTCGCCCATCCGCGGCGCGGCCCATCTCTCGGCCTCAACCTCGACCTTGGAGATGCTCAATGGCGCTGTCGCTCTACGACGCCTCGATCCCCGGCTACCTCGGGATGCTGAAGAACCTGGCCGCGATCCTCGACAAGGCCGAGGCGCACGCCAAGGCGAGCGGCGTCGATCCGCAGACCTATCTGGCGGCACGGCTGGCGCCCGACATGCACCCCCTCACCAACCAGATCCAGATCGCCAGCGACGCGGCCAAGGGCGGCGCGGCGCGCCTCGCCGGGGTCACGCCGCCCAGCATGCCCGACACCGAGACGACCTGGGCGGAGGTGAAGGACCGGGTGGCCAAGACCATCGCCTTCGTGGAGTCGATCAAGCGCGAACAGATCGAGGCGCTGGACGAGACGCGGATCATCGAGCTGCCGACGCCGAACCGGACGCTGAAGTTCACCGCGCGGGACTTCCTGTTCCAGTTCTCGCTGCCCAACTTCCACTTCCACGTGGTCACCGCCTACGGCCTGCTGCGCAGCCAGGGCGTGCCGCTGGGCAAGCTGGATTACCTCGCCGGCGGCCAGCCGCAGCTTCTCGCGGCATAGAAGCCGGGCCGTCCCCCTCCTCCCCCTGCGGCGAGGAGGGGAGGCGACGCCGAACCTAGAACGTCGTCTGGATGCGGGCGTCGCGCTGGACGGCGTCGAGGTGGTCCTTCGAGTCCTGCTGGCGCTGGACGAACATCTCGCGGCTCATGCAGCGGCGGGTGGGGATCTTCGAGCCCACCACGGGGTCGCGGAAGCAGACCTGGTCGCTCTTGGATGCGTTGCGTCCGATCCGCAGGCCGTAGGGCGGTTCCCCCGGAATGCTGGTGACAGGCGCCATCTGGCCCTTGGGCGTGGCGACCACGGGCGGGGCGCCGGCGTGCAGCGCGACGACGGTCAGGATCGCGGCGAACATGGCTCCCCCGGGGCTGCGACGCGCCCGGGCCGTCCCGGAGCAACGGCCGCCATGATGCGGGACGGCGGCGCTTTTCGGAAGAGGCTTCGCGCGCCGATTGACGCCGCCGCGAACGCCGACAAGATCGGCCATCCAGCCCCATCAGCCGCCCTGAACTTATCCCGGGACCAGATTTAGCTGGCGCGGCCGGCTGTTCTGTGGATATATTGATGCATCGAATATCGTTTTCGGTTCGGTTGCTCTCCACGCTTGTTCTTCGGATCGAGCCCGGGCCCACCCTTCCTTCTCCGACAATTTGACCTCACGTCCTATTCGGGACGCGCGAAGACTTACACCTGAAAGGTGACGATTATGACGACTGGCACTGTGAAGTGGTTCAACGGCCAAAAGGGCTTCGGCTTCATTCAACCCGACGACGGCGGCAACGACGTGTTCGTGCACATCTCCGCGGTCGAACGCGCCGGCATGGGCTCGCTCAACGAAGGCCAGAAGGTCGGCTACGAGCTCGAGCGCGACCAGCGCAGCGGCAAGATGTCCGCTGGCCAGCTGCAGTCGGTCTAAACGCGAATTCGGCGCCGGGGGCGGGCTCATCCCGCCTCCGGACGACCAGCGCGTCACGAGCGCTCCCACGATCTGACGCGCCTATCGCACGTGGGGCGACCCCCGACGCGATCAACCGCATCTCGGAGTCCCCATGAACAACGACATCGACGGTGCGAGCTTTTCCGACCGACAGACCCGCGCGGCCCAGGCCAAGGCAGCCCTGCTCGCGAAGCTTCGGCCGAAGCCCGCCGTAACCCACGATCCTCACGCGCCGTCGCGGGCGGCGCTGAAGGCGGAGGAACTCCGCCGCGTCCGCGAGGCCCGGCTCGAGGCCAAGACGGCCAAGGCCGAGGCGGCCGCAGCCAGTGTCGAAGCCGCTCGCCTGGCCGACGAAGCTGCGTCTGCCGCAGCGCTCGACGCCAAGCGCGGCGAACGGAAGGAGCGCAAGGCGCTCACGAAGGCCGAAGCCAAGGCAAAGCGTGACGCCCGCTACGCCGCCCGCCAGGCGCGCCGCTAGTTCGAGATTCCTGGCGGTCGTCCTCGTCTCCGCCCTACACCCGCGCGCTCGACGTGAGCCGCGCCTCACACACCGGATCCCGATCCAGCATGTCGAACGAGCTACAGTTGACGCGACTGATCGCCGACCTCCAGGCGCGCGCCATCGTGCACCACCACCTCATCATGCAGTTGGTGCGCCAGGAGGCGCGGCAGGCCGCCAGCCCGCGGGATTACCTGTCGACCCTCACCGACGATCTGACCAGGATCGCCGACGACAGCCTGCCTCTCGATGACATCCGCACGGCCGCCATGAGCATGCGCCAGTACCTGGACGACTTTCTCACGACTGTGGGCGCCGGGCTGCCCGCGAGCCCGGCGGACTGACGCCAAAGGCGCAGGCCGCCAGCCGGAGGGCGGAGCGCTCCCTCAGCCTTTGCGCACGCCTCGCCAACCGTGGTCACCAGGGCACGGTCTTGCCGAACCGGTCGAGGTAGCGGAGGCCGGGGGCGCCCTGTTGGCCCACGAGGACGTCGACGATCTGAGGCATGGCCTCTTCCACGCCGAAGGGCGCGCCCGCGCCGCCCAGTTCGGTGCGGATCCACCCGGGCGCCATGAGGATCGTCGCTCGCTCCGGATGCCGCCCGGCGTAGCTGGCCAGCGCCTGGTTCAGAGCCGCCTTGCTGGCGCGGTAGACGTCGTTCGTCCCGTTGGCGTTGTTGGCGATGCTGCCTTGGCCCGAGGACATGGCGCCGATAACGCCGCCCGGCGCCAGCAGTGAACCGAGCGCCTCCACGGCGCGCATGACGCCCAGGACGTTGGTCGCCATGACCTCGACGAACTCGTCGGCGGAGACCTCGGCCATCGTGTCGGAAGGTCGTCGGTTGACGATCCCCGCGTTGACGAAGACCACCTCGAACGCCCGGCCGGCGAGCCGATCGCGGAGGCTCCGGATCTGGTCGTGATCGGTCATGTCGAGCGTCTCCACCTCGACGGCGTCGGCGCGTTCGACGGCAAGGGCGTGGAGCGGGGTCTGGGCGCCTCGGACCGTGCCGACCACCCGCCAGCCCCGGGCCGCGAACTCGGCCGCCATTGCATGGCCCAGGCCGCGCGACGCCCCGACGATCAGGATCGAGCGGGCGGCGCCCGACGGGTTGGAGCTGCGCACGTCCTGTTCCCCCTGGTTACGCTGGGCATATGAGCCTCCGGTCGAAGCGGCGCCAGACATCCCGTCGCCGTTACGCGTGGAATGATCCGTCCCGGGCCGCGTCCCGCTCCCGCCCGGCGGCAAACCTTTGGATGCAGAGCGGCCTGCACCAAAAACGCATAGCTATTCCGCGAACATGCCGATCCCCGCGAGTCGGCGGCTCTGCTATCTAGAACTCGTCCAGACGGACACCCCGCTCCCCACGGGGTCCCCCAGAAACTTCAGGTGTGTGTGTCATGAACCTCTCGATCCTTCAGGGCCTGGTCCAAAGAGCGGCCCCCGCCGTTCTGACGACGGCCATGTTCGGGCTGGTGGTCGCCTTCGCGGCCGTCGGCGTGGTGGGCGTCGGCGCCTAGGCCGAGCCCGCACGGAGATCTTCCCCAGTCTCCGACGTCGGAGGGCCCCTCGCGGGCCCTTTTTCGTGCCCGGGGGGCGGTTTCGACGGCCTCGCTTTCCTGTCGCGAGAATGAACGGGCGCCTCCGGATGGGTTCAGAACCGCATCGCTAAATTCAGGCTCAACATCGCCGATCAGGCCTTCCCGGCCCCGGCGCAGGCAAAGGAGTTTGAGCCATGACCAACAAGATGATGAAGGCTGCGATGGCCCTGACCGTCGCCGGCGCCGTGGCCCTGCCCGCCAGCCAGGCGGCCGCGGGTACGTCCAAGACCGAAAGCGCGCTGCTGGGCGCCCTGCTGGGCGGCGTGGCCGGCGCGGCGGTCGGCAACGGCAAGACCGAAGCCGTGGCTATCGGCGCGGTCGCCGGTGCGGCCCTGGGCGTCGCGGCCGACAAGAGCAACGACCGCAAGCACTACCGCAACGGCTATGCGTATCGCACGTCGCAACCCTACTACCGCGACGCTCGCTACCGGTCGTACGACCGTGGCTACTACGGCCGGACCAGCGACCGGTACGGCTACCGCCACAACGACGGCTACGGCTACCGCCGCTAAGGCGATCCGGCCGAACAGAAATGAGGGAGCGCCGGGCGACCGGCGCTCCCTTTTCTTATGGCGGTGGCCTAGGCGGCGAGGGCGGTTTCGTCCTGGCCGAGGCTCGCGTCGAAGTCCTGGAGGATGTCGAGCAACTGGTCGGGGGTGGCGAGCAGGATCCGGCCGACCGGGAAGCGGTAGCGCCAGTAGGTGGCGATGTGGCTGATGAGGCCGCTGCCTTCGCCCAGGGACAGGAACATCTCGGGCGACTTCAGCAGGAAGTCGCGGAAGGCGACGGCGTTGCCGCTGGCGGTGAGCTGGGCGAAGACGTCATCGTAGACCTGGAGCTGGGTGCGCACGGCGCGAACCTGGCGTTCCAGCTTGGCGCGCAGGCGCACCTTGGTGCTTTCCAGCTCGGCGCGCATGGTGGCGTCGACTGCGGTGTTGATCCGCACGCGGCCCAACTCGGCGAACACCTCCTTGAGCTGCTCCCAGAGCGAGTTGAGCACCCACTTGTAATAGAGGAAGCCCTTCCAGGCGAAGATGCCCTCCTGGTAGTTCTCCTTCTCGAGCCGCAGCGTGAGCCGCAGCGGCTCCAGGCGCTCGTCGGACTTCGAGACCAGCAACGCCTCGACGAGGCGGTTGATGTTGCCTTCCATACCCTCGGCCCCGCGATAGGCGAGCTCGATGAGCTTGGCGATCTCGCCGCCCACGAACCGCTGCATGCGCGACAGGTCGGGGCCCGAGATATCGAAGTAGCTGGGGCTGATCTCGAAATTGCGCCGCTTGAGATGTTCGCGCAGCAGGAAGGGGTCGAGCGATGGAAGCTCGTCGATGGCTTCGAGGGCGGCGACGTCGCGCTCGGGGTTCGGCAGGTCGCCGCGGAGTTCCTCGAAGGCGTCCATCCAGTATCGCTCGCCGACGAAGACCGAGCGGCCGCCCAGGCCCAGGTCGTCGCGCGCGAAGGGAATGATCAGCTTGGTGGCGCTGAAGCGATGGCGTTCGAAGTTCTCTTGCTCGGACGCGCGCAGCCGATGGCGCACCAGCACCGCGCCGTTGAGCGTATCGGCGACGAAGAACGGCTGGGCGGCGTGTTGCGCATTGTCGGCGTTGCGGGCGGCGAGCGCGGCGAGGTTGAGCACCCGCGACGTCGAGGCGGTGCGCTCGAGCCCGCGCAGGCTTCGGTAGGATCGATCCGCAGTCTTCGCCATCGCGCCCTCGGCGCCGCGCATACGCCCCCACGTCGGGCGCGGCTGGGAACGTGCTTAACCGCATTTGGTAAGCCAATGCCTAAGCGCCGCCGGACGTCGCGTCGCAGTGAGTCATGCGCAAACGCATAGCCGTCAGGCAAAATTGCTGATCTATGCAGCGTTCAGATGATGCTATCTAAACAGTGTCCAGACGGACAGCCCCGCTCCCCCGGGGTTCCCAGGAACCGAACTCAAGGTGTGTGTCATGACCCTCTTCGCCAACATCGAACGCCAAGCCGACCGCCTCGCCCCGCTGGCCCTGCTGATCATCGGCATGCTGACGGCCTTCGCCACCGCCGGCCTCGGCGCGTAGTCCCCAAGCTGCACGTGCAGCTCATCCTCGGACAAGGGCCCCTCGCGGGCCCTTTTTCGTGGGCGATGCGCGGCTAGCCCTCGTCCCAGACGCCGTCCCAGTCCTCGGGAGGCGGCACGATCTTGAGGGTCTTGGCGCGCGTCAGCATGAGAGCGGTGGGGCCGTCCGTGGGATCCGCGGCGCGCGCGGCCTCGAAGGCGCGGACCGCGGCGGTCCATTTGCGGGCGGCCATGTGCCGGCGGCCCTCGGCATAGGCTGCCGCGGCGGGCGCCTCGTCGGTCAGGACCTGGAAGATCCGGGACGGCTGGCGGCGGCCGCGCACGCGCACCAGGTCGAGCTCGCGCAGGGGGAAGGCGTCGCCGATGGCGGCGGCGGTGGCCTCACAGACGATCACGCCCACGCCATAGGCCTTGGTCAGGGCCTCGAGCCGCGAGGCCAGGTTCACGCTATCGCCGATCACGGTGTAGTCCATGCGCTTGGGCGAGCCGATGGCGCCGGCGATGACCTCGCCCGTGGCGATGCCCATGCCAAGCCTGAGTCCGGCCAGGCCCTGGCCGCGGCGGCGGCGGTTCAGCCCCTCGGCCAGCTTCAGCATCTGGGCGGCCGCCTCGACCGCGTTCAGCGGGTCGCGGTCGGTGGGGATCGGCGCGCCCCAGTGCGCCATGATCGCGTCGCCCAGGAACTTGTCGAGCACCCCGTTGCAGGCGGCCACCGCTTCGAACAGCTCGGTGTAGATCTCGTTCAGCACCTCGACCGTGGCGCGCGGACTGAGCGTTTCGGCGAGGCTGGTGAAGTTGCGGATGTCCGCGAACAGCACGCTGGCCTGGCAGGCGTCGCCGAACAGCAGGGTGTCGTGCGCCAGCACCTGGTCGACGACCTCCTGGGTCATGAAGCGGCGCATGGCGCCCTGCAGCCGCTTGCGCTCGGTGATGTCGTCCAGCAGCACCAACAGGCCGACCGGCTCGCCATCGCCCAGCAGGGGGACGATGGAGAGGTTGGCCGAGATCCGATCGCCGCGGCCGGTGACCAGGTCGGCGTCGACCAGCGACTTGGGGTGGCCGCTCCGCGATACCGCGGCGAACTCGTCCAGCAGGCCGGGATTGGCGGCCAGCAGCACGCGGGCGTCGGCCCCGGCGAGCTGGTCGGCGGGGACCGCCAGGATGCGGCAGGCGGCGTCGTTCAGCTTTGCGACCCGGGCGTCGGCGTCCAGCGTGAGCACCCCGGTCGACATCGAGCGCAGGATGCTCTCGTTGTAGTTCCGCTCGGTGGCGACCTCGGAGAACAGGGTGGCGTTGTCGATGGCGATCGCGGCCTGGGCGGCGAAGGCGGCCATGCGCTCGACGTCGCCCTCGCCGAAGTGGGGCCGGTCCTGGCGGTTCAGGGCCTGCATGACGCCCAGCCGGCGGCCGTCGCGGGCGGTGACGGGGATCGTGAGCACGCTGGAGGTGCGGTAGCCGGTGAGGGCGTCGACGTCGCGGTGGAAGCGCGGGTCGTCATAGGCGTCGGTGATGTTGATCGGCTGGCCCGAGGTGAAGCAGGCGCCGGCCAGGCCGAGGTGGGCCGGGAAGCGAATGACCCGGGTCTCCAGCCCCTCGGCCACCAGTGACCAGAGCTCTCCGGTCCGTTCGTCGTGCAGGAACAGGGTGCTGCGGTCGGCATGGATGATGCGCGAGGTGACCTGGACGATCTTGGTCAGCAGGGCCTCGAGCTCCATCTCGCTGGTGATGGCGGCGTTGACGTCCAGCAGGCGGCGCAGGTCGCCGGCGGTCTGTTCGGCGGCGTCGATGGAGAGCGTCCAGCGCTCGGCCAGGATGACGATGTGGGAGAAGAGCAGGACCAGCATGCCCAGGGCTGGCAGGTCGAGGCCGATGCGGTCCTGGCGCAGCACGCCGTTGGTGAGCAGATCGTAGGTGATCAGGCTGGCGGCGAAGACGCTAAGCCCCAGCAGGAAGATCAGGGCGCTGTCGCGCTTGCGGACCGCAGCCACGACCACCAGCGCGACCATGTACAGGAAGGTGGCGGCGCGGACCGGCAGCACCCAGAATGACATCTGCGACGCCAGCAGGGTGTCGCCCAGCGCCAGGGCGGCGGCCTGGGCGACGAAGGCGGCGGCCAGCAGGCCCTCGATGGTCCAGAAGATCGGCCGACGGCTCTCCCTCGGGAACAGGTGGTGCGCGTAGGCGAGGAAGAAGCCGAGCGCTGCCAGACCCGAGAGGTACTGCAGGCTCAACATCTGCTGCAGGGTCATGCCCGGGAAGGCGACCAGGATCAGGTTGTCATGGCTGAAGATCGCCGCGATGGGCAGCAGGCTGAGCGCCGAGACGGCGATGTAGAGCGAGGCGCGATCCTGGCGGCGGAACAGGTAGACGACCAGGCCGTAGCAGGCGAGCAGCAGGGTGGCGGTGACGAACATGAAGCCGCGCAGCCAGCCCAGGGTGATCCAGCGGCTCATCGGTTCGGCCAGGCCCAGGGCGGGCGCCGATTCCATGCCGTTGTCGCGGTGGTGGAAGGAGGCCAGGGCGATCTCGAGCTGGAGGTCGCGGCCGTCGGCGTCGATGGCGACGTCCTGCGAGCGCACCTCGTAGCGGGTGGCCGCGGGCGTGAGGCCCAGGCGGCCACGCCCTGAGACCAGCACGCCGTTCACGCGCACCTCCGAGGCTTCGTACAGGGTGGGGACATGGAGGATGTAGCGGCCGGGCGCGAGGCCGCGGATCGTCAGGGCATAGGCGGCCACGCCGCGCTCGGGCAGGGCGACGCCACCCAGGGTCTCGCCGGTCCAGACGCCGGGAACCGGGGCGAGGGCGGTGGTCTGCGGCGCGGGCTGGCCCGGGCCGGAGCTCTTCCAGGTCAGCCGCCAGTCGCCCGCCAGGCCGGCCGGGGCCCCGAGTGGCCCATAATGGGAATAATCGACGACGCCGTTCTCGGCTCGCGGCGCATTGTGGTCGGCCAGGTCGGCGAAGAACGGGGCGCAGAGCGCGCAGAGCAGCGCCAGCGCCAGGAGCGCGAAGATGAGTCGGCGCACCGGCGGCGGGGCGGTCCCGGCCGGGGCGTCGACAGGCGCTGGCGCGGGGCGCAACCCCTTCATGACGAGACCTCTCCGTCCCGCCTTATCAAGAATCTTCCGTCCGGAGTCATCCAAGGCTCAGCTTGGTCCGTATCTTGCTGCGAGTGGCTTGCGTCGGGGCATTCCCTCTCAGAGCGAAATTCCCCTGCGAATTGTGTTCCGTTGTGGCGCAGTTCTCGAAGGCCCACGGTGGAGCTTGGACGCGTCGCGATCCCCCGCGCGGCGCTGGAGCGGGAGCAGGTCCTATGCCGGCAAGCTGGCGCGGATTCTCGGGCGGAGTGACACGCGGCGCCGATGGCGCGGCGCGATTTTTCGTGGATTACCGCGCGCTGTCTGAAACGGGACAAAGCGTCGCGACCGCGCCATCGTTAACGACTTCGCGGCGGAAATGCGGCATCTCTGCCGTAGGCGGTGTCTCCCGGGGGGGGTTGTGCCGGCCTGTCAGGCATAGAGTGGTGCGGCGCGTGCGTCTCGAGACGAGCAATTCGACCGATCGCGGCATCGGCGGGATGAATTTCCAATGACCGTCGAAGCGATCCGGACCGAGCGGTCCGCCGGTAGCCGCAAGGCCGCGCTGATGGCGTGGCTTTGGCCGCAACCCCTCGAGACCCAGGACAAGCGCTGCCCGGCGTGGCTGGCCAGCCTGCTCGGCTGGATGTGGCCCTCTGCGACCCATGACGAGCGCTTCGGCCGCCGTCACGGGCTGATGGCCACGCTGTTCGGCTGGGCCTGGCCCGGCGCGTTGGACCGCGGCTTCAAGCGCTTCTGGAAGCTGAGCTGGCTGTGGAGCTGGATGTGGCCCGGCCGCGTCATGGGCCCCGACGGCGATGTCTGCGCGCTGGCGCCCTGGCATCCCGCCCTTCGGGCCGAGGTGTGCGTCGGCGAACCCTGGCAGCGCAAGATCAGCAAGCACGGCGGCGTGGTCTTCATGATGTTCGCGGCCACCGCGATCGCCGCCCCGACCTTCATGGAAGGCAACGGCGCGGATGGCGGCCGCCTGAGCCTGTTCCGCGGCGGCGCTGACGCCGGCGGCGGCGATGCGGGCGCGCAGGGCGGCGATACGGGCGCCGGTGGCCAAGGTGGCGGGCAGCCGGGCGCGGGTGGCGTCGGCGGAGCCGGCGGCAACGGCGGCGCCGGTGGTGCGGGCGGCCAAGGCGACGGCGGCGGCGCAGGCGGTTTCGACGGCTTCGGCGGCCCGGGCCCGGGCGGCAACGGTGGCGGCCCGACCAACGGCGGCGACGGCGGCAACCCCGGCAATCCGGGCGACGACGGCGTGACCTTCCTCGATCCGCCGACCTCGCCGGGCGGTGACACGCCCACC
Organism: Phenylobacterium sp. FG114; assembly: GCF_057809855.1. Lineage (NCBI taxonomy): Bacteria > Pseudomonadati > Pseudomonadota > Alphaproteobacteria > Caulobacterales > Caulobacteraceae > Phenylobacterium > Phenylobacterium sp. FG114. Next base: position 36,381 of record NZ_JBMDKU010000011.1, on the reverse strand, counting down.
GACCTCGGCGGCGGCCCCGGCGGCTTCGGGGGCGGCTTCGGCGGTGGCGGCGGCGGCGGTGGCGGCGGTGGGGGCGGCCAGCCCACGGATCCGACCGGGACGAATCCGACGGATCCGACGACGCCCACGGACCCGACAAGCCCCACCGATCCGACCGCTCCGAGCGGCGGCGATCCGTCCGGGCCTCTGAATCCCCCGACTCCGCCCATCGACAAGCCCACGTTCCCGACGGTTCCGGGCGACGGCGGCAACGGCGGCAACGGCGGCAACGGCGGCACGAACCCTTCGGGCGGTCCGTCGATCCTGCCGAACAATCCGATCATCGAGGATCCGCGCGGTCCTGGCGAGACGCCGGACGACCGCGGCCCCGTTGGGGCGATCCCTGAGCCGAGCACCTGGGCCATGATGATCATGGGCTTCGGGGCCATCGGCTACGTGGTCCGGCGACGCCGCATCGCGGCGAGCGTCAGCTAGGAACGACTTCGGCCCGGCCAAACGCCGGGCCGAATGCTTTTCGGGCCGCTCAGTACGGGTTGTAGTAGCGCGGCGGCGGATAGGCCGGCCGCGGCGGCGGCGCCCAGCGCTCGTCTTCCTCGTCGTCGTAGTAGGGCCGCTGGGCCTGCTGGTAGGCGCGGCGGCGTTCCTCCTCATAGGCCCGCTGGCGCGCCTCGGCGTAGGCCCGTTCCTGGGCGGCGGCCTCGGCGCGGCGCTGGCGCTCGGCGGTCTCCTCCACCTGGCGGCGCTGGGCGTCGGCGGCGGCCGTCTGTGCCTGGACGGCGGCGAGCTGGGCCTCGTTCAACGCCTTCGCGCGGCCCTCGGCCTCGGCCCGGTCACGGGCGGCCTGCTCCGCAGCCAGCCTTTCGCGATGGCGCGACGCGGTCTGGGCGCCGCAGACGCGCAGGTCGGTCAGCCCCTGCTCGGAGCCCGACAGCGATACGGTCAGCGGCTCCTCGGTCAGCCAGGCCACGCCCAGCGTCCCGCCCTTCTTCATCGCCGCGAGGGTCTCCTCGGACAGCACCAGCTCGCCCGCGCCGTCCTCGCTGCGCAGCATCAGGTTCGAGAAGCGGGCCTTGTCGATGCGGATCGGCAGGAAGGCCCGCGTCGGCAGGTCGTCCTTGAAGAACCGCAGGCTGATCAGCTGGCCGTCCGAGATCAGGCTGATGGGCGTGACGGCCCCCGAGCGCGCCGTGAGCTCCAGCTCGACGCGGCAGCCGGTATCGGTGGGATTCACCAGCCAGGCGAGGGCGCTGGAAGGGCGGGCGGCGGCGGCCTGCGCCGGCACGGAAAGAAGCGCAGCAGCCACTGCGCCCCCGATGATCTCTCTGATCACGACGGCTCCTGTCTGACACGCGTCGCCAGGATACGGCCGTTCCTCGCACGCCGCTAGAGGCTCGGCTGTCGCGGATGCTAGGCTCGGCCATCAAAACGGGAGGAGCCAGCAGATGGCGCGCATATGGATGATAGCCGCGGCAGCGGCGGTGGCGTTGGCGGCTTCGGCGGCCCAGGGGGCGCCCCAGCCGGCGACCCCGTCGAACATCGTGGCGGCGATGGCCGACAAGGCGCGGCCGGCCGACGAGGTCGCGCGCGACGCGGCCCGCAAGCCGGGGCAACTGCTGGCCTACGCCGGCGTGAAGCCCGGCGACAAGGTGGTCGACCTGATCATGGGCGGCGGCTACTTCACGCGCCTGCTCTCGGTGGCCGTGGGGCCGAAGGGGCAGGTGATCGCCTATCAGCCGTCCGAATTCATCCAGTTCCAAGCCAAGTACGGCGAGGACCAGAAGAAGGTGGCCGGGGCCTATCCGAACGTCACGGCGCTGACGTCCGGCCTGGGCGACCTGGACCTTCCCGACGGCGTCGACCTAGTGCTCACCGTCCAGAACTACCACGACCTGCACCTGACCCCGTTCCCCAAGGACACGGCCGCCAAGGTCAATGCCGAGGTGTTCAAGTCGCTGAAGCCGGGCGGCGTCTATCTGGTGGTCGACCATGTGGCCATCGCGGGTTCCGGCCTGGAGCCGCCGATGAAGGTCCACCGGATCGATCCGGCGATCGTGAAGCAGGAGGTGGAGGCTGCCGGCTTCAAACTGGAGAGCGAGAGCCCGCTTCTGAAAGACGCCTCGGACGCCCACGACAAGAACGTCTTCGACCCGGCGATCCGCGGCAAGACGGACCAGTTCATCATGAAGTTCCGCAAGCCGAAATAGGCCGGGGCGGCGGGCCTGCGACAGTTTGTCAGGCCCGCCCTTCCTCAATGTTTACCGGCTGTTGGCTGCGGCGGAGGACAGGATCCATCCATGTTCTTCGCGCGCGCCCACGAACTGACCGAAGGGCAGGTCGCTCTCCGTCGGTTCATGGTCCTGGGCGCCGCCTTGGTGGCCCTGGTCCTGGCCGGAGTGGCGGCCATGCTGGTCGGCGGGGTCGATGCGCTGGACGACCTTCAGGTCCGGGAAGACAGCGCGCGGATCGAACGCGCCCTCGAGCGCGCGTTGCAGACCGCGGTGGCGGACATCACCACGGCGACGATCTGGGACCAGTCCTATGAAAATCTGCGTCCCGGCGGGGACCCTTCGTGGGCGGACGAGGAGGTCGGCAGCTACTTCGTCTACAACCGCGGCCACGACATCTCGGTGGCCATCGACGGGCGTGGGGCGCCCTTCTACGCCTGGCGCGGCGAGAGTCGCGCCGATCCCAACGCCCAACGCGGGTTCCTGGCGCAGGCGGCCCCGCTGGTCAGCAAGGTGCGGGCGATGGAAGCCGCCCGGCGCGCCACCGCGCCGCGCGCCGGGAACGCCAATACGGCGGACACCGCCGAGGGGATCGTGGTCTGGAACGGCGTGTTCTACCTCACCGCAGTGTCGACCGTGACACCGGAATACGGCGGCGTGCGGCGCCGCCCGGGGCCCGCCGTGGTCGTGGTGTCGGCCCAGCGCATGGACCGCCAGCTGATGGCCACGCTTCGCCAGTTCCGCGTGCCCGAGCCCCACATCGTGACCGCCCGGCCGGACGGCGCGCCGGGCCTGCTCCTGCGCGACGCCGGCGGCAAGGCGGTCGGATGGCTGACCTGGAAGCCGGATCATCCGGGCGCCAAGGTGCTGGTCGACGCCGCCCCGGCGATCGCCCTGGGCCTGCTCGCGCTGGGCGCGCTCATGTCCGCCTTCGGATGGCAGATCCTGCGGGTGGCCCGCCAGCTCGGCGCGCATGAGCGCGTTCTGACCCACGCTATGGGAGACCTGCAGGAGGCCCGCGACCGCGCCGAGGCGGCCAATGTCGCCAAGAGCCAGTTCCTGGCGAACATGAGCCACGAGATCCGCACGCCGCTCAACGGCGTGCTGGGCATGGCGCAGGTACTGGCCAGGAGCCCGCTCGCGCCGGCCGACCGCGAGAAGCTGGACGTGATCCGCACCTCGGGCGAGGCCCTGCTGGCCCTGCTGAACGATATCCTGGACCTGTCGAAGGTCGAGGCGGGCCGGATGGAGCTGGACGTCCAGCCCTTCGACTTGGAGGCCGCCGTCGACGGTGCGACGCGGGGCTTCGCCGCCGTGGCGGCCCAGAAGGGGGTGCGCTTCCTCGTCGAGGTGGAGCCCGCCGCGCGCGGCGTCTGGATGGGTGACGGCGGCCGCATCCGCCAGGTGCTGGCGAACCTGACCTCCAACGCGGTCAAGTTCACTGCCGCGGGAGAAGTCCGCGTCTGCGTCCGCCGGACGGACGAGGGCATCGCCTGCACCGTTTCGGACACCGGCGTCGGCATCGCGCCCGAGGTGTTGGAGCGCCTCTTCGGGCGCTTCTCGCAGGTGGATGCGAGCACCACCCGGAAATACGGCGGCACGGGCCTGGGCCTGGCGATCTGCCGCGAGTTCGTGGAGCTCATGGGCGGCCGCGTTTCGGTGACCAGCGCCGAGGGCTGCGGCTCGGCCTTCTCGTTCAACCTGCCGCTCGCCTGGCTGCATGCGCCGGCTGCAAGCGCCGCACCCGTCGCGCCGGACCGCGAAGCCCGACTGCCCTGCCTGCGGGTGCTGGCGGCCGAAGACAATGCGACCAACCAGTTGCTGCTGAGCGCGATGCTGCAGCCGTTGGGCGTCGACCTCACCCTCGCCATGGACGGCGCCCAGGCGCTGGAGGCCTTCGCCGGCGATCGCTTCGACCTGGTGCTGATGGACGTGCAGATGCCGGTGATGAACGGCGTCGACGCCGCTGCGGCGATCCGCGCCCTGGAGGCCGAGCGCGGCCAGGCGCCCACGCCGATCCTGGCGGTGTCGGCCAATGTGATGCGCCACCAGATCGAGGAATACCTGGCCGCCGGCATGAACGGCTTCGTCGCCAAGCCGATCGAGATGGCCGCGCTGGTCGCCGCCATCGAAGGGGCGTTGGCCGTGGGCGAGGACGGGTGGACGGAGGACCGCGCCGCTTCCGCCTGACGCGGCCTTGCCGGACGGCGCAGGTCGTGGCGACATGCGCGCCATGTTCGACTGGAACGACGTGAAAGCACTGCTGGCGGTCGCCCGGGGCGGATCGACCGCGGCCGCGGCGCGGGAGTTGGGCGTGAACCAGACCACCGTCTCGCGGCGGCTCGAGGCGCTGGAGCGCGACCTGGACGTGCGCCTGGTCGACCGTCATCAGGCCGGTGCGAGCCTGACCGAGGCCGGGCTCTCGCTGGTGGCTGACGCCGAGGCGATGGAACGCGCCGCGCAGTCGATGCGGCAGCGGCTGGCGGCCCACCGGCGCGGCGTGGCGGGGACCGTGCGCGTCACCCTCAGCGAGATGCTGGCCAGTTCGACCATCACCCCCCTGCTGCCGGAGTTCCGCGAGCAGTATCCGGACGTCGCGCTGGAACTGGTGGTGACCGACGAAATGCTGGACCTGGAGGCCGGCGAGGCGGACATCGCGTTCCGGGGGTCGCAGGCCCTGCCCGACTCCAATCTCGTGGCGCGCAAGGTCTCGACGGTGGATTGGGCGCTCTACTGCAGCCGGGACTACGCCAACCGCATGGGTCTGCCCGCCACGCCGGCCGACCTCAAGAACCACGTGGTGATCGGCGGTGCGGACGAGCCGCAGACCCTTCCCGGCCTGGCGCATGTGCTCCGGGAGGCGCCGGGCGTGGCGCCGACGCTGAAATCCACCAGCGTCACCAATCTTTGGGCTTCGATCCATGCCGGCCTGGGGATCGGTCCCATGGTCTGCCTGACGGCGGATGTGGACCCCAACCTGGTGCAGGTCTTCCCCCCGCATCCGGAGAGCGTGTCCCACACCTGGATCGTCACGCGGCCAGAGCTCAAGGACGCGCCGCGGGTGCGCGCCTTCATCGACTTCTTCGCCCCGCGCTTCCAGGCGCTGGTGCGGGATTACGAAGAGCGCGGGGAGTCCGCCCGCGCGGCCCGCATCACGGCCCCTTGAGCTTGCGGTCGAAGAACTCGACGGTCTGATCGGCCCGATGCTTGCGGTTCATCGGCGTCCAGCCGCCGCGGTGGCGCAGGCCCGGATAGACCATGGTCTCGAATGGCTTGCCCTCGGCCTGCAGGGCGAACAGCACCCGTGTGGAGTGGTCGAACGTGACGTTGTCATCGGCCATGCCGTGGACCAGCAGGAGCGACCCGGGCTTCAGGCGTGACAGGCGGCTCACCACCTCCGACTTCGCATAGCCGTCGGCGTTGTTGGCGGGCGTGCCCATGAAGCGCTCGGTGTAGTGGGTGTCGTAGAGCTTCCAGTCGGTGACCGGCGCGCCGGCCACCCCCGCCTTGAATGGGCTGTCGGGCGCGGTCAGCATCAGCAGCGTCATGTAGCCGCCGTACGACCAGCCGGTGACGCCGATTCGGCCCGGGTCCACGTAGGGCAGGGACTGCAGGTATTTCGCCCCGGCGATCTGGTCGTCCACCTCGAGCTGGCCCATCCGCCGGTCGATGGCGGTCTTGAAGGCGACCGAGCGGTTGGGCGTGCCGCGGTTGTCGAGGCGGAACAGGATGTAGCCCGCGTCCAGCAGGATCTGGTCCTCCGGCGTGTGCCAGTTGGCGGCGACCCGGGCGCTGCCGGGGCCCCCGTAGACCTGGACGATCACCGGATACTTCTTGGTGGCATCGAAGCCGGGCGGGGTGCGCAGCGACCACCACAGGTCGCTGCCGTCGGCGGCCTTGATCGTGCCGAACTGCGGCTGACGCAGATGGTCGACGTAGGGCCAGAACGGATGGCCCGCTTTCAGCGCGTTTTCCTCGATCCAGCGCACCCGCTTGCCGTCGGCGCGGTAGAGGGCGGTCTGCGGCGGGGTCTTCGGGTCCTCGTAGGTCCCGGCGAAGGCGCCGCCCTTGTCGGCCACGGTGACGGTCCAGGTTCCGCCGGCTGGGGTCAGGGCCTTGGGCTCGCCGGGCTTGGCGTAGGAGACCGAATAGATGCGCCGCTCGATCGGCCTGTCCTTGTGGGACGAGAAGATGACGGTCTTCGCGGCCTCGTCGACGCCCTCGATTTTCTCCACCGGCCAGTCGCCGCTGGTGACCTGGCGGATCAGCTTGCCGTCGCGGTCGTGGAGATAGAGGTGCAGGAAGCCCGAACGCTCGGACGACCACAGGAAGGTCCCGTCCTTCAGCGGCCGGAAGTCGTCCGAAAGATCGACCCAGTGCGGGCTGGTCTCGGAGAGGATGACCTTCCCCTGACCGGTGGCCGGATCGACCGCCAGCAGGTCGAGGCGGCGCTGGTCCCGGCTCTCGCGCTGGACGTAGAGGGTCTTGCCGTCCTTCGCCCAGTCGACGCGGGCCAGGTAGATGTCGGCGTCGGGGCCCAGGTCCACCTTCACCCGCTGGCCGTCCAACGGCTGGACGTAGAGATCGACCTTGGCGTTCGGCCGGCCCGGGCGGGGATAGCGCTGGGGGACCACGCGCGCGCCGGTGGCGTTAACCTCGGGACGTTCCACGATATCGACGCCGGTCTGGTCGACGAAGGCCAGCGCGATGGCCTTGTCGTCGGGGCTCCACCAGTAGCCGGTGTGGCGGTCCATCTCCTCCTGGGCGATGAACTCGGCCGTGCCCCAGCTCTTCAGCTCGGTCCCACCCTCGGTGAGGGCGCGCTCGGCGCCGCCCGCGGCGGGCATGACGTAGAGGTTGTCGTCGCGGACGTAGGAAACCCAGCCGCCCTTCGGCGAGATCTTGGCGTCGATCTCATCGCCGGCGGTCCTGGTGAGCTGACGGGCCTGCTTCGCGGCCACGTCATAGAGCCAGACGTCGCCTTCCACGGGCGCCAGGATCGCCTTGCCCAGGTCGTCCCATTCGTAGTCCACCACGCCGCGGGTGGCCACGCCGGCCCGCTCGCGGCGCGCCTTCTCGGCCTCGGACAGTTCACGTTCGGCCGGGGCCAGCTTCTTGCCGTCGAGCAGCAGGCGCGGCTCGCCGCCCGCCACGTCGGCGATCCAGAGGTCGGTGACCGTCAGGTCGTCGGCGCGGGTCTTGATGTAGGTGACCGACTTGCCGTCGGGCGACAGCTGCACGCCCCTGGCGCGCGGGCCGGAGATGTCGGGGCTTTCGAAGATGCGCTGTGGCGGGAGGGTCTCGGCCAGGGCGGGGGCGGCGGCGAGCAAGGCCGCGACGGCGGCGGTGGCGAATTTCATGGCCGCTGTTGAACAGGGTTGCGGGCGCCTTGGCAATCGGCTGGTCCGTCGCCGGCGGCCAACAACTTCTCCCGGCCGACGAAGGGCATCAGATCGCGTACGAGCCGCTTTCCCTCGCTTGAATGCCGGCCGGGTCTATGCGACGTCCCGCCCATGAGCGAAGACACCCCTCCGGCCCTGCCCGATCGCCTGTCGGTGGATCCGAACAGCCGCTACTACGACGCCGACGTCCTGCAGCGGAACGTGGGCATCAGGTTCAAGGGCCAGGACAAGACGAACGTCGAGGAATACTGCGTCAGCGAGGGCTGGGTGCGGGTGGCCGTCGGCAACTCCAAGGACCGCCACGGCAACCAGCTGACCATGAAGCTACAGGGCCCGGTCGAGCCCTACTACCGCGAGGGCTGACCGCTCCTATTCCCCCTCTTCGCGGGGCAGCGGCTCCACCTTCAGCGAGGTGATGCGCGCGCCCTTGCGGGCCTCCACGCGGAAGCGGTGGTGGTGGAAGGTATAGGTCTGTCCGACTTCCGGGATCGCCTGGGCTTCGTGGATCAACAGGCCGGCGACGGTCACCGCCTCCTCGTCCGGCAGGTCCCAGTTCATCGCCCGGTTGAGGTCGCGGATGGTCACCGAGCCCTCGACGATCACGGCGCCGCCCTCGGTCGGCTTGATCCCGGCGGCGACGACGTCGTGCTCGTCCTCGATCTCGCCCACGATCTCCTCGAGGATGTCCTCGAGCGTCACCAGGCCCTGCAGCGCGCCGTACTCGTCGACCACCAGGGCGAAGTGGTTCTGGCGTTTCAGGAACGCGGCGAGCTGGTCCTTCAGCGAGGTGGTCTCGGGAATGAACCACGGCTCGCGCAGGATCGCGCCGACGTCGAGCTGGTCGATCTTGCCGTCGGCGTCGGCCAGGGCGCGCAACAGATCCTTCACGTGCAGGACGCCGATCACGTTCTCCGGATCGTCGCGGTAGATCGGCACGCGGCTGTGCTGGCTGGCGAGCGTCTCGGAGACGATCTCGCGCGCGGTCATGCCGCCGTCGACGGTCTCCATCGAGCGCCGGTGGACCATGACCTCGGAGACGTCCATCTCGCCCAGGTCGAGCACGCCGCCCAGCATGTAGCGGTCGCGCGTCTCCACAAGGCCCTCCGAGTGGTGGTATTCGACGGCGCCGCGGATCTCCTCGTGGGCGGCCAGCACGTCGGTGCCGGCGTCCAGCTTGATGCCGAACGGACGCAGAGTGAGACGGACGATCCACTGCGCGCCGTCGGCCAGGGGCCCGAACAGCTTGACCGTCCAGTAGGTCGGGATCGAGAGGGCGCGGGCCACGTCGTCGGCGCGGGCGATGGCCAGGGTCTTGGGCAGGATCTCGGAGAAGACCACCACCAGCACCGTCATCACCACCGTGGCGATCAGGGCGCCCAGCGGGCCGGGGAAGGCGGCGGTCAGCACGCTGGTGGTCAGCGCCGAGGCGCCGATGTTGATGACGTTGTTCCCGAGCAGGATGGCGCCGATCATTGTCTCCTGATTGCCGAGGAGCCGGTTGATGCGGCGGGCCGCGCGATCGCCGTCGCGTTCCAGCTGGTGCAGGCGGCCACGGCTGGCCGCGGTCATCGAGGTTTCGGACGCGGAGAGCAGGCCCGACAGGGTCAGCAGGATCAGCAGCGACGGGGCCAGCGTCGCGATCAGGGCCCAGATCATGGCGTTGCGCCTTCGGTGGTCAGGAAATCCCGCACCGCGCCGGCGTCCACGTCCTTCGCGACGAAGGCGTCACCCAGGGCGCGGGCCAGGATAAAGGTGAGGCGGCCGGCCTCGGCCTTCTTGTCCTGGGCCATGTGGCGGACCAGGCGGCCGGCGTCGAAGGGTTGGTTGGCGATGTCGAGCAGGGCGGTGGGCAGGCCCGCGGCGGCGATGGCGCGGGTGGCGCGGGTGGCGTCCTGGCCCGAGACCAGTCCCTGGGCGGCGGAGAAGCGGAAGGCCAGCGCCATGCCCGCGCCGACCGCCTCGCCATGCAGCAGCGCCTCGCCGTAGCCGGTCTCTGCCTCCAGCGCGTGGCCGAAGGTGTGGCCCAGGTTCAGGAGCGCGCGGCGCCCCTGTTCCTTCTCGTCCTCGGCGACGATCTCGGCCTTCATCTCCACGGAGCGCGCCACTGCGTGGGCCAGCGATTCAGGCTCGCGCGCCAGCACCGCGGCGGCGTTCGCCTCGAGCCATTCGAAGAACGCGAGGTCGCCCAGGAGGCCGTACTTGATGATCTCGGCGTAGCCGGCGCGCATCTCGCGGTCGGGCAGGGTGGCGAGCACGCCGAGGTCGGCGATCACCAGCTTCGGCTGGTGGAACGCGCCCACCAGGTTCTTGCCGCGCGGCGTGTCGATGGCGGTCTTGCCCCCCACCGAGCTGTCCACCTGGGCGAGCAAGGTCGTGGGGATCTGCACGAAGTCGATGCCGCGCTTGTAGATGGCGGCCGCGAAGCCGGCGAGGTCGCCCACCACGCCGCCGCCGAACGCGGTGACGATGTCGCCCCGGTCGAGCTCGAGGGCGAGCAGGCGGTCCGAAACGTCGGCCAGGCCTTCGAAGCTCTTGGTCTGCTCGCCGGGCGGCACGATCACGGGCAGCGCCTCGACGCCCGCCGACGCCAGAGCGGCGGTCAGGCGGTCGCCGTGCAGGCGCCAGACCGTCTCGTCGGACACCACGGCGGTGCGGCCGCGCTTCTGGAACGGCGCGATCAGGCGGCCGGCGGCGTCCAGCAGGCCCTCGCCCACGAGAACGTCATAGGCCCGGTCGCCCAGGCCTACGGGGACGGTTCGGCTCATTTGCAGGCTTCGCCCAGATATTTCGTCATGGCGTCGATCACCTGGGCCACCGTGACATGGTGGGCGGTGTCGCCCGTCTCCACCACGATGTCGGCCTGGGCGTACACCGGATAGCGGACCTCGGCCTGGGCGCGCAGCACATCCATCGGATCCTTGCCGGCCAGGAGGGGGCGGCTGTCCTTGCGGCCGACGCGGCGCGCCAGCACCTCGAGGTCGGTCTTCAGCCACACCGATATGGCGCGCTGCTTGATGAGCGCGCGGGTCTCGTCGTTCATGAAGGCGCCGCCGCCGGTGGCCAGCACGTGGGGCGGCCCCTCCAGCAGGCGGCCGATCACTCGTCGTTCGCCGTCGCGGAAGGCCGGCTCGCCGAGCTTCTCGAAGATCTCTGGGATCGAGCGGCCGGCCGCGGCCTCCACCTCGGCGTCGGTGTCGCGGAACGGCAGGTTCAGCGCGTTGGCGAGGCGGCGCCCCACGCTCGACTTGCCGACGCCCATGAGGCCCACGAGGGCGATGGTGCGGCGTCGAAGCGGTTCGTAACGGTCCATGGGAGGCTGAGCCTTTACACGAGCCTGTGCACTCGCGCCAATCGGCGGCGGTGGATAAGCTGCGTCCCATGTCGCGTAACGCCCTGATCGCCGGCCTGCTGACGCTAGCCGCCACCCCCGCCCTGGCCCAGGAGCCGGTCCCGGCCGCCACCGCGCCGCCGCCCGCCGAAGCGCCTCCGCCACCCCTCCTCACGCCTGCGCCGCCCCAGCCGCAGGTCCAGGTCGTCCAGCTCGCCGCGCCCGACGCCTTCTCAACGGCGGGACGCGACGCCGGACTGCCCGCCGACCTCTGGAAGGGGACGCCGGTAGAGACCGCGCGCGCCGTCCTGCCGCTGCTGGCGACCAAGCCGCTCTCGCCCGCCGGCGCCGCCCTGGCTCGCCGAGTGCTCGCCACGGGGGCGAGGGGACCGGAAGGCTCGTCGGGCGACGAGGCCCTGACCGGGGCCAGGGCGAGCGCCCTGATCGCCCTGGGCGACGTGGCGGCCGCGACGCGCATCCTCGACCGTGCGCCGGGGCTGGACCGCAACGCGACGCTGTCGCAGGCCGCGGCTGAGACCGCCCTACTGGCTGGCGACACGGCGCGCGCCTGCAGTATCGGTGACCGACTCAGCGCCGGACGAGGCGAAGCCTACTGGCTGCGCCTGCGCGCCTTCTGCGAGGTCGAGGCCGGGCAGGCGGCGCAGGCGCAACTCACCTTCGAACTCGCCCAGACTCAGGCGCGCGACGCCGTCTATGGCCGGCTGATGGGGGCGAGGCTGGCGGGGACGCCGCCCGGCGCGGCGTCGCTGCGCAATGGCCTCGACCTGGCGCTGTCGCGGAGCCTGAACCTCGACCTGGCCGCCGCCAAGGCGGCCCCCGCCGTCGCGGCCGCGGTGTCGGGCGCCGATCCGGCGATCCCCAGCTTCGACGTTGGCCTGATCGATGGCCAGATCGGCGGGCTGGGTCAGGCGGTGGTGTCGGGTCTGCCGCCGGAAACCGGCGTCTCGGCGCTGATCGCGGCCGCCGCCGAGTCTGCCGATCCCAAGAGCAAGCCTCGGCTGCAGGCGGCCGCCGTGCTGCTGGGCGCGCTGGCCAACGACCTGCCCGGCCCGGACCGGGCGAAGATCTCGACCTTCGCGGTTCCCGAGGGAAAGGCGCCGGCGGGCCGCAACCTGGCGCTGGAGGCCGCCGCGGAGAGCCGCCGGGTCGGGGAGGCGGCGCTGCTGGCGCTCTGGACCTGCGCGGAGGCGGGGACGGCGGGTCCCGCCATCGGTGACCGCGCGCGCATCGTCCGCACCTTGATCCGCGCTGGCCTGGCCGACGACGCGCGGCTCTTCGTGCTCGAGGGCCTCGCGGGGCTCAAATGAGTTCCAAGGGCGCCGAGTGGGCCGAGGCGTTCCTCGAGATGATGGCGGTCGAGCGGGCCGCGGCGCGCAACACGCTGGCGGCCTATTCCCGCGACCTTACCGACGCCGGCTTCTTCCTGGCGGGGCGCGGGCTGGGTCTCGCCGAGGCCAGCGCCGAGGACATCGAGGCCTATTTCGCCGATCTTGGCGCGCGAGGCCTCTCGCCGGCGACGGCCGCGCGGCGGCGGGCGGCGGTGCGCCAGTTCTATCGGTTCGCGCTGGGCGAGGGCTGGCGCGACGACGATCCCTCGCGGCGCGTGGAGGCGCCTAAGAAGGGGCGGCCGTTGCCCAAGGTGCTGAGCCGCGAGGAAATGGAGCGGCTGATCGGCGCCGCTTCGGCTCGCGACGGTGCGCAAGGCCTGCGCTTCGGCTGCATGGTGGAACTGGCCTACGCGTCGGGTCTGCGGATTTCGGAGCTGACGGCCCTGCCGCTGGCCGCGCTGCAGCGCGACCCGGCCTATCTGATCGTCAAGGGAAAGGGCGGTAAGGAACGGCTCGCGCCGCTGAACGACACCGCGCGCGCGGCGGTGAAGGCCTATCTGGGCGTGCGGTCGAAGTTTCTGCCGAAGGGCGAGAGATCCAACCCCTGGCTTTTCCCGTCACGGGGCAAGGCTGGGCGCCTGACGCCGCGCCGGTTCGCGCAGGTTCTGGACGAGGCGGCGGCGGACGCTGGCATAGATCCCGACCGCGTCAGTCCGCACGTGCTGCGCCACGCCTTCGCCACCCACCTGCTGGAGGGCGGCGCCGACCTGCGCGTCGTGCAGAAGCTGCTGGGTCACGCCGACATCGCCACGACGCAGATCTACACCCATGTGGCGTCCGACCGGCTCCGCGAGGTGGTGGAGACGCGACATCCGCTGGCGCGGAAGAAGTAGGGCCTCTTCCCTCCCCTTCATGGGGAGGGAAAGACCGCGAAGCGGTCAGGTTGGGGAGACCACCACCGGGCTCAGGGCCTGGCCAAGGTTTCCCCACCCGACTGTCGCTTCGCTCCAGCCAGCCTCCCCATCAAGGGAAGGAGAAGTCGGGCCTACCCCGTGATGCGGTAGCGGTTTTCGCTGTCAGGGCAGACGCGGACGTAGCGGACGTCGCGGCCGTAGGCATCGACCGGCGCGGCGGCCAGGCGGCAGCGCTGGCGCTCGTAGTAGCCGTAGTCATAGGTCGAGGCGTAGCGGTTGCGGCCCTCGCGATAGGCCACGGTGTCGTCGTACGAGAAGTACGGGCCGCGGGCGTCGCACTTATAGCTGCGGTTCTGGCTGGCGTTGCCGACCGCGCCGCCGATCACGGCGCCGGCCACGCCGCCCAAGACGGCGCCTTCGGTCCGCGCCCCGCGCGAGGCGACCTGGGAGCCCAGGACCGCGCCCGCCAGGGCGCCGATCACGCCGCCGGCCACCGTGTTGCCGCTACCGCTGCTCGAGCCGCAGGGGACGGAGGTGGCGGAGGTGTTTCGGCCGTAGTAGCCGGCGTAGGGCGGGGGCTCGTTGCGGGTCCAGTAGGTCTGATCCCAGACGGGCTTCGGATACATGCGGGCGTACGAGCCGTAGCCGTAGCGGCGGTCGTAGATCACCTGGGCGCGGTTCCACTCGGCGAGGCGGCGCTCATAGTCGCGGCGGGCCTCACGCGCATCGCGGCGGGCTTCGCGGTAGTCCTGGCGGCGCTCTTCGTACTGCGCCCGCTGGTTTTCGTACTGCGCCCGCTGGGCGTCGTAGACTTCCTGCTGACGCTGATATTCCGGCGTCGGGCGATACTGCTGGGCGACGGCCGGCAGGGCGGTGGCGAGCGCCAGCGCCGAGGCCATTCCAATCTTCAGGGCGTTCTTCATCTCAAGGCTCCTGGTCCACTCGATCCCGCCAAACGACTCCACAGGCTTGAGCGTTCCGCCGACCAGGAACCTTGACCGGACCTCGCCGCTTGTGAGCGAGACGGTTCAGCCCTACTTTCCGCCGCTTCTCCGGGGCGGCTGCCTCTTTCGGAACGGACGCCTGATGGCCGCGCACTACCTCGAGTTCGAGCGACCGATCGCCGACCTCGAAGCCAAGATCGAAGAACTCTCCAAGCTCTCGGAAACCGCCGGCGGCGGCGTGGACGACGAGATCGAGTCGCTGCGGGCGCGGGCCCAGGAGCTGAGGATCGAGGCCTATTCGAACCTCGACGCCTGGCAGAAGACCCAGGTGGCGCGCCACCCCGACCGGCCGCACTTCGTGGACTATGTCGCTGCCCTGATCGACGAGTTCCAGGAGCTGCGCGGCGACCGCAAGTTCGCCGACGACCAGGCGATCATGGGCGGCATCGGCCGGTTCCGCGGCCGCCCGGTGGTGGTGATGGGGCACGAGAAGGGCCGCGACACCGTCACCCGCGTGAAGCACAACTTCGGCTACGCGCGCCCCGAGGGCTACCGCAAGGCGGTTCGCCTGTTCGAGCTGGCCGAGCGGTTCAAGCTGCCGGTGATCAGCTTCGTCGACACGCCCGCCGCCTATCCGGGCATGGCGTCGGAAGAGCGCGGCGTGGCCGAGGCCATCGCACGGTCGACCGAGAAGGCGCTGATGCTGGAAGTTCCGATGGTGGCGGTGGTCACTGGCGAGGGCGGCTCGGGCGGCGCGCTCGGCATCGCCTGCGGCAGCCGGGTGCTGATCCTGGAGCACGCCATCTATTCGGTGATCCCGCCCGAGGGCGCCAATTCGATCCTGTGGCGCGGCGCGCGCACGCCGGGCGAGGCGGCCAAGGCGATGAAGATCACCGCCCAGGACCTCATCAAGCTGAAGATCGTCGACAAGATCATCCCCGAGCCGGCGGGCGGGGCGCACGCCGATCCAGAAGCGGCCATGACCGCCGTGGGCGACGCGGTGGAAACCGAGCTGACGGCCCTGGAGGGCCTCTCGGCCGAGGAGCTCAAGGCCAAGCGCGCCGAGCGCTTCTACGCCATCGGCCGCAGCGGGATTCAGTAACTCGGCTCATCCCGGCGTTCGCCGGATGAGCGGCGTGACGCTTGCTTGACGCTGGGTAGGCGGGTTCAACTGGCCTCCAAACAATCGTTTGGGAGGACGCCAGATGGCGCTGAAGACCCGGTTCACCGAGACCTTCGGGATCGAACACCCGATCGTGCAGGGCGGCATGCAGTGGGTGGGGCGCGCCGAGCTGGTGGCGGCCGTCGCCAACGCCGGCGGCCTGGGCTTCATCACCGCACTGACCCAGCCGACCCCCGACGACCTGCGCCGTGAGATCGAGAAGGCGCGCAAGCTTACGGACAAGCCGTTCGGCGTGAACCTGACGATCCTGCCGGCGATCACGCCGCCGCCGTACGCCGAGTACCGCCAGGCGATCATCGACAGCGGGATCAAGATCGTCGAGACGGCCGGCTACAAGCCGCAGGAGCACGTCGACCACTTCAAGGCGCACGGGGTCAAGGTGATCCACAAGTGCACCGCGGTCCGCCACGCCCTGTCGGCCGAACGGATGGGCGTCGACGCCATCTCGATCGACGGGCTGGAATGCGCGGGCCACCCCGGCGAGGACGACGTGGGCGGCCTGATCCTGATCCCGGCGGCGGCCGACAAGGTGAAGATCCCCATGATCGCCTCGGGCGGCTTCGGCGACGCGCGCGGCCTGGTGGCGGCGCTGGCGCTGGGCGCCGAGGGCATCAACATGGGGACGCGGTTCATGGCCACGGTGGAGAGCCCGATCCACCAGAAGGTGAAGGAGCAGATCGTCGCCAACGACGAGCGGCAGACCAACCTGATCTTCCGCACCATGCACAACACGGCCCGCGTGGCGAAGAACGCGGTGTCGGACGAGGTGGTGCGGATCGAACGGGCCGGCGGCGCCAAGTTCGAGGATGTGAAGGACCTGGTGGCCGGCGCGCGCGGCAAGGTGGTCTACGAGGCGGGCGACCCGGACTACGGCATCTGGTCGGCCGGCCAGATCCAGGGCCTGATCCACGACATCCCCACCTGCGCCGAACTGATCCACCGGATCGTGCGCGAGGCCGAGGAGATCATCACGGGCCGCCTGGCCGGTGCGGTGGTGAAGCGGGCGATGCAGCCGGCGGAATAGCGTCGGCCTCGATCGCCGAAAACAAGAGAGCCGCCGGGTCGCCCTGGCGGCTCTTTCGTTTCAACTCTGCGAGAAGCGTTCCCGGACTTAGAAGTTCAGGTTCGCGCCCACGAAGAAGAAGCGCCCGCCGTTGTCGTACTGCGACGAGCCGGTGCCCGTGCCGAGATAGGTCTCGGGCAGGGCCGGGGGGTTGCGGTCGAACACGTTCAGGACGCCCGCGCGCAGACGGATGTCGTCGTTCAGGCGATAGGTGACCCGGATGTCGTGACGGAAGTAGTCGCCCGTCTTGTACGGATCGAGCACGCCCGCCTGCTGCACCTGGTTGGCGATCATGGAGCCGAAATAGAGGGTGCTCCAGGTCAGGGAGACCCGGTCGTACGTCCAGCGCGCCGAGGCCGAGCCCTTCCACTCGGGCGTGGCGTTGGTGATGGTGTTGGCGAACTGGGCGAAGGGCTGCCCGGGCAGGCCCTGCGACACGAACTTGTACATCCAGGTCGCATCGACGCGCAGGGCGACAGAGCCGTAGTCGCGGCCGAACATGTCTTCCGTCTCGAAGCCGTACGAGACGGCGTAGTCCCAGCCCTCGACCTTGTTGGAGGCCACGTTCTGCTGGACCAGGACGACTTCCGAGATGCCGCCGACGAGGACGCCGGTGGTTGTCCCGGCGCTGTCGCGGCGGATCTGCTGGCAGAACCGGTTCGAAGCCACCGGCGTGGTGGCGTCGTCGTAGCAGAGCGTGCCGAGCAGGGTGTTGAGCGGGATCGAGCCCACCGAGTCGGTGATGTTCAGCTTGAAGAAGTCGGCCGAGATCTGGAGGTTCGGAATCCAGCGCGGATTGATGACGACACCGTACTGGAAGGTGTGCGCCTTCTCGGGGCCCAGGTCGGGGTTGCCGCCCTGGAGCAACGGCAGCGATGGCCGGCCCGAGCCCACGTTGGAGACGAACGTCGTCGGGTCGTAGCCCGGGATCGCCGCGGCGCAGGTGACGCGGCGGGCGGCCTGCTGCGCTGCGGAGGCCAGCCGGAAGTTGTCGCGGTCACAGGGATCGACGGCCGGGGCCGCTGCGGAGGTGAAGTTCCGGCTCTGCGGCGAGAACAGCTCGACGATGTTCGGCGCCCGGACCGCGGTCGCTTCGGTGGCGCGGAAGCGGATGTCTTTCACGGGGGCCCATTCGGCGTGGATGCGCCATTGGTCCGTCCCGCCGATGGTGGAATAGTCGGCGACACGGCCCGCGAGCTCGATCGTGAATTCGTCGGCGAAGGGCAGGTCCCTCAGGATCGGGATCCGGACCTCGGCATAGGCTTCCTTGGTGTCGTACTCGCCCTCACGCGTGCCGATCGCGTTGAAGAACAGGGCGCCGGTGGCGCTGAGCGGGTCCTGGACGAACTCGCTCTTCTCCTTGCGGTACTCGGCCCCGAAGGCGACGCCCAGCGGGCCCGCCGGCAGATCGAACAGGTTCGTCGCGAAATTGAGGCCGGCGACGGTCTGCGACAGCCGCTGGTCGGAGGTCGCGATGCCGTTGACCCACAGAGCCGCTTCGCGCGACCCGCCGTTGACCAGGTCCCAGGGAACGCAGCCCGCGGCGCGGGCGGCGGCGTCGCGGCAAACGACCTGGCCATTCACCAGAACGGCGTCCGTCGCCTGCCGCATGCGGGCGACGTTCAAGACGTTGTAGGAGGTCGTGGTCCCGTCGACCTTCGAGTACTGGACGTAGGCGTCCAGGTTCACGTCGCGGCCGAAGGTCTGGAACTTGCCTTCGACACCGGCCGTGTAGCGTTGTTGCTCGCGCTCGGTCTTCACGTCCCGGCGTCCGAGCTCTTCGTAGACCTTGCCGACCGCGGCCGTCGAACCCTCGCTGAACGTCTTGCCCGCGGCCAGCCACTCCGACCGCAGGGCAGCGGCGGTGGCGCCCGGTCCATTCAGGTAGGCGTTGTCGCCGCGGAGCAGCACGACCAGGGTGCCCGCGCCGTTGGTGCTGGAGAACGAGGGCGAGAAGTAACCGTAGCCCGAACCATGCAGGTAGGAGACGTCGGCGAACGCCTTCCAGGTGTCGGTGATCTTGTAGTCGACGTAGCCCCGGATGACCTGCCGGTTCGACTTGCCCTGGAGCGCATCGTAGATGCCGGCGTAGTAGAGGGACTCGTCCTGGCAGTCCGGCTGCACCGTGACGGTGGAGCAGGCGCCCGACAGGCGAACCACCCGGGTCGGGTCACGGGTGTCCAGGGTGACTGCGCGCGCCGTACCCAGGACATTGCCGCCGACCAACTGGAACGTCGGCGTCGGCCCGGTGGTCGAACGCGAGTTGGTGATGATCGTCTGCGGCGTCTGGCGGGTGTCGCGGCGAATGCCGGGAATGGCCCAGTCGCGGTCCTTGCGCATGATGGCGCCCTGGCTGGCAAATTCGCCGCCGATCAGGACGTTCAGGCGATCGTCGAAGAACTTCTTGCCCCAGTTGAAGCCGAAGCGCGTCTCTTCGCCATCGCCTTCCTCGGTGGTCCCGCCCTGCAGGTCGATCTCGAGACCGTCCTGCTCCTTCTTCATGATGAAGTTGACGACGCCCGAGATGGCCTCCGAGCCGTAAACGGCAGAGGCGCCGCCGGCGATCGTCTCGATGCGCTCGATCATCAGGGAGGGGATGGTGTTCAGGTCGACCGCGGGCGACGAGGCGTCCGAGAACGGCAGGCGACGGTTGTCCATCAGGACCAGCGTGCGCGTCGGGCCGAGGCCGCGGATGTCGGCGCGGGTCTGGCCGGCCAGGAACAGGGTCGACGAGGAATTCTGGGGGTTCGTGGCGGGGTTGATCACCGGCTGTTCGAGCAGGATGTCGCCCACCGAAACCTGCCCCTGTTCGCGGATCGCCTGGGCGCTCACCACCGACAGCGGCTGGGGCGAGGAGAAGGTGTCGCGGCGGATGCGCGAACCGGTGACCACGATCTCGCCCACGTCGACGCCTTCGTCGGCCGCCTGGGCCTGGGCGAAGCCCGGGGCGAAGAGCAGCAGGCTGGCGGACGCGGCCGAGGTAAGCAGCGCATTCTGAAGCTTGGTGTTCATATCGACTTTCGTTCTTGCGGTCCGGCCAAGGCCGGTTGTCTCGAGCGCGCCGGACGGCGCCGTTGTTTCAAGGGAGGCGCACCGTCATTCGTCGCGCCAATAGGTTGAGTGGCGAGCGGAGACGATTGCACCTGAGGGTGGAGCGTTCGCTGTCACGCATCGAACCCGCGGGCAACGTGACAGCGCCGCATTCGCGACGAACGGTCGATGATAGTCGTGGTTTTTCCGCGCAGTGCGGCGAGCACGCCACACCTTCGGCGAGCGCGGGTCCTCCCAGACCCGCGATCTTCGAAGCGTCGCTATGGTTGTCCTACGCGACCCGGCGCGCGGTCTCGGCCAGATCTTCCACTGACGCTTCGGTTGTGGCCCAGGAGCACATGAAGCGGACCGACCCGTCGAGGAATCGGTAGACGAACCAGCCGGCCGCATGCAGGGCGGCGAGCCGCGCCTCGTCCATCTCGACGAACACGGCATTGGCCTCGACGGGATGGACCACCTTGAACGGCAGGGCCGCCGCCAGCTTGCGGGCCATGGCGTTGGCGTGGGCGGCGTGGCGGATGAAGGCGCCGTCCTCGAGCATGCCGATGAAGGGCGCGGCGTAGAACCGGCCCTTGGACGGCAACTGGCCCGACTGCTTCAGCCGCGCATCGAACCGTCGGGTGAGGGACTTGTCGAACAGGACGATGGCCTCGGTCGGCGTCATCCCCGCCTTGGTCCCGCCGATCACCAGCAGGTCGACGCCCAGGCCCTTGATCGCCTTGAGGTCGAATCCGGCGGCCGCGGCGTTGGCCAGGCGCGCGCCGTCCAGGTGGACGCCGTAACCCTTGGCCTTCACCGGCGCGATCAGGGCCTGCAGCGCCGCGGCGTCATAGACCGTGCCGTACTCGGTGGCGTTGGTGACGGACAGGGCCGCAGGCGGCTGCCAATGCGGCTGGTCGGGCGCCGACAGGGGAGCGGCCAAGCCCGCGGGGTCGATCCGGCCCGAGGCGCCTGGCAAGCCCGCGATCCGCAGGCCGTGGCCGAAGAAGCCGGGGGCGCCGGTCTCGTCGGTCGCGATGTGGGAATGCTCGTGCGCCAGGACCGCCTCGAAGGGCCGGCACAGCGTGGCCAGGCAGATCGCATTGGCCGCGGTGCCCGAGGTCACGAACCGCACATCGGCGTCTGCGTCCAGCAGGCCCCGCACCAGGTCGGCCGCCCGCGCGCTGATCGTGTCGCTGCCGTAGCCGGACGTGAAGCCCGCGCCATTGGCGGCCACGATCGCCGCCATCGCCTCGGGCGCCGCGGGGGCGGTGTTGTCGGATGCGAAGTCGTATCGGGCCATGGGTTGGCTTCTACGGCTTCGGCCCGCGACGGCAAGCCCGTCTAGCCGTGCTCCCGACCCCAGGCGCGGACTTCATCGACGAACAGGTCGGGCTCCTCCATGGCCGCGAAGTGGCCGCCGCGAGGCATGTCGGTCCAGCGCACGATGTTGTAGGCGCGCTCGGCGAAGCTGCGAGGCGGGGCGGCGTAGAGGGGCTCGCCCGGGAAGTTGGCGAAGGCCGTCGGGGTTTCCACGCGCTCGCCGGCGGCGAAGGCCACGCCGCCTTCCTCCACCAGGCCGCGGTAGTACCAGGCGCCCGAGGTGAAGCTGCCGGTCATGACGTAGAGCATGATGTTGGTGAGCAGCCGGTCCTTGGGATAGGCCTCGTCCATCGACTTCACGTTCAGGTCGGACCAGTCGTGGAAGCGTTCGGCGATCCAGGCCGCTTGGCCCACGGGGTTGCCGGCGCCCATCCAGGCGATGGACTGGGGCTTCGAGACCTGCAGCCGGAAATAGGCGCCCATGACTTCCATCGCGGCGGCCTGCTTCTGCGCCCAGGCGACCTCGGCCTCGTCCGTCGGCCCGCCGTGCGGACGGAAGCCCAGCATGTTGAGGTGGATCGCCCGCGCGTTCGCCCCGTGCTCGCGGCCCAGCCAGGACGTGACCATGGCGCCCCAGTCGCCGCCCTGCGCCAGGTAGCTGCGATAGCCGAGAACCTCGGTCATCAGGGCGTTGAAGAGCCGGGCCGTCGTGCGCTGGCCCATGGGGCGCGTAGGCTTCGACGAGAAACCGAAGCCGGGCAGCGACGGGATGACAAGGTCGAAGGCGTCCGA
Source organism: Phenylobacterium sp. FG114 (assembly GCF_057809855.1). NCBI lineage: Bacteria > Pseudomonadati > Pseudomonadota > Alphaproteobacteria > Caulobacterales > Caulobacteraceae > Phenylobacterium > Phenylobacterium sp. FG114. The sequence continues at coordinate 14,828 of NZ_JBMDKU010000011.1, read as the reverse complement.
GGCCTGGCCGCCGAACCGCGAAGGAAACGCCAGCTTCTCGATCGCCTGCCAGAACTCATAGTGGGAGCCCGGCCAGCCGTGGGTGACCAGCAGCGGCCGCTTGCCGCCCGCCTCGCCGACCACATGCAGGAAGTGGAGGTCGAAGTCCTCGACGCGGGCGGTGAACTGCGGGAAGCGGTTGAGGTCGGCGACCGCGGCGCGCCAGTCATAGGCGTCGGTCCAGTGCTCGCAGAGCGCCTTGAGATAGGCCCCGTCGCAGCCATAGGCCCAACCATCGGGAACCCGCGGCGCCGGCGGCCACAGATAGGCGCGCACCTGATCCAGCACGCGGCCCACCTCGGCCTCGGTCCAGGTCACCTCAAAGGGTTTGATCTCAGCCATCCACGCCTCCCGCTGTTGCGGTGAACCTCGCAGGTTTCCGTGCGGGGCGGTCAAGCGGCCGTCAGTCGCCCGGCTTCAGGCCCTTGGCCAGGGTGGCGCTGAGGCGGTGGTGGAGGTCCTTGGCCGAGCCGGGGGGCAGCTTACCCGCCATTTCCAGCACCACCACGCCGTGGGTGGCAGCCCAGAACATGGCGCCGATCTGCTCCGGGTCGCCGGCCATCTCGCCGGCGGCGATCTGGTCCTTGACCCAGGCGGTTTGGGTCTCGTGCGCACGCCGCCCGGCTTCGACGAGGTCGGGATAGCTGTCGTCCATCGGCTGGTTCAGGTCGAACATCAGCTTATAGGTGTGGGGGTGCTCGAAGGCGAAGCGGACGTAGGCGTCGCCCACCGACGCGGCCTTGGCGCGCGCGCTCTTGGCGCCGTCTCGGGCCTTCTCGAGCGCCTCGGCGAACTGGGTGAAGCCGTTGGTGCGGACGGCCGCCAGGATGTCGTCCTTGTCCTGGAAATATCGGTAGGGCGTCATCGGCGAGACGCCCAGCGCGGCGGCGAGCTGGCGCATGGTGACCGCATCCGGCCCCTTCTCGGCGAACAGCCGCTCGGCGGCGGCGCAGAGGCGCTCGCGGAAGTCGGCGACGTCGGTCTCGGTCAGGACGCGGGGCATTCGACTCGTCTGCGGAAGAAAACGCTTGCCAAGGGGTACGGCCTCCCGCATGAATTTACAACGTAAGTTACAAAACACAATCGGAGGATCGGCTCATGGACGGCGACGTGCGCATCAATCCGTATCTGGCGGGCAACTTCGCCCCGGTCCGCTCGGAGGACGACTTCGATCTGGTGGTGAAGGGCGAGATCCCGGCGGGCCTGCGCGGGGCACTGTTCCGCATCGGACCGAACCCGCAGTTCGAGCCCCGCGACCCCAATCACCACTGGTTCGGCGGCGACGGCATGGTGCACGGATTCTACGTGGCCGACGGCAAGGTCAGCTACCGCAACCGCTATGTGCGAACGCCCAAGTGGGAGCTGGAGCACGAGCACGGCCGCTCGCTGTTCGGCAGCTTCGGCAACCCGATGACCACCGACCCGCTGGCCATGGGCAACGAGGGCGGCGTCGCCAACACGAACATCGTCTGGCACGCCGGCAAGCTGCTGGCGCTGGAAGAGGGGCACCACCCCTTCGCCATGGATCCGCGCACCCTGGCCTCGAAGGGCTACGATCGCGAGTTCAACGGCAAGGTGACGGCCCACCCGAAGCTCGACCCGAAGACCGGCGAGATGGTCTGGTTCGCCTATGGCGTCGGTCAGATGCCGCTCTCGGCCGGCATGAGCTACGGCGTGACGGCGGCCGACGGCTCGCTGGTGCGCCGCCAGGACTTCCAGGCTCCCTTCGCCTGCATGGTCCACGACTTCATGGTCACCGAGAACCACGCCCTGTTCCCGATCCTGCCGCTGACCGCCAGCCTGGAACGGGCGATGAGCGGCAAGCCCGCGTTCGCCTGGGAGCCGGAGAAGGGCAGCTACGTGGGCGTCATGCGCCGCGACGCCGACGTCTCGACGATCCGCTGGTTCAACACCGAGGCCTGCTACGTCTTCCACCCGCTGAATTCCTGGGAAGAGGACGGCAAGATCCACTGCGACGTCATGCGCTACGACGTGGCTCCGCTGTTCCCATACGCCGACGGCCGGCCGGGCGAGAAGTCGGCGGCCCGCCTGGTGCGCTGGACCTTCGACCTGAACGGCGCGTCGGACGCGATCCAGGAGACCAAGCTGGACGACCTGGACGGCGAGTTCCCGCGCGTCGATCCGCGGGTCGAGACGCTGAAGCATCGCCACGGCTGGTACGCCGCCGACCCCACGGCCAGCGGCACGGTCAAGCAGTGCGCCATCGCCCACCTCGACCTGTCGACCGGCAAGCGCCAGGTCTACGAGCTGAACGGCGGCGACCTGACGTCGGAGCCCGTGTTCGTGCCCCGCTCGGCCGACGCGGCCGAGGGCGACGGCTGGCTGACGGCGGTGATCTGGCGGGCGGGCGAGAACCGCTCCGACCTGGCCATCTTCGAAGCCCAGGACGTGGCCAAGGGGCCGATCGCCATCGCCGAGATGCCGCGCCGGATGCCGTTCGGCTTCCACGGCAACTGGGCCGCGATCGACTGATTTCCCCCCTGACCGTCATGGCGCGGATAACCTCGCCATGACGGTCCATTTTCGGCGAACATGGCCAGGCTCGGAGATTGCGTATGAACGGGTGGGACCTGCTCGTGGACCGGGGCGACCTGCGCAAGACGGCCGTCGCCCAGGCTGACCTGGATGTCCCGCTGGCCGACGGCGAGGCGCTGCTGGAGGTCGAGAGCTTCGCGCTGACGGCCAACAACGTCACCTACGGCGCCGTGGGCGACCAGATCGGCTACTGGAAGTTCTTCCCGGCGCCCGAGGGCCTGGGGCGCATCCCGGTGTGGGGCTACGCCCGCGTCGTGCGTTCCAACACGGCCGACGCACCGGAGGGCCTCCGGCTCTTCGGCTACTGGCCGATGTCGAGCCATACGGTGGCACGGCTGCAGAAGCGCCCGGCGGGCTATGTCGAGGTCTCGGCCCACCGTGCCGAGCTGCCGCCCACCTACAACGCCTACCAGGAAGCGCCGGCGGCGCCGGATGACGACTGGCGCTCGCTGCTCAGGCCCCTGTTCATGACCAGCTTCCTGCTGGACGACCAGATCGCCGAGGCGGCGCCCCGGACGCTGGTGCTGTCCAGCGCCTCGAGCAAGACGGCCATGGGGCTGGCGTGGCTGGCCCACAAGCGTGGGGTGAAGGTGATCGGGCTGACGTCGCCCGCGCACCTCGACCTGCTGACGCGCACCGGCCTCTACGACGAGGTCGAGACGTATGAGGCCATCGGCGCGATCAAGGCCGAGGCGCCGGTCGCCTATGTGGATTTCGCCGGCCGCAGCGCGGTGACCGCCGAGGTCCACCGCACGCTGGGCGACGCCCTGGCCAGCAGCGTCGTGGTGGGCGTCACCCACTGGGACGCCCCGCGCGGCGCGCCCGCACAGCTCCCCGGCCCGACGCCGGTCTTCTTCTTCGCCCCCGACCGGATCCGCCAGCGGATGAAGGACTGGGGTCCGGCCGAGCTGGATGCCCGCTTCAAGACGGCGCTGCAGGACTTCATCGCCGGCAACCCTTGGCTGACGCTGAAGCACCACGTCGGCCCCGAGGCGCTGCAGGCGCTCTACGGTCAGGTCGTCGCGGGCGACGTGAAGCCGGACGAAGGCCACATCGTCCGGCCTCGCTAGCTCGAGAACTCGACCATCTGCATCGATGTCGGTGTGGTGGGAGCGAGGATCACGCGCGCGCGCAAGGCGCCCCGCTCGCAGGGGAAAGTCAGCATGGCCGACATGGCGCTGTCGGCGGCTATCGGTTCGGCGGCGCGACACGCACCGAGCTTGGCCTTCAGCGCGGCGATCTCGGCGTTGCGGCGGCGCGCATCACGGTCGAGGAGCACGTTCATCGCCAGTGCGTCGCGGGCCGCCAGCACGTCGCCGGCCGCGTAGATCCGCTGCACGGCCGCGGCCATGGCCTGCAGGCCCGCGCTCGGCGGCGTGGCACGCACTGGGAAGGCCCCACTCCGCGTCAGCACGATTGCGGCGTCGCGCACCACCAGGGTGATTGGCGCGTAGGTCAGGTTGGAGAAGGCGAAGACGCCCACGCCGCGCTCGGGCAGCATCAGGACGTTGGAGCCGTAGCCCGGTAGCCCGCCCGAGTGCGTGAAGTGGGCGCCGAGCACGCAGTCGGCGTAGGCGATGGTGCCCATCCCGTAGGTCCGCGCGCGGTCGCAGCCGGCCGGGTCGGATCTGTCGATGCGGCTCTGCACGCCCGCGAAGTTCTGGCCGCGCACGATCTCGCGGACGCTGGAACGCTTGAGGATCGCGTCCTCCGCCCCGTCGCGGGGTGGCCAGGCTGCCAGCTCCCAGGCCATGTAGCGGGCGTAGTCGTTGGCCGTGGTCATCAGGCCGCCCATCGCCCCGAACGCGCCTGGGCCCAGCGCAGGCTCCTCGACCCAGGCATCGTCCTGCCAGCGATAGCCGACGGCCAGACGGCCTTTCGGTGCCTTGGCGAGGTCATAGGTGCTGGAGCTCATGCCAAGGGGCTTGAGGAACGCGCCCTCGATGTAGTCGGCATAGTTGCGGCCGGATGCGTTGGTGACGGCGCGCCCGACCAAGGCGTAGCCGAGGTTGGAGTATTCGAACGCCATCCCCGGCGCCCGCGAGAACGGCACGCCGGCCGCCACGAACCTGGAGAAGTCCGCCTCGCTCATGGGCAGTTGCCGGTCGCCCCAGGGGTCGTCGGTGACGAAGCCCGCGCTGTGGGTCAGCAGGTCGCGCACCGTGATCTTGGGACTGTCGGTGGTGGGGTATTTCAGCCGCGCGAGCTCGGGGATCACGGTCTCTGCCGGCGCGTCGAACCGGAGCTTGCCCTCGTCGCGCAGCTTCAGGGCGGCGAGGGCGGTGAAGTTCTTCGACATCGAGGCGATGCGGAAGACCGTGTCGGGGGTAACCGGCGCGTTGGTCCTCGTATCCTGCACCCCCAGCGTCCGCACATAGGCCAGCTTGCCGTCGACCACGACGCCGTAGACGAGGCCCGGCGAGTGGCGCTCCTGCATGAAGGTCGCGAACAGGGGATCCAGCTTCGCGAAGGCGGCGGCCTGTTCGGCCGTCTGCGCTGCGGCGGGACCGCCCAGCCCCACGGCCACGGCCAGCGCCGTCACGAGCCCCTTGAACCCACCCATCCGATCCTCCATCCCAGGCCCGGATGCGGCCCGGCGGAGGACCCCGAGTCAAGTCGGCGCGGGCACGGGTGTCGCGAAAGACTCATATAAACTCGTTGCGTAATTACTGGACTCTGGCGGCAACCCAAGGCAGAGCTTGGCCTGCCCTCGGGGGGACGTTCAGGAGACTTCAGTAATGCCTATCAATGATCCTGGGAGCTCCGTGTCGAGCGGCCCAGCGGTGAGCGGTCCAACACTGCTTCCGCCGACCGACGCGGTCCCGATGCCCATGCCGATCGCGCCGGGCGAACCCCACCCCGGCGACGCCGGCCGCATGCGGATCGTCGCGGGGACCGACGGCGACGACCTCCTGGTGCTCGACGGCCGGGTGGCCTTCGGCGGCGAAGGGAACGACACCTTCGTGCTGACCTCGACCAACCCGGGCGCCGACGGGCCCGAGAACCTCGGGACGATCATGGACTTCCACGAGGGCGACGAGCTGGACCTGAGCCAGCTGGGCTCGAACGCCGCCATCCTCGGCCGGGAAGCCGACGAGAAGGGCGGCCAGCGCGTCTCGATCGACATCGACGGCGACGGCAAGGAAGACGGCTACGTCACTGTCCACGAGCGCGGCGAGATCGCGCCCGACGACACCGGCGTGGTGACGCCGGGCGACGAGGGCGAGTTCCACATCCTGCCGTTCCCGATGCCGGGCGACGACGGCGTGTTCACGATCCTGCCGTACCCGCTGCCTGGCGAGGCCGTGACCCTGTCGTCGCTGGCGGGTGACGACGCGGTAGGGATGGGCGTGACCCTCGCGAAGGGCGGCGACCTCCTGGCTTGGATCGCCTAGCGCTCCGATGACCAGCCTCCCGCTTGCAGGCATGGGGACTGCGGGCGGGAGGCCTCTCGCCTAGGGGCGGCGGACGTAGCGCCAGGTCTGGCCAGACTGCGCGAAGATCAGACCGCCGGGAACGAACTCGATCTGGGCGTCGGCGGCCTTGAAGAAGAACCTGCTCGGGCTCTCGGGATAGATGGGCAGCACCTGCTTGCCGAGCTGGGCGACGAGGTTCGGGCCCTCCACGCGGACGATTATCGTGTCGTCGTCGGCCAGCCAGTAGAGGCCCGCGAGCGGTTCGAGCCTGTCGCGCGGCAGCGTGATTTCGACGTGTGTGACCGGCATGCTCATGTCGATGTTCTGATCGGTGACGCCCAGCCAGCGCAGGCCGACGTCGTCGACCCCCATCCCCGTTTGTGCGTTGTTGAAGGCTGCGACGCCGGCGCCGGTCTCGGGGCAGAAGCCCATGAAGGCGCGGCAACCGCCGGCCGAGCCGTTGCTCCAGACGATCCGGCGGCTTGCCCTCCGCACGATCCTCCAGCCCAGCGCCATGCGAATCTCGTTGGAGTCGCCGGGGCGATCGATCGCCAGCATCGCCAGGGCGGCGGGGCCCAACGGGCTGCTGTCGGGGCGGAGCCAGACGCCCAGGAAGGTCAGGATATCGGTCACCGTCGAAAACAGACTGCCCGCCTCGGCCAGGGCGTCGAAGTCCCACGGCGGCGCGGGCTTCAGGTCGGCCGTGTAGCCCTGCACGCGCCGAGGGTCGGTCGCAGCCGGGGCGGCGAGGCCGGTGTCGGCCATGCCGAGCGGGCCGGTGATCTTCTCGCGGATCAGCTCGCGGTAGCTGCGGCCCAGGCGATGCTGGATGGCTTGGCCCAGGAGGCCGTAGGCGAAGTTGGAGTATTCGAACTCGGCGCCCGGCGCGCGCGCCAGCTTGAAGGCAGAGATCCCGGCATAGAGGTCGGCGGTGGTGTAGCCCGCGTAGGGATCGTCCGGATCCTTGGAATGCAGGTTCGGCGGCCGCAGCGGCAGGCCGGCGCTGTGGGTCGCCAGGTCGGCCAGGGTGATCGGGCGGCCCTGAAAGTCGGGCACGGTGACGCCGGCCGGCAAGTGCTTCGACAGCGGGTCGTCGAGGCGCATCTGGCCACCCTGCACGGCGTCGGACAGCAGCAGCGCGGTGAACACCTTCGTCAGGGAGGCGATCGGGAAGATCGAGCGCACGTCCGCCGGCGGCCCACCAATCCGGGTCGAGCCGTAGGCGACCGCCGAGCGGCCGTGGGCGTCCCGCATGCCCACGACGGCCCCCGTGCCGCGCTTTTGGGTGTCGACCCGATGTGCGAGCACCTTGCGGATGTCGTCCGCGCCGAAGGCCGTCGCCTGGGCCGCGGCCGGTCCGGCGGCCAGGACGGCGCCGGCGCCTGTGAGTAAGGCGCGGCGGGAGGCGACGTGCGGACTCATCGCGCCACTCTCCGGCATCCGCCGCGGCGCGACAACTCACCCGGCGGGCGGCCCCCGGGATGGGTGATCAGCTGTCACCTACGCATTGCCAAGCTCGCCTGGCGCGGCCACGGTCCGCCCGAAACGGAGGAGAAGCGGCATGCGTGGGATGATGGTGGCGGCGGTGGCCCTGACAGCTCTGGCCGGGCCGGCGATCGCGGGGCCGGACTTCGCCGACCGCCAGGATTTCGCCTTCGCCGAGAAGGGCTTCGTCGCCACGCGCGACGACCCGAAGATCACCGCCGCCGACGGACGGGTGGTATGGGATCTCTCCGCCTACGGATTCCTGAAGGCGCCGGCGCCGGCCGGCGTGAACCCCAGCCTCTGGCGCCAGTCGCAGCTGCTGGCCAAGAGCGGCCTGTTCGAGGTGACCAAGGGCGTCTGGCAGGTGCGCGGCTTCGACCTCGCCAACGCCACGTTCATCGCCGGCAAGACCGGCTGGATCGTCATCGATCCCCTGACCTCGGCCGAGACGGCCAAGGCGGCCCTGGACCTGGCCAACGCCAAGCTGGGCGCCCGGCCCGTGGTGGCCCTGATCTACACGCACAGCCACGTGGATCACTTCGGCGGCGCGCGGGGGATGGTGGCCCAGCCCGACGTCGACGCGGGCAAGGTCCAGGTGATCGCGCCGCAAGGGTTCCTGGAGCATGCGGTCAGCGAGAACATCATCGCCGGCGCCGCCATGCAGCGCCGCGCGCTCTACCAATTCGGCTCGTTGCTGCCGAAGGGGCCGGATGGGCTGGTGAACTCGGGGATCGGCATGGCGGTCAGCGGGGGAACCCAGACCCTCGTGCCGCCCAACGTGGACATCGCCAGGAGCGGACAGGAGCTGACGGTGGACGGTGTCCGCATCCAGTTCCAGCTGACGCCGAACACCGAGGCGCCGGCCGAGATGAACCTCTATTTTCCCGAGCTGAAGCTGCTGGACCTGGCGGAGAACGCCAACGCGACGATGCACAACGTCCTGACCCCGCGCGGGGCGCTGGTGCGGGACGCCAAGGAGTGGGCCGGTTATCTCTCGGAATCCATCCGGCTCTACGGCGACAAGTCGGACGTGCTGATGACCAGCCACGGCTGGCCGCGGTTCGACCAGGCCGAGATCGGCGACTACCTGGAGAAGCACCGCGACGCCTACAAATACCTGCACGACCAGTCCGTGCGGATGATGAACGACGGCCTGCTCCCCGCCGAGATCGCCAACCGGATCAGGCTGCCCGAGGCGCTGGACAGCGCGTGGTACAACCGCGGCTACTACGGGACGATGAGCTTCAACTCCCGCGCGGTCTACCAACGCTACATGGGCTGGTACGACGCCAACCCGGTCCATCTCGCGCCGCTGGAGCCGGCCGACGAGGCGAAGCGCTATGTCGAGATGATGGGCGGGCCGGCCAAGGTGCTGGCCGCCGCCCAGGCCGCCTACGACAAGGGCGATGACCGCTGGGCCGGTGAGCTGGCCAACCGCGTCGTCATGGCCGACGCGACCGACAAGGCCGCCCGCGAACTGCTGGCCAGGGCGTACGACCGCCAGGGCGCGGCGGCCGAGAGCGCGATCTGGCGCAACATGTACCTGACCGGCGCCCGCGAGTTGCGGAACGGCGTGGCGCCGGCGGCCGGCGCGTCGGCCTCCCTGGAGCTCGTGCGCAACACGCCGACGCCGATGCTGCTGGACCTGCTGGCCGTGCGGCTGGATCCCGCGAAGTCGAAGGGCGCCGAGGTGTCGGTCGACCTGGCCTTCCCCGACCGCAAGGAGCGCTTTCGCGTGCGGGTGAAACACGACGTGCTGACCTACGAGGCCGATCCGGAGACTGGGAAGGCGGACGGGACCTACGCCATGCCGCGCTCCCAGTTCCTGGGTGGAGCGCTGGCGGGGGCCGATCTCTCGGGACAGGCGACAGCGGGCGACAGCACGGCGCTGGCGAGGCTGCTGGGCATGCTGTCGGCGCCCCGCGCCGGGTTCCCGATCGTGACGCGCTGAGCGGGGACGTCCACTTCGCCCAGACTGGACCGTGACAGCGCCGCTTCCAGCCGCTATGCAACTCGCACCATGACCATTCGCCTCGCTCTCGTCGCGAAAGTAGCCGCCGCCCTTCCGGGGCGTCGCGAGGTCGTGCGCAGCTAGGCTGCCTAGGCCCACCGATCCCCGCCCAACTCGCGGATGGATCGGCCAGCAGACCCCCTCCATCCGCCGCCAGATGGAGACCTCATGACCAACCCCTGGACCGACCGCTTCTCGAGCCGCATGGCGCATGTGCGCGCCTCGGAGATTCGCGAGCTGCTCAAGCTGCTCGACCAGCCCGACATCCTGTCGTTCGCGGGGGGCATCCCCGACCCCGTGCTGTTTCCGACCGAGCGGATCGCCCAGCTGTACGGCGAGGTGCTCGCCGAGGCCGGAGCCCAGGCGCTGCAGTACTCGGTGAGCGAGGGCCTGCCTGCGCTGCGCCGCTGGATCGCCGAGCGGATGACCGCCCAGGGCGTGCCTTGCGACGAGGGGAACATCGTCATCACCGCGGGCTCGCAGCAGGCGCTTGACCTGATCGGCAAGCTGTTCCTCAGCCGTGGCGACACGGTGATGGTCGAGCGGCCGACCTACATGGGCGCTCTGGGGGCGTTCAACGCCTATGAGCCCGCCTACGGCGACCTCGCCGGCGAGATCCCGGGCAATGCGCGGATCGCCTACTTGGTGCCCGACTTCGCCAACCCGTCCGGCCGGACCATGCCGAAGCGCGAGCGCGAGGCGCTGCTGACGCGCGCTGCGGCCCATGATCTGGTGGTGGTGGAGGATGGAGCCTACCGCGAACTCCGCTTCGCGGGGACCGACGAGCCGTCGCTGATCGCCCTGGACGTGGCGCGTTCGGGCGGGATCGAGGGCGCGCGCACCCTGTTCTGCGGGACGTTCTCGAAGACCCTGTCGCCGGCGCTGCGGCTAGGCTGGGTGTGCGGGCCCCGGGCGGTGATCGATAAGCTGGTGCTCCTGAAGCAGGGCTGCGACCTGCACGTCTCGACGATCAATCAGATGGTCGCCGCGCGCGTCGTGGCCGAGGGGTACGACGCGCACCTTGAGCGGTTGCGCGGCCACTATCGCGAGCGGGCCTCGGCGATGCAGACGGCGCTGGCGCGGCACATGCCGATGGGCGTCACCTGGTCGAAGCCGCAGGGCGGGATGTTCGTCTGGCTGCAGCTTCCCGAAGGCATGGACGGCGCCCAGTTGCTGGAGGCCGCCCTGGCGGACGAGCGCGTGGCGTTCGTGCCCGGCGGGCCGTTCTTCGCCGTGGACCCGGAGGCCAACACGCTGCGGCTCAGCTATTCGCTGCCCTCGCCCGCCGACATCGATGAGGGCGTGCGCCGCATCGCCCGGCTGATCGAAGGCCGGGTGGCCTACGCGGGCTCCAACGTGGCCCGGGCGGCGACGGGCAGGGCGTAGCCCGCCGCCTTCGCCCGCTTCTCGCCCCGCTCGATCTCCTTGAGCAGGTCGTGGACGTAGAGGCCGAAGTCCACCTGGATCGTGTGCCGCGCGGCCTTGTAGTAGGGGCCGAGATGCAGCGCCTCGTCGGACTTCGTCACCTCCGCCATCTCGGTCGGCGAGGGGGGCAGGTACCGGCCGGTGAGGTAGGCGCCGGCCAACTTCGCCTGCTGCTCGGCGAAATTCACCAGCGTGGGCAGGGGCTGGGCCAGGCCCATGAAGAAAAGGTTCGGCACGCCCGGCTGCATCATCCGTTTGAACAGCGGGAAGCGGTTCTCGGCGTCGGGTAGCAGGGCCGGGTCTTTGAAGAACGGGAAGCTGATCCGATAGCCCGTGGCGTAGACGATGGCGTCGACGTCCTCGACGCTGCCGTCCTCGAAGCGGACCCGCCGGCCCATCAGCTCGGCGATGTTGGGCTTGAACTTGACGTCGCCGCAGCCCGCCCGGGTCAGGAACTCGCCGGACACCGAGGGGTGCGCCTCCAGCGGTTCGTGGTCCGGCTTCGGCAGGCCGTAGTCCTCCATGGCGCCGATGGTCTTCTTGATCTTGGCCCGCGCCAGGCTGAGCCCCAGCTTGCGCGGCATCCAGTGGGGCATCGAGGCTTTGTCGGCCGGCTTGCCGTCCATGTACTTCGGCAGCACCCAGACGCCCCGACGGGCCGCCACCCAGAGGGTCTTGGCGATGGGGCGTTGTGAGAGCTCGGAGGCGATGTCCATGGCCGAGTTGCCCATGCCGACCACCACGACCTTCTTGCCGCGCATGTCCACGGGATCGAACGGGTCGCGGTAGTCGTGGGCGTGGAAGGCCGGGCCGTCGAACGCGCCGGGATACTCGGGGATGCGAGCGTCCCAATGGTGGCCATTGCAGACGAAGAGGACATCGTAGAGCCGGGTTTCGCCGGTGGACAGGGTCACCTTCCAAAGGCCGTCGCCGGTCCGTTCCGCCAGCTCGACGCGCGTGTTGAAGGTGATCAGCGGCCGCAGACCGAAGTGGTCCACGTAGTCCTTGAAGTACTGCAGCAGCTGGGCGTGGTGCGGGAAGTCGGGCCAGTCGGCCGGCACCGGATAGTCCTCGAACGCCAGCCGCCACTTCGACGTGTCGATGTGCAGGCTCTCGTAACAGGCCGAGAGGCCGTTGGGGTTCTTGAAGTACCAGTTGCCGCCGATGTCATCCGACATCTCGAAGCAGTCGAACGGCACGCCCAGGTCCTTCAGCCGCTTTGCGGTGGTGAAGCCTGAACAGCCCGCGCCGATGATGCAGGCCTTGGGCAGGACGGTCATCGCGCGAGCCTCCAAATCACTGGAGGCAGCCTGACCGCCCTTCCGTCACGTCCGGCAATGGGCGCCTAGATCAGCGCGCCGTGGCAGTGCTTGAATTTCTTTCCCGAGCCGCAGGGGCAGGGCGAGTTGCGGCCGGTGTCCTCCCACCCGTCGGGCAGGGCCGAGACCGGCAGGGCGGCGCGCTGTTCGGCGGGGATGCCGTCGGGGACGAAGCCGCGCTCCAGCTCGTTCTCGCCGGTGAGCGGATCGAGGTGGACCTCGAAGGTCTGCGGCGCCAGCGGCTGCTGCGGCGGCTCCTCGAAAGCGAACTCCACCGTCATCAGCCACTTGGTGACGTTCTGGCGCAGATCGGTGAGCAGCGTCTCGAACAGCGAGAAGGCCTCGGTCTTGAACTCGTTCAGCGGGTCGCGTTGGCCGTAACCGCGCAGGCCGATCACCGTGCGCAGGTGGTCGATGTGCATCAGGTGCTCGCGCCACTGCTGGTCGATGGTCTGCAGCAGGAAGCTCTTCTCGATGGTGCGCATGTGCTCGCCCACCATGGCGTTGCGCTCGGCCGCCCGCTCGTCGGCCGCCTTGCGGATACGGTCCTCGATCTCTTCGTTGGCGATGCCTTCCTCGGCGGCCCAGGCGGCGATCGGGAGCTGCAGGCCGAGGTACTGCTGCACGTGGGCGTCCAGGCCCTCCACGTCCCACTGCTCGGCATAGGCCTTGGGCGGCAGATAGCGGTTCACGAAGTCGGTGATCGTGTCGGCGCGGAACTCGGCCAGGATCTCCTGCAGGTCGGACGCCTCCATGAACTCCTGGCGCTGCTCGAACACGGCCTTGCGCTGGTCGTTGATGACGTCGTCGTACTTCAGCAGGTTCTTGCGGATCTCGTAGTTGCGCTGCTCGACGCGCTTCTGGGCCGTGGCGATGGCGCCGTTCAGCCACTTGTGGGTGATGGCCTCGCCTTCCTGAACGCCGAAGGTGCGCATGATCGCGTCCAAGCGCTCGCCGGCGAAGATGCGCAGCAGGTCGTCCTCGCAGGACAGGAAGAACTTGGAGTGGCCAGGGTCGCCCTGGCGGCCCGTCCGGCCGCGGAGCTGGTTGTCGATCCGGCGGCTCTCGTGGCGCTCGGTGCCCAGGACGAACAGGCCGCCGGCGGCCAGGGCCTGTTCCTTCAGGTCCTTGATGTCGGCTTCGATCTCGGCCTTCTTGTCCAGCGCCTGCTGGGGCGTGACCTCGATCCCCGCCTCGCGCTGTTCCTCACGCCACTTGGCGAGGCGCATGTCCACGTTGCCGCCGAGCTGGATGTCGGTGCCGCGGCCGGCCATGTTGGTGGCGATGGTCACCGCGCCGGGCACGCCGGCGTCGGCCACGATGCTGGCCTCCTGTTCGTGGAAGCGGGCGTTCAGCACGTTGTGCGGAATGCCTTTAATGGTCTTGCCGTCCAGCTCGAACGTGTGGGCCTTCAGCAACTCCGACAGCTGTTCCGAGCGCTCGATCGACACCGTGCCGACCAGGATCGGCTGCTTGCGGCGGTAGCACTCCTCGATCAGCAAGGTGACGGCGCGGTTCTTCTCTGCGGCCGTACGGTAGACCTCGTCGTCGTCGTCGATGCGCTGGACCGGCCGGTTGGTCGGGATCTCGGCCACGTCCATCTTGTAGATGTCGATGAATTCCTGGGCCTCGGTGGCGGCGGTGCCGGTCATGCCCGACAGCTTCGAGTAGAGGCGGAAGTAGTTCTGGATCGTCACCGACGCCAGGGTCTGGTTCTCGGGCTGGACGACGGCGCCTTCCTTGGCCTCGATGGCCTGGTGCAGGCCCTCCGACAGGCGGCGGCCGTGCATCATACGCCCGGTGAACTCGTCGATCAGGATCACCTCGCCCGCGCGGACGATGTAGTCCTTGTCGCGCACGTACATCACGTTGGCGCGGAGCGCCTGGTTGATGTGGTGCACCACCGAGATGTTGGCCGGGTCGTAGAGACCGGCCGAGTCCTCGGCCAGATGGCCGGCGGCGGCGGCCATTTCCTCGACCTTCTCCGAGCCTTCCTCGGTCAGGATCACCTGCCGCTGCTTCTCGTCGTAGTCGTAGGTGGTCTTGTCCTGGATCAGCTCTTTGATGAGCAGGTCGATGGTCCGGTAGAAGTCGGACCGGTCCTCGGTCGGGCCCGAGATGATCAGCGGCGTGCGCGCCTCGTCGATCAGGATCGAGTCGACCTCGTCGACGATCGCGAAGTTGTGGCCGCGCTGGACCATCTCGCTGACGTCGTAGACCAGGTTGTCCCGCAGGTAGTCGAACCCGAACTCGTTGTTCGTGCCGTAGGTGATGTCCGAGGCGTAGGCCTCCTGGCGCTGGTTCTGGCTCAGGCCGTGGACGATCACGCCCACCGAGAGGCCGAGGAAGCGGTAGACCTGGCCCATCCATTCGCTGTCGCGCTGGGCGAGGTAGTCGTTGACGGTGATGACGTGGACGCCCTTGCCCTCCAGGGCGTTCAGGTACACCGGCCCGGTGGCCACCAGGGTCTTGCCTTCGCCGGTCCGCATCTCGGCGATGCCGCCCTGGTGCAGGATCTGGCCGCCTACGAGCTGCACATCGTAGTGGCGCTGGCCCAGGACCCGGCGCGAGGCCTCC